>JBBQXT010000025.1:0-27636 GCA_038209415.1 Geobacterales bacterium
AAAGGTGGTGAATCGCTCCACCACCTTTTTCGTATAGGAAGTGAATACCTGGCGCAAAGAACCTGGTGTCCTTTTCTTCATGCTGGATTTCATGTGCAGCAAGCCACATCATCCGATCAGCCGTTGTTACGGTTTACATCCACCGTATGCTTCTGTTTACAGCATTGGTTCAGAGCGAGTAACGGTACTGGTCAATAGCGGCGTTATTTTATTAGGATCGGTTAGCTTCGTGTATCTGGCCGGTGTTTTCATGTCAGTAATTGTAATGTAGTAATCTGAACCGACTGTCAATTGGAAATCATGTGTGACTGGTGATGTAGCAGTTGTCGCCGTTGTAAAGCTGTCAGCTACGCTTCCCGTCGTAGAATCTTTATGTACCTCAATTTTCAAGTTATCCACGCCCAAACTGCCGGTGACGCTTACGGTGACTTTGCCATTCCCCTGTACAAAATTTTCAGTGCCGCCGCCGCAGGCGCTGATCAGAAAAGAAGCGAGAATAAGTAATGACGAAATAGCGGCCAGTTTCAGTACGTTTTTCATGACGTTCTCCTTGATTACTTTGGTGTTGGTGATTGTTTCTGTGGCGTAGCGACAGCCCGGTCCAACTCGGCGCATGCCCGGGTTGTCGCCCAATTAAACCAACTCAGCGACTAAAAAAGAGCGGCGGTAGAAAAATGCTGATACCCGGTGGCGGTGGCGGAGCATACACTACCGGCGGCTCAATATACACACGTTCCCGGTAGCCATAAGGAAGATACTCGCGCCTGTATCGCTCACGTCTGTATTGCCCATGGCGGTGGCGCTCATCATAGCCACGACCCCTGTGCTCATAACGGTCGTGGTCATGTCGTTCCCAGCGATCCCCGCGCTCATGGTCATCATCATCGGCGAAGGACGGCGCCACATGCACACTGCCGATCAGCCCAGCCAAAACAAGCCCCAGCGTGATTTTCCCGACCATGGATCTGAAATTCCATTTACTTGATATGCTCATAACGTCACTCCATTCATGGATCTTTTCCAATCGCCTGACTGGCGTCAATCCGCGTTAAACATCAGGAACCGCTCAGTTGATCCTCTGTTTTCCATGTCTGCCTGTCCGGAATATGGCATCGGTAACCTTTTTCTGCTCATCCGACATGCTGACATAGAGCGCCTCAAAGGCCGGAATCAGTTTCTTCTGCTGTTCCAAACGGGCTTCCGTAATTTGACGGTGGAATTTCATGGCCTCCACAGCGTTCATGGTTTTTGTTATTTCCGACTTGTCCTTGCCCAGGGCGTCCAACTCTTTCGCATTATCCCGCATCACCTGAGTAAGGTTGCTCCACACTACCTGTTGGTCTTCGGTGACCTTTATCGCTGCTTGAAGCTTCTTGATGCGGGCATCGGTATAATCGACAGCGGAAGTTCGTTCAACCGCCGTCGATTTCTTTTTGGCTGTGGCGGCAAAAGACGGATTAACAGACGCTAAAATGAAAATGGATAGCATTGCCAGCATCGTTACAATGGCTGTGGACGGAACAGCGATTAGATTCATTTTTTGATTCATGATCGGTCTCCTCGTTTTTGTATGCCTGCAGCGCTTACAAGAGCTGCAGGGTTTTGATTCATCCCTGATTCTAAACGGCTCTTCTGCCCGCGATGACGTTTACCAGCACCATGATAAGCGCTATTACCAGCAGAATATGGATCAGGCCGCCCATGGTATATGCGGTTACCAGTCCCAACAGCCACAGCACTATCAGGATTACACTAGATTGTCTAGAGCATGACATCCTCCGCAAGTGGTTTCTCATCCGGGTTTCCGGATGGAGTACATATGACAGCTGCTGTCAGCGGCGTTAGCCACTGACAGGCAACGCAACTATTTCACTCGGAGGTCGTTTTTAACTTCTGCTACACCCGTAACACTGCGGGCAACTTCTCCGGCCTTATCGGCGTTCTGTGACGAATCAACAAAACCGCTGAGCTGGACGACTCCTTTGTACGTGTTGACCGTGATTTGCATGGTTTTCAGCCCTGGTTCGTTAAAAATGGCGGTTTTTACCTTGGTGGTGATGGTGGTGTCATCGATATACTGACCGGTCGTTTCCCGTTTTTGGGTGGTTGCGCACCCCAGGAATGCAGTAATCAGCCCGATGCTGACCAAGGTTTTCACAATGTTTTGCAGTTTTAACACGATGGATTCTCCTATATTCTGTTTGTGGACTACAAGGCAACTTGTAATCGTTTATAAAAACCGGAGCCCGGAGGCGCACAAAGCCCGGCAAGAGTAACCATATCGCTTGTTATCCCGTTTACGGTAAACCTGCTACAGACGCGCAATCCGCAATGAGAACCATGAATCCCTTATTACCTCATACAATAATTGATTAACCCACCGGCTTATAGTGGAGTTTGGCTGAATCTCGCATCGTTGTTTCACGAAGAAGGGGTGGTCTATTTTTGGAAAGGTGACGGAAGAATTATCCTAGTGTTCGAGAGGTTTTTCCTGTGGAAGTTTTGGGAGTTAGTTGGATTTTTCTTATATTCTCCCTGAAATTGTACCGTTGCAAACCTGGCGGGTTCGTAGTAATCCTGCTGTTGGGAGCCTTGGTTATTCAAGCCTGCAAACAGGCAGTAAGGAACTTCCAGGTTTTAATACATGATGTCTGATTGGGTTTGGCAGGCAAAGGAACCGTTCTGAAATGGGGAAAAAGCAACACTACATCCTGGTGATGGACCAATGACCGGCAGTGTTCAGGGAAAAACCCCGGCAGTGCCGCCGGTTACTCCTCCAGAAGAGAAAAAGCGGGACAGATTTTTTCAAGTTCTCACCTTTCCATGGTGAACATACGTTAACTGAATCGGTTCAACAAGCGGAAATCATAAATTGAAAAGGGCGCCGTGAATGGGCGCCCTTTCCTTATTTTCTCCAATGAAAACTGAAGATAACAGCCGATCTGAAACCAGGGAAAATCAGGGATAGGAATTTGTTTTTTGCGCCCAGTATGCCGGTACCGGACTTTGCTACAAATGAAACGGCTGGTATGGGCATGACATCCTCGCGGGAAAGGCAGATATATGAGTGATTGAATGTATCCCAAACCAGTGGTCGGTGCAAAGAAAAAGCAGAAATATTTGACCTGTGTCATGTATGATTCAGGCCAGAAAAGGCAGGATGGCATTCATGGACGCGCTGACGAAACATCAGAAAAAGGATATCAGGCTGCTGGGGAAATTCGTGGAGGTTTACTGCGACGGGAAGCACCGGGATGCTGTACGCTCGGCCAGGTCTCTTCCTGAAGCTCTTGGCGCACGCCGCCTCTGCCAGGAATGCGCGGCTTTTTTGGAGTATGCCATCGCCAAACGACTGAAATGCCCTTTGGAGACCGAAAAACCGACCTGTAAGCGCTGTCGGATCCATTGCTACGATACACCGCGCCGCGAAAAGGTGCGGGAGATCATGGGATATGCGGGACGGAGGTTGATGATGAGGGGCCGGCTGGACTATGTCTGGCACTACTTCTTTTAAATCAACCCCCCTCACCCCCCCTTATCAGCGGGGAAGCGGCTTACTCCTCCCCTGACAAGGGGAGGCCGGGAGGGGTTATCATAGAAGCCGGATAGCAGTCTGACGAGGTAGAATCAGTTATTAACCCAAATATAAACTGTAAGGAGCAACACGCTATGTTGAGAAAAATTGTAACAATCGACCCGGACAAATGCAACGGTTGCGGAGATTGCGTACCATCTTGCGCCGAAGGGGCCATCACCATCATCAACGGCAAGGCGGTACTGGCGGCGGAAAACCTCTGTGACGGTCTGGGCGCCTGCCTGGGTGAGTGCCCTATGGACGCCATCACGGTTGAGGAGCGTGAGGCGGACGATTTCGATGAGACGGCGGTGAAAAAACACCTGGCGGCCCAGGGCCGACCGGCCCCGGCTCATGCCCCGCAGCCGGCAGTGGCGGCTCACCATCACGCTGGCGGCGGCTGTCCCGGTTCCCGTGCCATGAGCTTTGACCGGCCGCAGGAGTCAACGCCCGCGGCAGAGAGCGGCAGTCGCCAGAGCCAACTGGGCCAGTGGCCGGTCCAGCTCAGTCTTGTATCTACCAGCGCCCCATATTTTCAGGGTGCCGACCTGCTGATTACCGCCGATTGCGTGCCGGTGGCCTATGCCGGTTACCACGAGGACTTTCTCAAGGGCAAGGCGCTTGTCATGGGCTGTCCCAAGCTGGATGACAACCAGTTTTACACCCAGAAACTGACCGAGCTGTTCTGCAAATCGGATGTAAAAAGCATCACGGTGTTGAAGATGGAGGTGCCCTGCTGCGGCGGCATTGCTATGGCGGCCCAGCAGGCCCTGGCTGCTAGCGGCAAACAGATTCCCTTCAAGATCGTCACGATCGGCATCAAAGGCGACATCAAAGGCTGATTTCGCGTTGCTTTCACGTGGTCTCTCGCCTGAAAAGATCCGATTTGATTGCAAATTTGCTGAAACCTGCTATCAAAGATCTATTCAAGTTAACAGGGGGGTAGTATGCCGGCAACCATAGAAATCATTCAGGCCGATATTACGACGCTGGCGGTGGATGCCATTGTCAACGCAGCCAACAACACCCTGCTGGGGGGCGGCGGGGTAGACGGGGCCATTCACCGCGTGGCCGGTCCGCACCTGCTGCAGGAGTGCGCCGGACTGGGAGGTTGCGAAACCGGAGACGCCAAGATCAGCGGGGGCTACCGGCTGCCGGCACGGCACGTCATCCATACGGTCGGACCTGTCTGGCATGGTGGTGACAAAGGCGAACCGGGACTATTGGCGTCCGCCTACCGGCGCTGTTTTGAGCTGGCGCACCGGCACAGCCTGAAGAGCATCGCCTTTCCCGCCATCAGCGCCGGTGTCTACGGTTACCCCATGCGCGAGGCGGCCGTTGTCGCCCTTTCGGCGGCCCAGGCGGCGATGGTATCGTTTCCCGAGCTGGAGCGGATCATCTTCGTGCAGTTCAATGCCGGGGCGCAGCAGGTTTACCGGGAAGCGGCTGAGCGACTGGGCATTTTGTCGAGTTGAAAGGCAAGACCCTGCGCTACTTGCCGATAACATCCTTATTGTGCTACAACACCTGCTATGCTCCATCTCAAACAACTATCCAAAGACTTCGCCGGCAATCCTCTTTTCACTGAAATCTCGTGGCACCTGAAGAAGGGTGAGCGCGTGGCCCTGGTCGGCGAAAACGGCGCCGGCAAATCCACACTGATGAAGATCATCGCCGGCTTGGCCGAGCCCTCGGCCGGTGAGATCCAGTTTGCCCGCGGTGCCCGGGCCGCCTACCTGCCCCAGGACGGCATTGTTACCTCCGGTTGTCTGTTGTTTCACGAGGCGCGATCGGCCTTCGGCGAGCTGCTGGCCATGGAGGCGGAACTGCACGGCCTCGGCCATGATCTGGAGCGTCTGCCCCACGACTCCCCGGGCCATGATCAGATTTTGAACCGCTACGGCGAAGTGCAGGAACAGTTCCGCCATCGGGGCGGCTACACCATGGAATCTGAGATCGGCACAGTGCTGAAGGGGCTCGGTTTCTCCCAAGATGACTGGTACCGCGATTGCGGCGAATTCTCCGGCGGCTGGCAGATGCGCATCGCACTGGCGCGGCTGCTGCTGCAGCGGCCGGATGTGCTGCTCTTGGACGAACCGACCAATCACCTGGATATCGATGCCCGCAACTGGCTGGAGGAGTATCTCTGCTCCTACCCCGGCTCGGTGATCCTGGTCTCCCACGACCGCTTCTTCATGGATCAGGTCTGCAGCCGCATCGCCGAGGTCTGGAACCACTCCATTGCTGATTACCACTGCAGCTATTCGCGTTATCTGGTACAGCGCGAAGAGCGGGTCGCGGCTTTGAGGGAGGCCAAGCGCCTCCAGGATGATGAGGTGGCCAAGACCGAGGATTTCATCCGCCGCTTCCGCTACCAGGCCAACAAGGCCTCCCTGGTCCAGTCCCGCATCAAGCAGCTGGATAAGGTCGAGCGCATCGTCATCCCCCCGGAACGCAAACGGATCCGCTTTCATTTTCCCACCGCCCCCAAGAGCGGCAAGGTCGTCATGGAACTGAAGGGACTGACCAAGTCCTACGGCAGCCATACCGTGCTGAACGGCATCGATCTGTCGATCGAAAAAGGTGAGCGGGTCGCCCTGGTGGGGCACAACGGGGCTGGAAAATCCACGCTCATGTCGGTGCTGGCGGGAGCTGAATATCAATCCGGCGAGCGCATAGCCGGCCACAATCTGATCATGGACTATTTTGCCCAGGATCAGGCCAATGTGCTCGATCACGAGCGTAGCGCATGGGATGAACTCTACGCCGACGCACCCTATGAGATGGTGCCCAAGCTGCGGGATATCCTGGGGGCCTTCCTGTTTACCGGCGATGATATCAACAAAAAGATCGGCGTGCTCTCGGGCGGCGAGCGCAACCGACTGGCCCTGGCCAAGATGCTGCTGCGCCCCTCCAACCTGCTGCTGATGGATGAGCCGACCAACCACCTGGACCTGTTCAGCAAGGAGGTCCTGCTGGATGCCCTGCGCACCTTCGACGGTACGCTGGTCTTCGTCTCCCACGACCGCTATTTCGTCAACGGCCTGGCCACCCGCATCATCGAGGTCGATGCCGGCGGGATAGAGAACTATTACGGCGATTACGAGTATTATCTGGGGAAGAAAGCGGCGGGTGCTGTAGGGGTGCCCCTTGCGGGTGCCCAAAACGTGCAATCCTCGGGGCAATCCGAACGGGGACAAGACCTGTCCCTATGCGACTCCGGCACGCCGGAACCCTTGCCGCCGGTCAACAAGGAAGACCGCCGGCAGAGCCGCGAGGAAGAAAAGCAGCGCAAGCGTGAGGATGAGAAACGGCAGAAACGGCAAGGTGAAATCGAACGGGAGATCGCCCGCACGGAGTCGGAGATTGCCCGCCTGGAAAAGGAGATGGGTCAGCCCGGTTTCTTCGAGGATCTGGTGCGTGGCAAAGAGGGCGGCGAACGTCATGCGGCCCTAAACAGCCAACTGGAGGCATTGTACGGTGAGTGGGAAGGGCTGTCGGGGTAGGACTAGGCCATCTTCTGCTCCATCCGGTACAGCCAAACCAGCACCTCGGCCACGGCCCGGTACAGTTCGGGAGGGATGAACTGGTCGGTATCCACCTGCATCAGCAGCTTGACCAGCTCCGGTGATTCGTGGACATAGACCCCGCCCTCGCGGGCGCAGGCGATGATCGCCTCGGCCACGACCCCCTTGCCCTGTGCCATTACCACCGGGGCGTAGTAGCCCTGTTTGTAGGAGAGGGCCGCTGCCTTGCGTTCCTTGCTGCTATGGCGCGACATGACGGACTCCGATCTCTCCCGGCGACAGCCCGGCAGCCTCAATCTGCTCCACCAACCCCTGCCGTCCCACGTTCAGCACTCCGGCCGAAACAACTTCGTCGCTGCGTATATCGATGCTGGCCCGGGTCCCGACCAGGGTTAATCGGGCGCATATGGCACCCAGCTTGGGCAGAACGAGCGTGAGTGCCGTATCCCAGCTGCGCTCCTGTTCGTCCTGCCGGTTTTGCTGCGCATCCCGTTGTGCAACCGACCACTCCAACTTCTGACCGGGAAACAGCTCGCACGGGAACACCACCTGTCCACTCTGAAGGGCCGTCAGCTGTTCATGGACTATCGCCAGGGTGCGCTGGTCGGCGACACCCTCGTGGGGTTGCAGTGTGTCCGGCTGTTGCTGTTTGAGACGGGACAGCTGTCCCTGGGGCTCACGCAGGAGCCCTTCCAACGGATACTCTCCAGCGAACCAGCCTGCCAGATGGGATTCATAGAACAGGCCACTCTCCCGCATGCCCTGCTGCAACATCTGTCCCGCATGGTTTGCGTCGTGCGGCGGTCCGTCCAGCAGTGTCCGTAGGATGCCAGCGGGTGACCCGGCGCTCCGGCTGTCAGCAAGCTGGCCCAGCAGTCTTGAGACCTCCGACAGGCTGACTGGCAGGGTGGTACGCCCCTGGCGGGCGATGGCGAAGGTAGCTCGGGGTTCATTGGTGATGTAGGTCATCTCCAGTGTTTGTCCGGTTCGGACCGCCATCGGCAACTCCAGGTTGAAACGCTGGCTGCCGATCTGCACCTGGGTCAGCTTGTCGGGCAGGCTCGCCAGCACCTCGGCCGTCACCTGCTGGCCGGGGGTGAGCCCGATGACAGGGCTTGACTCCTGGTCGGAGTTGACAAAGGAAAGGGTGGATGCTTTGGAGAGAATGTCGAAGACCTGCTGCTGGATATCAGTGGTTATGGCCATGGGAATCCTGCGTGTGTATCATTTTGGCAGACCTCAGAGGTTTTGAAAACCTCTGAGGTCTTATAGTTGACAACTTGAAACAAAATGACCCTACCCCCAGATCAGGTAGCCCGGCTCATAGATATTCCCCAGTGTACTGTGGCGCGGCATGACCCGCAGCATGAAACCGTGCCGACCGCAGAAACGGCACTCCATCAATCCGCCGAACTGGTGGACGCCGCTGCCCAGGTCTTGCAGGTGGTCGAGCGGGACGATCTCGCCCCCCTGGATATTGCCCTTGGAGTCGAGCACCCCGAAATAGCCCTCCACCGAGACCTCATCAACCGGGATGTCACCCAGGGCGACCCGCGCCGAGACCGGGACTTTACTCCCGACCGCCACGGCATCCGTGACCTGCGCCTCGGCCTGCTCGATCCTGACCTGCGGCCAGGCCTTGAAGATGCGCGCCTTCCAGCGGGCCAGGTCCAAGGCCAGGGCCAGATCATCTGCCACGAAGCGTTTCCACTGGTTGTAGGAAGGAAGATACGACATTTCGGCGTATTCCTGAACCATGCGGGCGGTGGAAAATACCGGGCAGAGGCTTTGCATGGAGGCCTTCATGGTCGCAACCCAGGAGCGGGGAACGCCATCGCTGCTGCGCTCGTAGAAGTGCGGCACGACCTCCTTTTCCAGCAGGTCATAGGTGGCGCGCCCCTCGACCTGGTTCTGGTACTCCACGTCCGCGTAGACCTCGCCCTTGCCGATGGCCCAGCCGTTATTGCCCTGGTACCCTTCGCACCACCAGCCATCCAGGATACTCATGTTGAGACCGCCGTTGAAGGCCACCTTCATGCCGCTGGTTCCGCTGGCCTCCATCGGGCGTAACGGGGTGTTGAGCCATACATCCACTCCCTGCACCAGGTGGCGGGCAACCTCCATGTCGTAGTCCTCGATGAAGACGATCCGGTGGCGGAATCGTTCCTGGTGGGATGTCTGCACCAGTTGGCGGATCAGCTCCTTGCCCTCCTGGTCCTGGGGATGGGCCTTGCCGGCAAAGATGATCTGCACCGGCATCCCGGGGTTGTTGAGGATGCGTGCCAGCCGGTCCAGATCGCCCAGCAGCAGGGTGCCGCGCTTGTAGGTGGCAAAACGCCGGGCAAAACCGATTGTCAGCGTCTCGGGATCGAGCACTTCATCGGCCGTGGCGATCTCCTTGGTGGTGGCACCGACCTTGATCAGTTGGTCCTTCAGGCGCTTGCGGGCAAAGTCGACCAATTTTTCGCGGCTGCTCTGCTGGGTGCGCCACAACTCGGCATCCGGTATCTTGGAGATGCGCCGCCAGACACTGTGATCGGTCGGGTCGTCCAGCCAGCGGGTGCCCAGATAGCGGATCAGCAGGCTGGCCATGTGGTTGGACATCCAGGTGCGGGTGTGGACGCCGTTGGTGATGGAGTTGAGCGGCAGTTGCTCCTCGGGCAGTTCCGGCCAGAGATTCTTCCACATGGCCCGGGAAACCTCGCCGTGCAGCTGGCTGACGCCGTTGGCATGACCGGCCAGCTTGATGGCCAGCACCGCCATGCAGAAGGTCTCCAGCAGATTTTTCGGATTTTGCCGCCCCAAACCGAGGAACTCCTCGCGGGAAAGCCCCAGCGATTTGTAGTAGCGGGAAAAGAACTTGTCCAGCAGTTCGGGCGCGAAGTGGTCGATGCCGGCCTCGACCGGAGTATGGGTCGTGAATACGTTGCCGGCGCTGACGATCTCGCGGGCTTCGGAGAAGGTGACGCCGCGTTTGTCCATCAGCAGGCGGATCCGCTCCAGGGCCAGAAAGGCGGCATGCCCTTCGTTCATGTGGCAGACATTGGGGATGATGCCCAATGTGCGCAGGGCACGGATACCGCCGATGCCCAGCAGAATCTCCTGGATCATGCGCATCTCTTTGTCGCCGAAGTAGAGCTGGGCGGTGATCAGGCGGTCCTCGGGGCTGTTGGATTCCAGATTGGTGTCAAGCAGGTAGAGCGGCACCCGGCCGACCTGGACCCGCCAGATGTGTACTCGGAATGTGCGCGGGCCGAACTCCAGCTCGAACTCCAGCGGCGCACCCTGCTCATCCCGTTCCAGAATCAGGGGCATAGTGTAGAAATCGTTCTCCGGATAATATTCCTGCTGCCAGCCCTCGTTGTTGAGGTACTGGCGGAAATAGCCCTGGCGGTAGAGCAGACCCACGCCCACCAGCGGCAGACCCAGGTCGCTGGCCGACTTGAGGTGGTCACCGGCCAGGATGCCCAGACCGCCCGAGTAGATCGGCAGGGATTCGTGCAGGCCGAACTCCATCGAGAAGTAGGCCACCTTCATCTCTGAATCGCCGTTGGCGTTCTTCTGGAACCAGGTCCGCTCACCCAGGTACTCGGAGAGCTTTTCATCGACCATCTTGAGGTGGGCCATGAAGCCCTCATCGGATTTGAGCGACTCCAGGGTGGTCTGCTGGAGGATCCCCAGCATCTCCACCGGGTTGTGGCGGGTTGACAGCCACAGGTCGGCATCCATGCGCCGGAAGAGGCTGATGGCATCCGGCTCCCAGCACCACCACAGGTTATAGGCGATGCGCTGCAGCGCGGCCAGCTCCCCGGTCAGTGAGGGGACAACGGTGAAGGTATGCAACATTTTCGTGAAGTCCATGGGTAAACACCTCTTGTTTTTTGAATGGGGGTTATGGTGCAGCTTCTTCCTGCTTCAACGCCTGGATTCGCCCTATCTGTATTCTTCAAAACTATCGTCTTCAGTCGAGGGCAGATTCCTCAGCGGATTTATTGGGACGACCGGTCACCGGAAGTTGAAACAGCGCCATGAGCACCCGATAGAGTGCCCAGAACAGCAGCAACGGAATCACCAGGGTTTGAAGCAGGAACACCACGATCACCTTGATCATGTGATCGGCGATCTGTGTCGCTCCCTGAGCCATGGACTTGATGCGCGCTGTCACATCGATATTCGTCGGCATCAATTCCTTCAGCCGATTCCACACTCCGCCCTCAATGCCGGAAGTCGCCAGGGACATGGGTCCTGATTCCAATACGCCGGACGTTGCGGCAAGTGCGGACTGGCTTGTTTTGTAGTCATCGGCCATGTATCTCTGGAAGATCGCATCACTTCCGACCATTACAACCGGTACCCCGAACCGTACGAGCAACAAAACGACGATCAGCTTGGAAAGCCAGACGGGCGACAGGCGTCCACGCCAGTGATACCAGACCCACCCCAGCGCTGTGCCCGTTACGGCCAAAGATGACCAAGTGCTTCCTCCGATGACGAGCAGCACCTTCATTGCCCCGAAGACGACGGTAGCAACAAGCATCAAATCCGCAAATTTTCCGACAAGGTCACCAATCGGATTCAATGCCTGCCCCGGGGCAAACTTCACGCCAACACCGGCGGGCTGTATACTTACGTCGGTGCCTTGAGCAACCGAGATCACCGCACCGATCAGCCGTGCCGTTCCAAAACTGATTGCCGCCCTCTTGAAGCCCTCATCAACCCGTTGCATGGCAATCGTATCCAGAGGTTTCGCCCATGCGCAGAACAGTATTGCGGTCAAGCTGGCAAGCAGTGCAATCCACTTCAGTCGTGAGGCCATCATTCCGGGTATCCTTTTGCGGTTTGCGCTTTGATGGATGGTGTCTGAAATATGCCAACGCCATAAGCCTGACCGGCCGGTTTTTGGGCCGGTCAGGGCGCTAGTTGGACATTTGTCCTATTTATTTGCTGGTTGACTTTGTACGTCATTGCCGTATAATCAGCCCATGGTCACTTTTATCGAATCGCCACTATTCACGAAACAGGTTCATGACTACCTGACAGACATCGAATACGGGGTCTTTCAGGAATACCTTGCCGCTAATCCCGATATGGGCGACGTGGTGCGCGGCTCCGGTGGAGTTCGTAAGGTTCGCTGGAGCCGTCGTGGAACCGGCAAGAGTGGCGGCGTCAGAGTTCTCTATTTTGCCCGGACAGAAGCAGGAGAAATCTGGCTGCTTCTGATTTATGCTAAAAGCGCTGTTGACAGCATTCCTGGCCACATTCTCAAAGCCCTCAAAGAGGAGATGCAACATGCCACTCGATGAAATCAAATTGCTTGAACGTGATGCAAAACGCAACATTGCCGAGGAACTGCTCCAGTCCGTGCGGGATATCAAAGCCGGCAGGGTCGGACGTGTGACTACTGTCGCAGTTTCCCCTCTGGCTGCGTCTCGTCTCAGGATAGGCCTCTCACAGAGCGAGTTTGCCAAGTTGCTCGGAGTGTCGCTCCGCACCCTTCAGGAGTGGGAGCAGGGGCGCCGGGTGCCGTCGGGCGCGGCAAAGTCCCTTATAACCATTGCCATCAAGAAACCGGATGTTTTGAAAGAGCTGCTCGCGGCCTGATTTCCCGAAATTTTATTAGTGGTTCATTTTGTTACGGCCTTTACTCATCAGGTAGAGGCCGACTATTATCGCAATAGCCTAAATAACCAGAGTAAGCTCGTGCCAACAGAATGCTCGCCAACACAACAATCAAGCCGATCACTACCAAATTCATCATTGACCTCTTTTTTTATTCTGTTCAACGTGGCCGCTGTTGACCCGTCCGTGCAGTTTTATCGCCCGGTCGGTGTCCAACGGCGTTGTTGGGAATCGCATTTTCAGACCATTTCATTTTCAAGGACTGCCCCTGACCCTCTATTGCTCTCTTTGGGGTTCCCTCACCTTGTAGCATCGATGTTGATGCCCTTTACTGTTTTGTGTGCCAATGATTCTAATATGTCTCCTAATTCACTATTGTCCTCATCCTCTGTGATAGACGCCAGCACGGCACCAGATTTGTTTGTAAGGGTTGCTTCTATCTCTATATCGTATAGACGTTTTTGTTGCTTACCCGTGAATGTAAATCGTTCTTTTACAGCTACATCTATCTTTTAAAACTGGCCGTTTAATGCAAAATCAGCATTATTACAAATGTTCTCTGTCTTGAGATGCGAGTCCTCATTTATTTGTTGTTTCACCTGCTTTATAAATTGGTCTCTGATTTTATCAGCAACTGGCTGTGTGATCTGCGTAGGGTCATTGGTGGAATAATCACTTGCGCCAAAGTTCACGCATACTGTACTGGCTTCTGATTGATTGACAATGCACAATGAAGTTGCTAAAGCCCAAATCAAAAAAACAATTCTTTTCATAAAATCCCCTTTATTTTTTCAACTCGGTTATATACGGTATCCCTATATAGGTTGCCATCGGCGGTCGCTATATAGGTGGTTTTGTCACTATTGTCGGGTTGCCGAACGCTTAACAAAAAACCCCATCCTCCGGAAGAGGTATGGGGTTATCTGATCAGCTGGTTCATCTCGAAAATAGGCAGCAGCACCGCCATCACGACGGCTCCGACCGCCACACCCATGCCCAGTACCAGGAGCGGTTCCATCAGCCCCATCAGACGGCCAAGACGTGAATTGAATTCCCGCTCATAGGCGATGCCGGCCTTGAACAGCATTGTCTCCAGGGTGCCGCTTTTTTCACCCACGCCGGCCAGATGGACCAGCAGGGGCGGAAAGAGCGGGCTTTTGCGCAGGCTGCCCGACAGGCTGCCCCCTTGCGCGACCTCTTCCATCACCCCCCGCAGAAAGGTGCGGTAGACCCGGTTGACCAGCACCTCGGAGGTTATTTCCAGGGCACGGATGATCGGTACCCCGCTGGAGAGCAGCAGCCCGAGCACGCGGGCGAAGCGCGCCAGGATCAGGCGCTGCAGCATCCCGCCGGCTAGTGGCAGCCGCAGCAGCAGGGTATCGCGTTTCAGGCGCAGATCGTCTCGCAGCATGGCCTTGCGGTACAGTGGAACCGAGACGATGGCCAGGCCGGCCGGTATCCACCACCAGCCGCGCAGGAAATGGGACAGCTTGATCAGGGCGATGGTGATCAGCGGCAGAGCGGCCTTGCTGTCCTCGAAAATCACCACTATTTTGGGAATGACCATTGTCAGCAGGAACAGCATGACCCCGCCGCCCACCAGGATCATCAGAATCGGGTAGGCCAGGGCCGAGGTCACGCGACTGCGGACCTGTTCCTGTTCCTCCAGGAAATCGGCCAGGCTCTCCAGTACGGCATCCAGTGCGCCGCTGGCCTCGCCGGCGGCCACCATGCTGACGTAACTCTCGCCGAAGACCTGCGGTTCGGCGGCGAATGCCCGCGACAGCGAGGCCCCCTCGGCGATGCGCTCGCGCACCCGCGCTAGCACCTGTTTGAGTTTGCCGCTATCTTCCTGCTCGTAGAGCGACCCCATGGCCTCGAAGAGCGGTATGGATGAGGCCACCAGCGTAGCCAGGCGGCGGGTGAACAGCGCCAGGTCGGCCGCCGGGATGCCCCGCTGAAACGAGAAGGCTGTCGGGGCGCCTTCCGTGGCGATGTCCTCGTGCACCTCGCGCGGCAGCAGCCCCTGCCCCTTGAGCTGCTGGAGCGCCTGACGATCGGAGTCGGCTTCGATAACCCCGCTCACCGACGCGCCGGCGGCGCTGTAAGCCTTATAGCGGTACGTCGGCATAATCGTCCTGGGTTACGCGCAGCACCTCTTCTATGGTGGTGATGCCGGCAGCGGCCCTGGCCAGACCATCATCCCGCAGAGTCCGCATGCCGCGTGAAACAGCATATTCCTTGATCTCACCGGCATGTGCACGGCGGATAATCATGGAGCACAGTTCCTGGTCGATGGGCATGATCTCGTAGATGGCGGTTCTGCCCAGGGTGCCCATGCCGAAACATATATCACAGCCCCGGCCGCGGTAGAGTCGTTCCGGCAGGGTTATGCCGCTGTACTGTTCCACCGGCCGGTACTCCTCGCGGCAGTGCGGACAGATCACCCGCACCAGTCGCTGGGCCAGCACCGCCGAGAGGGACGAGGCGATCATGAACGGCTCGATACCCATGTCCACCAGGCGCGTCACGGCTGTAGCGGCATCGTTGGTGTGCAGGGTCGAAAGCACCAGGTGCCCGGTCAGACTGGCCTGGATGGCGATCTCAGCCGTTTCGGCATCACGGATCTCGCCCACCATGATCACGTCAGGATCCTGGCGCAGGATCGAGCGCAGGCCGGCGGAAAAGGTCAGTTCGATCTTGGGGTTGACCTGGATCTGACCGATGCCCTTGATCTGGTATTCGATCGGGTCTTCGATGGTGATGATGTTCTTTTCGCTGGAATTGACGCGGTTGAGGGCCGCATAGAGCGTGGTGGACTTGCCGCTGCCGGTAGGGCCGGTCACCAGGATGATGCCGCTGGTGCGGGCCAGCATGCGCTCCATGGTGCGTACACCCTGTTCCCCCAGGCCTATATCCGCCATGGAGAGGATGCCCTTCTTTTTGTCCAGCAGGCGCAGTACGGCCCGTTCGCCGTAAAAGGTCGGGATGATCGAGACGCGGATATCCACATCCCGTCCGGCTACGATCACGCGGATGCGGCCGTCCTGGGGCAGTCGTTTTTCGGCGATGTTGAGGCCGGACATGATCTTGACGCGGGAAATTAAGGCATCCTGGATGATCTTGGGCGGGGTGAGTTTTTCGTAGAGCAGGCCGTCGATGCGGAAGCGCACCAGCAGGTCGCGCTCGTAGGGTTCGATGTGGATGTCGCTGGCCCGCTCCTTGACCGCCTCGGACAGGATCGAGTTGAGCAGGCGGATGACCGGAGCTTCGTCAGCCAGGTCCAGCAGGTCTTTGGGGTCGTTGAACTCGGTGGCGATGGTGGAGAGGTCTTCACCCTCCAGTTCCAGCAACACTTCACGGGCGGTTCCGGACATGCCGGCATAGGCGTGGTTGATGGCGTCGATCAGGGCGGCGGCCGGTACCAGAACCGCTTGCACAGGTTTGCCGAAGCTCTGCCGCAGTTCATCCAGTGCCAGCATGGCCCCCGCTCCGGCAATGGCCACCCGGACTGTGCCGTCCTGCTCGCCCAGGGGCAGGATGGCGTTGGCGCGGGCAAAGCTCAGGGGCACTCTGGCCAGCAGGCCGGCATCCACGTCGCCGCTATTTATGGCGGGCAGGCAGGGAACCCCCAACCGGCCCGCCACGGCCTCCAGCTCTTGCGCATCCTGTGCACCGCTCATTTCCCCGAATTCTCCTTCGGCACATCCACCGGCTTGACCCCAATTTCCTTCAGCACATCCAATGGTTCGGTTTTCCGTGTCGCAGCAGCAAAGCCTTCCTTCTGATTTTCAGAGATTGCCGCCAGATCGGCAGCATCTTTGACAATGTGCGGGATGAGCAGGATCATCAGGTTGGTCTTGGTGCGCGATTTACTTACGGTTTTAAAGAGCCAGCCCAGGCCGGGAATATCGCCCAGAAAAGGCACCTTGCTGACGGAATCGTTCTCCTGTTCCTGAATCAGACCGCCGATCACGATCATCTCGTTGTTCTTGACGACTATGCTGGTCTTGGCCGCGCGCTTGGTAGTGACCAGGTCAATGGCCTGGCCTTTGTTGGGTTTCACCGCGGAAATTTCCTGGTTGATGTCCATACGGATATAGTCGCCCTCACTGATCTGGGGCTTGATTTTCAAGTTGATACCGATGTCCTTGCGTTCGATGGACTGGGTTTGGCCCACGGTGGTCAAAGTGGACGATCCCTGGAAGGGGACGTTTTCGCCCACGGAAATCTCAGCTTCTTTATTGTCGGAGGTCAGGATGTTGGGGGTGGAGAGCACGTTTACCAGGCCGTTAGTGTCCAGCGCCTTGAGTACCGCGGTAATATTGACCGGGCCTGCCGTGATGTTCGGTAAGCCTCCGATTGCCTGGTTGAGACCACCGAGAGCCGTGCCGATACTGGTTAGTGTCCCCAGTGGGTCATACAGGCCAGCCACGGTCAGGTACTTATTGAGAACGCCCGCTCCGATGACGCCACCCTGCAGGCCCAGTTCCCGTGACTTGTCCAGCGAAACCTCGGCGATCACCACCTGCACGAAGACCTGTTTGCTGCGGCGGTCCAGCTTCTTGATCACCTGAATCAGGTTGTTGTAGTCATTGAGCGAGGCCATGATCACGAGAGAGTTGGAGGCTTTATCGGGGGTGATGGTCACCTTGCCGCTTTCAAAGGGTGATGTCTGCGGCGCGGCGGCACCCGGCTGACCCACTGCCGTTGACTGCGCGCTAATCCCCTTGACCACGCCTTCCAGCACCTTGGCCATCTCGGTGGCATCGGTGTTCTCCAGGTAATAGACATTGACCTTGCTGCTGGCTTCGGGCGGCAGTACATCCAGCTTTTCGACCAGTTCGCGCACCGCCTGTTTGGTATTCTCGTTGCCGAAAATCAGCAGGGCGTTCAGGCGCTGGTCGGCCAGCACGGTTCCTGTGCCGGCCCCTGCGGCGGTCGCCGGTTGGCCGGCCGGTTTGACGTCGCCTCCGGAGAGCCACTGCCTGATCGTCGTTGCCGCGCTCTCGGCAGAGGCGTTTTTCAGGTAGATGATCTCGACGCCTTCACGGGTGCGTTCCGTATCGATCGTCTTCAAAATGCCCTGCAGCTTGCGGATGTTGATCGATGAATCCACGATCAGGAGTATGTTGCCGGGGCCGAAGGCGGAGATGTGCCCATCCTTGGAGACCATCGGCTGCAGAAAGATCAGCGCCTCCTGGGCCGTGATGTTTTCCAGCCTGATGACCTGGGCGACATAGTTCTCGTTGACCGGCGCCAGCTGGCCAGCAGGGAGCAGCTTGAAACCGGATTGCTTGGCGGACGCCGAAGGGACGATCTTACCCACCTTGCCGCTCTGGATCACCGTGAAGCCTTTCAGCTCCAGCACCGAGACAAAGACGTTGTAGGCCTCTTCATTGGATAGTTTGGAGGGTGAGTAGACCGAAATCTTGCCTTTGACCCGGTCATCCAGCACAAAATTCCTGCCGGTCAGATCACTGATGAATTTCACCATGGTGGAAATATCCACATCGTTGAAATTAAGTACCACCCCCTTGCCGGCAGCCAGGGCCGGGGAGGTGAAGAGGGCTCCGATCAGGAGCAGGGTCCCGAGGGTATGTTTGAGGTGTCGTATCAAGCGTGCCTCCACGTCAGCGAATATCATAATTAAAGGTTACCGGACGTCCGTCCCGGATCATGTCAAGTTTGAGCCTGCTCTGCCCCTTGAGGGCGATGAATGATTGCAGAGCCTTGTCAGGCGAATCTATCGGAAAGTCGTTCAGGCGCAGCAGTACATCGCCGTTTTTGATGCCGATCATGGCAAAGACTCCGGAGGATTTGACCTCCGTGGCCCGAAAACCTTCCACCTTGCCGTCTTTCTGGCTGGGGAGCAGCCGGGCGTCGGTCATGGCCTGGCCGATGTTGTCCAGGGCCGAATTCAAGGCGCGCTGGTCGATGACGTAACTCCCGGCCCCCGTACTTGTCACACCCGTGCCCGGCTGTCCGGCAGCCGGTTGAGAATGGTCGGCGGTCGCCGGTGGCGACATGGGGGTCAGCAACTCGACCTTTTTGCCGTTCACCAAGATGTAGGCCTGTTCACGGGTCACCTGGACCAGTTTGCCGGCGTCAAAGACCATGTCACCCAAGCGAAAGACGCGTTCCTCCTGTTTGACCGTATGTCGCACCAGGGCAAAGGTCTCGCGGAATGAGCCCGTGGCCGTTCCCAAAAGGAGCAGTTCGGTCGGCGCCGTGACCGGAGCGGCTTGTGCGGCGGCCGTGGTATTCACGATCGGCGTGAGTTGCCCCTGGGTGGACTTGCCGAACAGACCGTTGCCAAGTATCGGAGCATAGAAAGCCAGATCCGCTGTCCGCGGGGCGCTGGCAGTCGCAGGTGCGGCGCTTTTGCCGCCCTTTGGAAGCAGGGGGCCGCCAAGGCTGCGGGAGAGACCGTTGGAGACGATGGCCGCCAGAAGCGCTACAACAACAATCCCCAGAAGGATATTTATGATGGTAACCGTACGTGTCATGGGACCTTGTGAAAAAGTGCATATGAATTTTGAACGGTGCAGCGCCCCTGCCGAATGAGGTCATTGAGGTCTGTTATAACAGACCGGCGGCAATTTGCAACCTTCAGCCCTGCTACCAGTGCTGCCTGCCGCCCTTGAGCGCGTGACGAAATTCCCAGGGGGGCTGCGGATTCGCATCGCGCCACAGTCCGGACCGAAGGGCACGCGACCGGCTCTCGGCCCCAATGTATTCCGAAGCATAGGCCCCCTGCAGATAGTGGCGGTAGGCCCAGGCCATGCCCTCTGACACCATCTCGCGGTTGATGTCCCGGCCGGCGTAACGGATGACCGCAACCACCCTTTGGTACTGATCGGTTTCGATGACCTCGACCGAAACCTGCCGTCCCAGGATTTTGGACTGCAACGCCCTTCGGGCAGCATCACCATATGGCTGTCCCGGCTTGTCCGGCTTGGCGGTCTCCGGGGCATCGATTCCATACAGGCGCAGCTTGAGCCGACCTTCCTGGCGCGTGGCCAGCAAGAGGGTATCGCCATCGTAGACAGACCGCACGACCCCTTCGATGATGCGGCCCGCCGGGCAGTCTGCAGCGGTCAGCAGGATCAGCGTGAAGATGATCGGCAGCAGCCTCATCAGATCAGCTCTGCGGCGTAATTGAATTCCGTGGTGCCGGCAATCTCGCGTCCGGCCTTGAAGGCCCCGATGATATCTCCCCACGCTTCGCGCGGCGCCTGGCGCAGATCGACCAGAAACGAGCTGCAGCCCTTGCCGCGCAACTCGCTGTGTCGGGCGGTCAGGGAGAAGGGTGTTGCGGCAGTGATCGTTTGCAGGCCGTCACGGGTCGTGACAGTGTACGCTTCTCCCCGGTCCGAGTGAAGCGGAATGTTGCTGTGCACATCCTTGATGCGGATTTTGGTGGTCATGACCGGCAGAGGGGCGTAGGCGATCACCCGTCGTTCGATGGCGATATCGGCGGCCAGCAGTGCCGCCAGGTTGACGGCATCATCCTCGATGTACAGAGTGGCTGTCTCGGCCCCCAGCTCCCGCCAGGCTGCCAGGGCCTGGGAGTTGAGCGAGAAACAGCGGTGCCAGGCCGAGATGTGGATGCCGTCCAAACCCCGTAACAAATCGAAATGGGAAAGATTGGCCGCTTCAAAGCGCCGGAAGCCGGCTTTGTGCAGCTGCCCAAGCGTATCGCGGTACAGCGCAATGTCGCGGTCGAAGATCATGAAGGGCAGCTGCCAGATGATCTGATCCTCCAGGCCGCGCATGCGGGGAACCGCGGAAGGGAGCTGATGGATGGCGGCTTTGGAAAGCGGCAGGATTGTTATGTCGGCACCCTGCTGCAGGGGAAAGCGCCAGTCGCGGGGCAGATCCATGACTACCGCCAGACTCTCCCGGTTGGCCGGGCGGGCAGCGGGGGACCGCAGGGATTCCAGCTCACGCATGGCCGCCTTGCGGGCAGTGCTGGTCTGTTCCCGGGCGGCGGCTGTCACGGATTCGTCCAGATAGCGGTAAAACTGGCGGCGCAGCTCCTTGAAGAGGGCTGCCGGTATCAGCAGTGCTGGAAAGTCGGGTGCCTCCAGCGTATCGAGTCGGAAACGCGTATCCCCGGTCTTGGCAAACTGGCTGCGCAGGACACCGGCCATGTCGCCGCTGCGGGCGGCCTCCAGCTGGCCCAGGTAGCTGCTGAACTCATGTTGCAAACCGGCCACGTCAGCCGTGATGCGGAGTGTGCCGTTATCCAGTGCAACCCGCAGCCGACAGGGAATTTTATCGCCCTGGGTCGCTTCCAGCCGGCGCATGGCGGCGTTTTCGCTGAGGGTGAAGGCCTCCTTTGAGGAGACCTTGTAGATGGAATCGCCGACCTCGAAGCGGAAGGGGGTCTCCACCTCCACCAGACTGCCGGCCCTGGCCTCCATGCCCTTTTTACCGTTGACGAACAGTTCACGCACTGTCCAGGCCTGACCGGCCATATCGGTTTTGGGCTGCGCCCGCAGACGGTCGCCCACATGCAGGGCGTCGCGGGTATCGAATGTCAACCGCTTGCCACGGATCTCCTTGATCTGGCCGACATAGCGCCCGGTGCCCCCCTTCTGCCAGGGGTTGGCGATATCGTCCGGCTGCTGGGATGCCAGAAAACCCTTGGTGGGGGTGCGGCCGAAGGAAAACTTCAGAATCTCCTTGGCTGCCGCCAGCGCTTCCTTCTGCGATTGTTGCGGGGCATCCAGCACCATGCGGTAGGCCTCGACCACGCTGGCCACATATTCGGCTGATTTCATGCGCCCCTCGATCTTGAGGGACGTTACCCCGCTTCGGGCCAGATCGGGCAGCAGATCGATGGCCGAGAGGTCGCTAGTCGAGAAGAAATAGCCCTGTTTGCCGCGGTGGTCGTACAACCGGCGGCAGGGCTGGGCGCAGCGCCCGCGGTTGCCGCTGTGGCCGCCCAGGTAGGAGGAGAAGAAACACTGCCCCGAAATGGAGAAACAGAGCGCGCCGTGGACGAAGATCTCGATCTCCACCGGCGTTGCGGCAGAGATGGCGGCGACCTCCTCCATGGCCAGCTCCCGTGCCAGTACCGCCCGCTGAAAGCCCAGCTCATGCAGCATCCGGACTCCGGCGGTATTGTGGATGGTCATCTGGGTCGAGGCGTGCAGCGGGATGGTCGGAAAGTGGCTGCGGATCAGGCGTGCCACAGCCAGGTCCTGCAGGATAACGCCATCCACCCGCATGGCAGCCAGGGCGGCCAGGGTATCCACCAGTTGCGGCAGCTCATGTTCCTTGATCAGGGTGTTGAGGGTGATATAGACCCGCCGGTCGTTGGCATGGGCGTAGGCCAGCATGCGTTCCATCTGGTGCAGGGAGAAATTTCGGGCACGGGCCCGGGCCGAGAAATCCTGAAGGCCCGCGTATACCGCATCGGCGCCTTTTTCCATGGCAGCAAAGAAGGATTCCAGTGAACCGGCCGGGGCCAGGAGCTCGGGCTTTTTTTTCTGAGGGGTCATTTGTGCTCGCATGGTACTGAAAATGAATGACTACTTTAGCTGTCCGCCCCTCCAAATGCAAGGTTTTCGCAACCTATCTCAGCCGACACAAAAAGCGGCACCCGGCGCCGTTGGCCCCGAATGCCGCTTTGCATCTGTTGCGCGAATGGAAACGGACGTCTATACGCCCTCGCTCAAGCGTTTCTGTTTTGAATTGAGTCTGTTGAGGGCGTGGATGTAGGCTTTGGCCGAGGCCTCGATGATGTCGGTGGAAGAGCCTTTGCCCACCACGACATGATTACCTTCCGCCACGCGCACGGTAACCTCACCCAGGGCATCGGTGCCGCCGGTGATGGAGCCGACATTGTACTGCATCAGCTTGGCCTTGGTCTTGGTCAGCTTCTTGATGGCCTTGAGGGTGGCGTCAACCGGACCATCGCCCAGCTCGGCCGTACGGACCGGTGTGCCGTTGATCTCCAGCTGAACAGTGGCGGTAGCCACGGCAAATGACCCGCAGGTCACGGTGATATGGCTCAGCTTGTATTTCAGCTCTTCACGGGATTCGTCGGCCACAATGGCATCCAGGTCCTCATCGAAAACCTCCTTCTTCAGGTCGGCCAGGGTTTTGAAACGCTCGAAGGAGCGGTTGAGCTTTTCGTCATCCAGGTCGTGACCCAGCTCCTCCAGCCGTTTTTTGAAGGCATGTCGGCCGGAGTGCTTGCCCAGCACCAGGGCGCTGGCAGCCAGTCCCACCGATTCGGGGGTCATGATTTCATAGGTGGATTTATCCATCAACATGCCATGCTGATGGATCCCGGCTTCGTGGGCAAAAGCGTTGGCGCCCACGATGGACTTGTTGGGCTGCACCCCGATGCCGGTGATGGTCGAAAGCAGTCGGCTGGAGGGGGTTAACTGTTCCGTGGCAACAGTGGTGTAAAACGGCAGGATGTCACCGCGCGTCTTGAGGATCATGACAAACTCCTCCAGGGAGCAGTTGCCGGCCCGTTCGCCGATGCCGTTGATGGTGCATTCCACCTGGCGGGCGCCGGCCTGGATGGCGGCGATGGAATTGGCCACGGACAACCCCAGGTCGTTGTGGCAGTGGACCGAGATGATGGCCTGGTCGATATTGGGGACATTATCCTTGAGGTACTTGATGATATTGAAGTACTCAAAAGGAATCGTGTAGCCGACGGTGTCCGGGATATTGACCGTCGTGGCACCGGCGGCGATAACAGCCTCGACCACCTCGGCCAGGAACGGCAGGCGGGTACGTACGGCATCCTCGCAGGAAAATTCCACATTGGGCGTATAGGAGGCCGCCCGTTTGACGGCCTTGACTGCCGAAGCCAGGACCTTGTCCGGTTCCATCTGCAGTTTGTATTTCATATGGATATCGGAAGTGGCGATGAAGGTGTGGATGCGGCCCCTCTCGCCGGCGTATTTCAGCGCCTCCCAGGCGCGGTCAATGTCTTTTTCGCTGGAACGGCACAGGCCGGCGATCTGCGGACCCTTTATGGATTGGGCGATCAGCTTGACCGCTTCAAAGTCGCCGTCCGAAGCGATCGGAAAGCCGGCCTCGATCACATCGACATTCAGTTTCTGCAGTTGTTTGGCGATGCGCAGCTTCTCTTCGATGTTCATGCTGTTGCCGGGGGCCTGCTCGCCGTCACGCAGGGTGGTGTCAAAGATCCTGATGATCTGCCTGTCGTCCTTTTTCTTCGCCGGTGCCTTTGCCATGGTCTTGCACTCCTTTCGTACGATGATCCAGAATATAAAAATGCCTCCGCCCCAAACAGGGGCGAAGGCATTGAACACATTCGCGGTACCACCCTTTTCGCCTGGCGGAAATTCTCGACAAGCCTCATTACACCCTTTACGTGGGAGGACGGCGCCGGTTACTTTTGTTCACCGAAACAGCTCCAAGGCGAGTTCATCATCCGTGCTTACCGGTTCGCACCACCCACCGGCTCTCTGGGAAGCCCGCAACGACTACTACTCCTCTTCACAGCTTTTTAAAATTGTTCGCCATTTTAGAAAAATCAGCCGAATAATGTCAAGTTGTTTTATTTTGAAGCAGACAGTTTTCTGTCAGCCTAATATTCTTAACTGGTACGTCAACCCAAAAGAAGGCTTGTTTCCGGACCGGAAACATTCTATCTTTTGTCTCATATTCACACCAACCGGTGACATCTCCGGCCCAAGAGGTTATTGACAATGAAACAACCCGTTAGATTGATCCTGTTTGCCCTGCTGGCCTGCTCTCTCTTCGGTTCGATCAGCGCGGCTGAGGCTGCGGAACCCGCTGCCGGCAACCCGGCCCCAATGCCGTCCCTGCTGCCGATTGCTCCCCCGACGGTCATTACCGAAACCCAGAAGAAAACGGAGGCCACATCGGCACAGCCGGCCGTGCGTCTGGGGTATGTAGACCTGATGCGAATCAGCAACGAGTCGGAGAAGGGAAAAGCCGGACAGGCGCAGCTGGCCGCCCTCAAGAAAAAACTACAGGGGCAGATCGAGACCAGGCGCAAGCAGTTGGATAAGCAGAAGGTCGCCATTGAGGCCACGCTGAAGACAATGACTCCCCAGCAGCGGGAAGCCAAGGGCAAAGCGTTTCAGAAAAAGGTCGAGGAATTCCAGAAATTCGGCATGAACGCCGAAAAGGAACTCCAGGAACGGCAGGAGGAGTTCAGCAGCAAGCTCTTCAAGGCGATTGAGCGGGCCTGCACCGAATTCGGCAAAGCCAATGGTCTGGCCCTTGTGGTTGTCAAGAGGGAGCTACTGTATCTGGGCAGCGGTGTCGATGCCCAGGATGTGACCGACGGGGTTATCAAGCTGATCGACAAAAAGTAGCCCCATACGGGAAGAGCCCCTGCTCTGTACAGACGTTACAAACAAAAGCCCACCAGATAGCAATCTGGTGGGCTTTTGTTTGTAAAATTTGTACGGTCTCGGCGTTGTTTAGTCCGATTCGCGGCGGGGAGATCAACCTCAGATGGCTGAATTGAAATCGTTTATTTCATAGGGGGATGACGATTCGCGTTCATTTGTACTGTCAGAAATTGCCACCTGATTCATCACCTCACGCAGTGAGTCAATAACCTCTGAAATACTTATTCCCAATTTGTCGTCGTAATTGTGGGCATAGGCCTGTTCCAGCGTTTGAAGTGCCGCACTGAAATAAGATTCCGAGAGTTGATCAGGGTGACTCATTGTTGCCTCCATTACAGGTAAAGTTCACGGGCGAACCGCTTCGTGCCTGGCCGGCATCCTTGTTCAGATATCCCAGTTGTCGATCTTCATGGTGCCGTTCTTGGCCAGGTTAACCTGCATCTTGAAGACACGGTCAAGCAGTTGCGGTTCGTGACCGGCCTTGCGGGCCAGGCAATCTTTCGTTGCCATGTCTAAATACTCCTGCAGCAGCGGTTTGTAGTCCGGATGGGCGCATTTGTCGATGATCAGCTGGGCGCGGCTTTTGGGGTCCAGGCCGCGCAGGTCGGCCAGGCCCTGCTCGGTTACCAGTACGTCCAGGTCGTGCTCGGTGTGATCGCAATGCGGCACGTGCGGAACGACACAGGTGATGCCGCGCGGGTCGTTCTTGCTTGGCCGTGTCGAAGGCGAATGCATGATCGACAGGTAGGCATTGCGCAGGAAGTCGCCGGATCCGCCGATGCCGTTGATCATCCGTGTGCCTCCCACCAGGGTGGAGTTGGCGTGAGCGTAGATGTCGAACTCTATCGGGGTATTCATGGCGATGCATCCCAGCCGGCGGATCGGTTCCGGATGGTTGGCAATGGAGAGCGGGCGCATCAGGAGCTTGTTGCTGTATTTGTCCCAATTGCTGTAAAAGCGCTTGAAGCCTTCCACCGAGAATGAAAGCGAAACCGTCGATGCAAAATCAAGTTTCCCGGAATCGAAGAAGTCCAGCATGGTGTCCTGTAGAACCTCGGTCCAAACGTTCAGGCCGGTAAAGGGTCCCTTGGCCAGTCCGCCGATGACCGCGTTGGCAATGGAGCCGACACCGGACTGCAGCGGCAGCAGGTTCTTCGGCAAGCGCCCGGCTTTTACCTCGCAGGAAAAGAAATCGATGATGTTATTGGCGATCGCTTCCGAGCTTTCGTCCTGCTCGCTGAATGACCGGCCGTTATCGGGTCGATTTGATTCGATGATGGCCACGATCCGGTCCGTGTCTATCCGGACGTAGGGGGAACCAGCCCGGTCGTCAACGCGGCTGATCAGGAAAGGCTTGCGGTTGGGCGGGCTAACCGGTTCGATAATGTCGTGCAGCCCCTCAAAGTTCGGAATCGAGGTGTTGATCTCGATGATAATCTTGTCGGCAATCTGGACGATCTCCGGCACGGCGCCGCAGGATGCGGTCAGTACCAGACCGCCGTCTTCGGTGATGGCGGAACACTCGATGATGGCTATATCCAGCCTGCCGCCGTTGTCCTTGGTGTAAAAACCATAAGCAAGATCCTGGGCAAACATGGAAAGGTGCTTGTCACCCATGCGGATGCGCCCCGCGTTGATGCCGGCCTGGATGTTCTTGCCGGTCTGATAGGGCCAGCGGCGGTCGATCATGTCAAGCGCGGCCCAGCGGTCTTCGGTTTCCGTACCAACGGATGCCCCAATGAAGAGATTGAACTTTAACTTGCCCTGCAGCTGGTTTTTCTCCACATGGTCAGCCAGGGCAATCGGCACCATCTTGGGGTAGCCTGCGGGGGTAAAGCCGGACCAGCCGATGTTCATACCGTTTTTGAACAGGGGAATGACATCCTCGACCTTCTTGATCCTGGCGTGGAGATTGGTTTTCCTGATCCTGTCATGCAATTCCGACATCTGTAGCTTCCTCCTCCGAATTAGTATAATACCTCCCGCAGATTTCGGGCTGGCATATTCCCGAAGCAGTGCGGTTGAGAACGGTCGCGTATACAATAAATCAAACGATCGTTCGATTCACCATACCACATACCAGTCCCGGTGCAATGAATAATTACAGGGTGGAGTCAATAAAATTGGCATTTATACTTGGTTTTGCTACTGTTTGCAGCATACATGCAATCGGAGCGGGAGTGACATGGCAAAAGCTGATATTCGCAACAAATTGATGGAGGCCGGGACGCGCCTGTTTGCCGAACGCGGTCTGTATGGTGTCAGCATACGGGAGCTCACCTTGGCCGCCGGGACAAGCCTCTCGATGATTTCCTATCATTTTGGAGGGAAAGAAGGATTATACTCCGCGGTACTGCAAAGACAGTTCGCCGACTTCGACCACATCGACGGGATTTGGAAGCCCGGGACTGATCCAATGACCGCCATCGAGGCCTACATCCGCTGGACAATCCAACGGCATCGTAATACCCCCTATCTGCTCAGGTTCTACACCAGTGAGCTTACCAACCCAACCACCTGTTTTTCCACGATC
>JBBQXT010000026.1:0-26945 GCA_038209415.1 Geobacterales bacterium
AAGAGTGCTATTCTCCTCGGTGCAGGTCATGGTTTCTGCTCCTCTCTGGTTGGGTTTGGCGATTCACCAAAAGAAGAGAATGACCCTGACCTGCCTTTTTGTCAGGTCTTTTCTAATTTACAGAAAGAACGATACACTAACGCTGCTCGCACGCTATGTCGCTGTTCCAATGTGACGGAGGGTAAATTATATAGTTCATCAAGTGTGACGACTGTCAACGGTGTCTTGGCTTCAAGATAAGCTTTGATTTGTGCTCGTATGGACTTTGAACCTGACATTTGGTGCTCCATGTGATTTGTTGCAAGAAATTCTGCAGGCGTGAGGCGTGAGGCGTGAGGAAACGTGTCCCGGCACCCTGATACTGTCAAGCATTTTGTCTGTGGCTCTGATGTTCAATTCGACAACCCCTCTATCCGCCCTCTCTCTATCTCTCTCCCAGAGGGAGAAAGCATTCTTTGCCCCTCTCCATGAAGAAGAGAGTAGCAAATGACCGGCGAGGTGGATGGTAGCTTTGCGACGCACTGTTACCCACCTGTGCTTTGCCTTTTGGTGTCTTTGTCGAGGGGGGTTTCAGGCGGCTTTCAAATAATGGCGTACATCCAGTTCTGCGCCGCTTTTTGCAACCTCTGTCGCAGCCTTGAATAATTCTGAAGCAATCTGTTCATCGACATATTCTTCACCGCAATTGCTGCAAACCCTGGCCGGCACTTTCTTTACCACAAACGTCAGGGCACCCCGTTCAATAGTTACCGTAGCGCTGGAATCAATCGTTTCTCCGTGTTTACAGATGACACATTTCATGTTTTTCTCCTGGTAAACCCATCACTCCATATCCGCGGGTCAGGCTCATATACGGTAATGATGATGATTTCCTGCTCCTCATCATTTAAAGCTGTGACGACATGCACGGGACGATCTGCAATCCGGGCCATTATCAGGCAACTGGGGTATGGAACATCATCAGGATACTGATCGATAATCGTTCCGCAGCCGAGTGCATTATGAATATCCGATGGTTCGAAACCACGTTGCGCCATTCTGGAAAGAGCGTGCAGGCGAAATATCAGTGTTCGATTCTGAATCATGCTATCCCTAAACAACTGGCAAGTGCGACCTGATCGTTACCCGTGCTACATCCGCTCACAAAACACAGACTATTTGTTACGCTTAACAAATAGCGTAGTCAATGATTCTGATGTTACAGCGGAATCACCAAACTGGTATCGTCAAATATCCTGGACCGCAACGGAAGAAGTAGGGATTACTTCTTCCCTTTGGCCTTCACCAGGCTGGGCGCGCTGTCGGGATTACGGATCTTGAACTCCAGGTACTGGGCGGCTTTCTTAAATTTTTCGTTCTTGAGCATCTTGTCCGACAGAATGATCAATGACTGCACCACCCGCATTTCCGCCTCTTCATACCCAAACCCCTTACCATCGACAATTTTCCGCAGGTAGCCCAGGATTTCCCTCTGTTCATCTTCTCTGGTAAAGCGATCGGGCGCCGAGATAAACAGGATATAGCGCGAGGTTTCACGAATTTCGTCCGCCAGATCCGGGGACTTGAGCAGCTCGTCAATCACTGCGGCAATACTGCCTTTTTCGGCATAATTGAGACTCTTGTTCTCGACGTAGTACTGCAGGTAGCCCAGGGCCGGGATCTGATTTTCCATCCCTCCCAGCTTGAAGAGCAGGAGATGCGAGACCAGCAGCTTGAGAGTCTCATCCTCTTCGGGCAGCAGGAAACAGTGCAGCATCATGGCAATCTTTTCGCGGGCTGTCCCGGCCAGCGGCTCATCACCTTCGATCTTTGACCGGATCTGCTCCAGCAGTTCACGCTTGTTGGCATATTCGCCATACCTGATCCTGACAATCAGACCGCGCACCTCGGCATCCTCGGTGTAGTCCCACAGCTCATCGACCGCAGCTATGATCCTGCGGCAGATACCCTTAAGCTTGTCATCCTTGGCCGGTTCATCCTGATTCCAGTAATCCGGGTAGATATCCAGCACTGTATCAATCTCATCCACGCGCCTGATCTTGTCCATGAGGTAATTGAAATAGGTCAGGATCTTGACCTGATAGGGCGAGCCGCCCGCGCTAAGTGGCCGCAGAAGGTCTTCGAGAAAGGTGGCGTTCAGTCCCGAGGTGCCGCTGCACAGATAGCGGTATACCGCTTCGGCCTTTTCGATCTGCTTTTCTATATACTTCTTTCGCAGGGCCGCACCCAGGTCGGTAGCCTGCACCTTCTTGAAGAACACGCTCAGCAGGGTGGAGGCGTAATGCTTCATGTTGTTGTCGGTATCGTCGGAGAGGATGATGTCAAGGCAGGCATCGAAGATTTTGACCTGCTCGTGCTCATCCACGGATGCGTCAATATAATCTTCCAGAATAGCGATAATTTCCGCCATGTGGCTACGGTTGCGGCTGCTGAGCAGCGTCATGAATGTGCCGCGCAGGCTGACCACATCGACAATTCCGAACAGGAATCTGACGGCGGCGTCGCGGCGCGTGTCGCCTTTATGGTCGGTCGTCTTGAGCAGTCTCAGGATGCTTTCGGCCGGGTCGGAGACCCAATCCGGCACGAGCGACTCCATCATGAATTCGGCTTTTCTGCGCACCCGTGCGTCCAGATCATAGAGGAAATACTTGGCGACTTCGATCTTGAATTCGCGGCTGCCGGAAGAAGCGGCAATAATCTCGAAGGCGGTGGCCTTGTCTTTTGAGGAAAACTGTGCGAGATCCTTTTTGGCCTTTACAGCGTCGTTGATTTTTATGTAGAAGTTTACTATGTCTTTGACGGATACTTCTTCCTCATAATCCATTGCAGACACCTTCCATTCGTTTTTTTTATCCTGTTTAAAAAGGTTGGCGAAGTATAGCCGTATCGGACAGCGAGCGCAAGAATCTGATTACCACCGTCGAAAAGGAGTACACCATGAATATCCTCATCCCTCTGATGGCCCTGCTGCTGCTTGCAGTACCGCCCGCCCCGGCTGACGGCAGAAGCGTCACCTTTTATTCGGACGGGGCCGTCATCGAACAGGAAGCAGCCGCAATCAAAGGCATCCTTGAAATTCCACTGCCGACCACCATGATCGAGGGGACCTTGCGGGTAAAACCGGGCAGCGGGACGGCTATCCAGCGTGTTGATATTCTGCCGGCCGCAGCGGATACCGGCAAGGGCGAAAGAGAACTGAGCGCCCTGCGCGAACAGAGAAGCCGCCTGGGTGACCGCATGCAGGCTCTGGCTACCCGTGAAGAGATATTCAGGTCAGCGGCCAAGTTACAGAGCGGCAAAGCCCCGCGCAAGACCAAGGCCAATCCGGATCCCATGCAGTCCATCCGTCAGGGGACCGAGTTTGCCATCGCACAACTGGAAGCGGTCTACTCCGCGCGCCGCAAGACAGAGCAGGAAATCAGGCGCCTTGACGCCCGTATGGCCGCAGCAGGTAAAAGCGAACGGGGGGCGGAAACGCTTGCCCGCATACAGCTCTCTCCGGCACGGGGCAAGGTTACGGTACGCTACGCTGTTGCCGGGCAGGGCTGGACCCCGCGCTATGATCTCCACCTGGATGGCAGCCACACAGTCCTGTTGCACCTGTCGGGCCTGGTCAGCGGGTCATTTGCCGGCTACCTGCTGCGGGCTTCACTGGCTGGGCTGGCGGAACAGGCAACGGCCCGCGTGTTTCCTCTCCAGGGCGGTCCGATTGCCAGACTGGCCAGTTTTCGCCTGCCGGTGTCGGAGGTGCGTGTTGGAACAGGCCTGCAGAGCGCGTTCGCGTTTGTTGTCAAGAATCAGGAACAGGTCTACCTGCCGGGCGGAGACGCCAGCCTCTACAACAGCGGGGAATATGTGGGCAGATTCAGGTTCGAGGGGATTTCGTCAGGGAGGTCCAAGACTGTTTCAGTGGGGATGTAGAGTAAGAAAATAGCCGGCCGGGTGAACACCCGACCGGCCACGTTAATTGCGAATATAGCGCTATTTCAGCAGCAACTCGATCTTGGCAGTCTTGCGGGCTTCTGCCAGATAGTCGTTGACCGCGGCGCCAACCTTCTGGTTTTTCAGGAACTCCTCGATACGGGGACGACCCTCCTTGAACTCGACCTTCTCAGCGGCCTTCTTCTCGGTCAGCTTGATGATATGATAGCCGAACTGGGTTTCAACCACGTCGCTGATCTCGCCCGGCTTCAGTGCCAAGGCGGCCTGTTCAAAAGCCGGAACCATCTGGCCCTTGCCGAAAAACCCCAGATCCCCGCCCTGCTGACTGCTGGGGCAGGTTGAGTTCCCTTTGGCCAGTGCTGCAAAATCAGCCCCGCCCGCCAGTTCCTTGCGCAGCTTGACAGCCTTTTCCCTGGCTGCCTTCTTTTCTTCGGCAGTGGCCTTTGCATCGACACCGATCAGGATATGGCTGGCCCGGGTAGTTTCCGGCCGGGTAAATTTGTCGGGGTTCTGCTCATAGAATTTCCTGGCATCTTCTTCGCTGACCGTGATCTTGGAACTAATCGTTTTATCCACGAGATTGGATATAATCAGGTCACGACGGGTGTAATCCTGCAAGGCCTTCTCGTCCATATCCAGATCTTTCATGGCCTTTACAAAATCCTGATCATTGCTAAAGCGGGCCTTGTCCTGCGCCAGCTTTGCTTCTACCTGCTTGTCGAGGTCCTTGACTTCCAGCTTCTGGCCGGCCTGATAGAGCAGTTCGGCCGAAATCAACTGCTGAAGGGCCTGTTTCTCCATTTCCTTCTGCTGATCGGCAGTAGGTGTGGTCCCTCGCTGTCCAGCCAACATGACCTTGCTGGCCCTTTTCAGTTCGAGCGCACTGATGGCAACTCCGTTTACTCTGGCAACAGCACCCTGGCCGGAAGACGCTGATTCAGCCTTGGGCGCAACGGCTTCGGCCTTGGGGGGTGCAGCCTTTGTTTCAGACTCAGCGGCAATGGACAGGGACCCGCATGACAAAAATGCGGCGGTCATCAGCCCCGTTGCATACAGTTTTTGGCGTGATACATACATCGCAGTAAACCTCCTTTTGTGTTTTTTGGATTTTATAGCATGACTTGAAGCGCATGAAAAGGCAAACATACTTTTGACTTTTTGCCGGCATTCAGTTACATTCTCACGTTATTACAATCCAGAAGCAAAAAACAACGGGCCTTCAGGCCAGCATCCGTTATTCGAACCAAGGAGGTACACACCCCTATGAAGAAGGTTCTAGTCGTAGACGACAGCCTTTCTGTTGCGCGCCAGCTTGAAAAGATCATTGCGGATTCCGGTGATTTCACCAGTGTCGGGCATGCCAAGAATGGTGCCGAGGCAATCAAGATGAATCACACCGAAAACCCGGACATAATCTGCATGGATATGAACATGCCGGGCATGGACGGCCTGACAGCCCTGCGCAGCCTGGTGGTAATGGACAAGGACGTCAAGGTGGTCATGGTGACCTCTCTGGGCGGTGTCGGTGACAAATTCACCGAGGCGCTCAAGCTGGGCGCCAAGAATGTAATTTCCAAGCCCTTCGAGGCAGATAATGTGCTGCAGATCCTGCGTGAGCTCTAGCTGCACTTCCGCATCAATCCAAAACGCACAAGGGGACGTGTTATGGCTGTAAAATTTTTCGGGCAGTTTCTAGTGGAAAACAACCTTATAACCCGTGAAGCCCTGCTACAGGCAATTGACCTGCAGGAGCAGAAAAACCTCAGACTTGGCGAAACGGCCATCACTGCCGGCTATGTAACCAAGGAAGACATCGAACGTGCCCACAATGCGCAGATGTCGAAAGACATGAAGCTGGGCGACGTACTGGTGGAGATGGGCATCCTGACCCTGAACCAGCTTAACGACATCATTACCCGCCAGAAGAACAGCCACCTGTATATCGGAGAAGCGCTGGTCCTGGTAGGGGCATTAAGCAGTGAGCTGCTCCAGAAGCATCTGGAGGCATTCAAGCTGGACCAGGCCCAGTATGTATCCGAGCGGATCGAACTGCCGGCCGGCATGGCCAACAGCCTGGTGTGGGAAATGGCCGCTGACATGACCTACAAGATGATTACCCGCGTACTGGGACTTCCGTTCCGTCCGGGCACATGCAAGACAGTGCAAACGGTAGACGCCAATTTCATGATGGCTGCCATGGACCTGGCCGGCGATGTCGGGGCTCGCTATATCATTTCGGTATCGGAGGGGATCCAGAAAAAGATCGCCAAAGCCATCCTCCGGGAAGAGTCCGTGGAAGGTGAAACGTTAGAAATACTCGAAGACACAGTCATGGAGTTCGTCAATGTGGTCTGTGGAAACATTGCCGCGAAAGCCTCCCAAATGGGTAAAGTCATGAACATCCATCCGCCTGTGACGCTCCACCCTCCCGCAACAGGTCTGCCGGTGCCGTCCGACAGCATCGCCCTCTGCTTCCCGATTCACGTCGGTGAAGCGGACAAAATGGAGTTGCTTCTGCTTATCAAGAACTGATCTAAACGCCACACACCGATCAATCAAACCTCCGAGGTTTCCGAAACACCGGAGGTTTTTTTCGCCTGTTCCCCGATCATTTCCGCCACTTCATTCGAATATTCACCGCCTTCATCCCGCAGAATCAACGGTGGCTCAACCGTCAGCCCGCCCCTGCTCCCCTTGGCCAGTTCCGCCAGGAACATGGTCGCCTTCCCCTCCCTGGTCCCGTGAACCATCCGCAACCGCAGAAGCGCCAGCTTCAAATGCTGGGCACAGACAACGAACTCCGCCAGCCGTGACGGGTGCTGAATGAAACAGATCCGCCCGCCCGGTTTGACCAGGTATTTGGCAGCGGCCAGAAAGTCGGACAGCCCGGCGGTTGACTCATGCCGCGCCGTATCCCGTCCGGCCAGTGGGCTTGTTTTACCGGTACGTGCAGAGCGAAAGGGAGGGTTGGAGAGCACCGCATCAAAGGATGAGACTGGAAATCGGGGACGAATATTGAGAATATCATCAGAAACAATCTCAACCTGACCCTCAAGCCCGTTACCTGATACATTCTCGCAGGCCAGTGCGGCCATTTCCAGATTGCTCTCGAAGCCGACAAAACGTGCAGCGGGGTTTCTGCGAGCGAGCACCAGCGGGATGACACCACAGCCCGTGCCCAGGTCGGCAACAACAGCCTGGGACGTCAGCCTGGCAAAATCGGCCAGCAGCAGCGCATCCAGCGAGAAGCGGTAGCCCTTTTCAGGCTGCCGGATACTCACCGCGTGCTTGCGCAGGCTGTCAAGCGATGTCGGCCGACTCATCGTTCTCCCGCACCGCTGATGTCCTGCGCCGCCGCAGCCACCATTCACGCCCCAGTAACACCGCAAACAAGGCAAACGAAGAGAGTGTCAGCCATTTGCCCACCTTGAACGGCAGCGGATCAAAAACAAACTCGACGGAATGCGTGCCCGGCGTCAGGTAGACCCCGCGCAGGACATGATTGACCGGGTAGATTTCAACCTGCTTCCCGTCAACAGTGGCCTTCCAGCCCTTATAGTATTTTTCGCTCAGCACGAGCAGCGCGTTGCCGGTCACCTGCGCTTCCAGCTTGATCGCATTATCACCGTACTCACGTGTCGATACTCTACCCGGCGGTCCGGCGGCGGTGCCGGGTGGTACGAGCTGAACTGGCGGAGTGGTTTCAACAACCGCAATGTTAGCGGGATTGAATTCGGGACTGAGGATCACGGCCAGCCGTTCATTTTTCCCCGGGACCACAACGGCTGCAGGGACCAGCCAGGCCTTGGGCAGCACCTTCCGGTTCTGCAGGACGATCTGGCTTCCGTCCGGAGACCGGAACACCGGGAGATACTTGTCACCGAACTGGGATTTTTCCTGTTCGTACTGCTGCGGCGCCAGCACCAGGTACTTCAGACCCAGCATATCCGGGACCGCGGTCTGATAGGCAAACGTATCCAGGATATCCTGCCAGCGCGTCTGCTGAACCGGCATGGCATAAAAGAATGACGGGATCCCGGCGGAAGAGTACTGCTGCGGGTCGCCGTCCAGCGGCATGGTGCGATACTCTTTGGAGTCCTGTTTGAGAAATTCCATCACCGGCGTAACGCTGCCCCTGGATTTCTGCGGGACATCGGCCAGCGGCAGGAACCTGGCATTGACGCGTCCGATATCCACCACGAGGATGACCAACAGTAAAAACGGCAGCAGTCGCTGCGAAAGCCAGCCACGGGCGTAGGCGAACAGCACCGCCACGTAAACCGTCGCATAGACTGCTGCCAGGCCACTCTCCCGCACCATATTCCACCAGCGGTCCATGGCCAGTCCGCTACCCTGCTGATACCTGGTCGGTTCGTAGATCATGGGAGACAACCAGGAAACCCACAGGCCACTGCCCCAGCGCAGCGATGTGCAGAGCAGGGCCAGCAGCACCGGCAGTGCTATCAGCGCGGCAAGATAGCGCCTGAAGGCCCGCGACTGCCTGATGAGCGGGTCTCGCAGACAGTCCAGCCCACGAGCCGCCATGATCCCCATGCAGAGGGTGGTCACAAACAGCATCATCTTGGGAACGCGAAAACGGTTGATACCGGGAAAGTAGTCGTACAGCAGATTATAAAACGGGGTGTATTTACCCATCGAGAAGAATAGCGTTCCGACCACACCGGCCACCATGATCCAGGTATAGCGATCTCGGCGATAGATCAGCACCAGCGGCGCCAGCAGCCAGGGCAGCAGTCCCAGATAATCCGTCGTCTGGGTAAAGTTCATCCTGCCCCAGTAATATGCTCTCGGGCCGGGTGTATCACCGGCTTCCTGCCGGGAAAGGCCGAAAAAACCGGGCACAACAAACGTTGCCAGCTCTTCCGGCGGCATGGACCAAGACATGGCCTCCTCCCGCTCGAGCCCACCCTGGCCCTGGTTGGCGCCGCTCTGAATGCCGCGGTTGGTATCCTTGGACCAGTTGGCCAGCGGCAGGAGCGAGATGGAAACGGTCGTCAGGAAAAATACCAGCAGACTCAGGTTTAGCAGCAGCAGCCGTTTCACCGGGCGATAATCCCCGCTACCGCGGGCGACGGACAACTCGCCCGCAAAACGCAGCAGACCGTAGGCCGCCATGCACAGACAGGTATAAAACGCAATCTGCCAGTGATAGTTAAAGAACTGAAAGGCCAAGGTGAAGCCGGTCGCCATAAACCAGATCAGGCGTTGGCGCTGAAATCCGCGTTCTATGAGAAAAAAAGCCAGCGGAGCGTAGGAGATGGTGGCGATCTTGAGCACATGCCCGGCATTGATCAGCGTCGCATTGGAAGCGGCATATCCGAAGATCAGCCCGCCCAGAAAAGCGGCCGGCCGGCTGCAGCCGATGGCGCGACAGTAAAGATAGGTGCCGGCACTGCCGAAGAACAGGTGCAGCACCATGAACCAGGCCACATTGGCCGGCGACGGGAACAGCCAGTAGATCAGGTTGTGATATTTGAGGAACTGCTGGGAGACAGCGCCGCCCTCTGTCGTATAGCCGCTGTTGACCAGCATGCTCCAGCCGGCATTGGAAATATCCATCGCAAACAGTTTTGCAAGTGACAGGGAATGGAGATCCTTCACTGTCCAGAAGTATTCATTGAGGATATCCGGTGCACGCACGATCTGCGTCGTAAACAGTATCTTCCCGAACACCGCTACCAGGAGCAGCAGCAGAGCGGTCAGTACCAGGATATCCTTGCGTCGTTCGGTCATGTCAGCTCCTTGGATTGCCGGCAGCCAGCCGGTAGATTGCCATCGTTTCCCGCGCGGTGCGCTCCCAGGAAAACCCCCGGGCCCGCACCTGACCAGCCTGTCGCATTTGCTGCGCCAGACTGTTGTCTGTAAGTACCCGGCGCATGCCCTCGACAACCTCGTCGAGACTGCGCGGCGAAACCGTAATGCCAGCCTCTCCGACCACCTCCGGAAGCGAGGTGGTATTGGATGTCACCACCGGCACACCCCGGGCCATGGCTTCCAGCGGCGGCAGGCCGAAGCCCTCGAAGAACGAAAGATAGGTGAACAGACAGGCGCCGTCGTACAGGCTGGGCAGGTCTTCGTCCGGCACAAAACCGGTGAAAATGACGTCCCCTTCCAATCCCATGGCGGAAATCCGGGTAAAGAGCGTTTCATACAGCCACCCTTTCCTGCCGGCGATGACCAGCTTATAGGCGGTAATCCCCTCGCTCCGCAGACGGGCATAGGCCTGGATCAGCATGTCCAGGTTCTTGCGGGGCTGGATGGTCCCGACATATAGGATGTAGCTTTCGGGCAGGCCATAGCGCTGTCGGAGTGCGGCCGCCCTGACAGGGTCGGGCGAGTCATCCAGGGCGGGTGGATAACCGAGCGGGGTCACGGCAATGCGCTGGTCCGGAGTGTCGAACATGGCAACAATCTCCTGCCGGGCATGCTCGGAGTCGGTGATGATGTAACTCGCCCGCCGCGCGGCAATCGGTATCTGCAGGCGCCAGTAAAGCTGGGCCGCCCAGGTCTCGGTTTCGGGATGGGTGATCGGGATCAGGTCATGCAGCGTGACTACGCTTGGACAGGGAGACCAGAACGGCACAGCGCTTTTTGGCCCGTGCAGCAGGTCGGCCTTTTCCCGGAGGCAGGCCAGCGGCAGGGAGACATGCTCCCGCCAGAGCCTGCAAAGCGGCGATTTCCCCGGCAGCACCAGCTCACGTGCCCAGGGGAAGCGGCCCAAGTGAACCGGGTCGTTGTAGAAAATGATATACTCGTTTTCCCGGTCGATGCGCCCCAGGGCATCCAGGAGACCAAGCACGTAGGACCGTGGACCACCCTGAGTCGATATGGTTGATGCATCAATGGCAATTCGCATTCTTTCCCTGTTTCCATCCGGTTAATCTCTCTTCAGCGGCGCATGAACTGCAGGTCATGCCAATCCCACAGCCGTTCCGGGTGCTTGTCAACATTCTGCGGACCGGTATTCCAGCCATGCGCTTCGTTGTACCAGGCTCCGACACTATGGGTAAAAACGCTGAAGAGAATAAGAAGTGCTGCAGCAGATGTAAAGGTATACCTAATAGCGGCAGCAGCAGCCGAACGTTTGGCACAGTTTTCCCGGCTGTGTGCAGTTCTCATGGCATCAATACCTAACACAGCAAGAAGCATTATCCACGGGATTACATCTGTCATCAATCGCGGGCCGTATGAGTGCCCCGCCCACCAATGGGGAAACGTCGAGATCGCCGTGAGATGCAGCAGGATAGCTGCGCAGGCAAGAGCAACCAACCGGGGGCTCTTAAATTCATGGCGATAGATCACAAGAAGAGCAATAACCACAAGAATAAATGGTGAATAGATCAAAACCCCTCTCGCCGGGCTGACCAGGTTACCCGCCACGGCCTCCCAGAAGGTGCCGGAGCCGAGCCTCCCTCCGGCAAAATACGTGGGAAGCGGCTTGCCATAGTTGTACCATGAATATCCGACAAACAGGGCAAACCAGGTGATTCCGGTCACCGCATAGCGCAGAAACACCTCCCGGACGTTCAGCAAAACGTAGGCTGATATGATGATAATACTCACGCTGAAGGTCGGCCGGACAAAATATGCCCATGAGACAAGCGTAGCAAGCAGATAGGGATTCATGGCAGCTCCGCGAAGATGTCGCGCAAGCAGATAGATGGCCGTCCCCAGCAGCAGGAGCCCCCAGGTGTGGGACCAGAGACTGCGTGTTGCCGTACTGAATATTTGGGTTCCGAATGCTGCTGTCAGGGTCACCAGCCAGCTCCAGCCAACGGGGAGCCAAAGCCTGGAGGTCATGAAGATAACAGCGGCCAGGGTTGCCATGAGCAGTGAAGCAAGTCCGCGCTGCAGGCGCACCTCCAGCGGGGTATTAAAGGTGCCGTCCGGATTGATTACATTTCCGTCGAACAGATTCATGGCGGCAACATACGGGACGGAAAGCAGCGATGATGCATTGGGGAACAGATAGTAAAAATTGCCGTTCACTAATTCAAAGTTGCCTTTGGACCGGTAATACGGAAACTGCTCGGCAAGGCCAGGGATATCATTCAGCCGGAAGCTCCCGCGATCAATCAGGTTCTGGCTCACCATCAGGCTGTAACGGGAATCCAGGCTCTGATTTACCGGGGCCATTAGGAACACCAGCACTGTCAGCAGAAATACAGCCAGCGGCCTCGCGAATAGTCTATGTAAAAAGCATGGTTTCATACCGTCAAACTCCGCTTTCGAGATCCTCAAGCCATGCCTTGAGGAGAGGCAGCTCACGCTGGTCCACAAGCCCCAGACCGATCAGGCTCTCGTAGCACCTCAGCATGTTATCCGGGATATACCGTTCACCGGCACGAAGCTCCAGACGGCCAAGTTTTTCGGAGATCCGCATGTTGTTGAGATACCCAGGCACCTCATCGGAAAAATCACGCAGCAGATTATGTTCGTTACGCTCCTGCCACACCGTCGGCTCGTGGAACAGGACGCTCCACCCGTTTTCCCAGCAGATTCTCTGGGCCACGAAACTGCGCCAGATGTCAGTCATCCTGAAACTGCAGAACGATGGCAGATACAGCAGAGGGAAGGCCGGCTTAAACCAGGTGGTATTCTGGCTGTTGAAGGGGCACCAGCTGTTCCGGCCCAGAATCACACGTGCCTGTTTCTCGAAAACAAACGGTATGGGCAGGAGCAGACGATATATGGCGTCAATATCGGGATTTTCGTCCGCCAGACCCTGCTGGATCGGGCAGCTCGTTTCCTCATGTGGAAACGAGCTCAACTGCGGTGTTTCCTGCTTGACGCATTCCAGGGGAAATCCGCGCGGCCAGATGAGGCTGTCGGTAAAACAGGCATACACATTAACCCAGCCGGAATCCTGCAGCACATGTCCAGGCTGAAGCTGACTCCGTTCAGACCAGAACCCGGAACGCGGAAGGTTGTCATCATCCGTCTCGAGAATCGTTTCCGCACCCTCTGCAATTGCCTGCAGATACCCGAGGTTTTTCCGGGCATAGTGGCGTTCCGGAATAATCCGCGCCAACGTGAACGGTAGTGTAGACTGGCGGTCAATACTCCAGTAATCACAACCTTCCAGTTTAAAATCAGCCGGAGAAGCGACATCACCCACAACAATAAAACTGATTCCTCGTTCCCGGCACTCCTCGGCATAAATCTGCAGCGGATGGTTCGGGCCGGAGATGGATGTAATGATCAAGGCTGTATTTTTCTGCATGCGGCGGCTCCCTTTTCTTGGTATTACAAACTGATGGCGCGACCAGTCAATCGTTGCCACGCATAATATACCAGCACATTCAGTGAATTGGTTATGGCAGAACGGGAAACTCGTGGTGAGGGTGCCTTGTAGTGAATCGGGACTTCCGCCTGTCTGTGTTTCCGGAGCAGGTAGCGCAACTCTGTCTGGTAGAAATGCGCCTTGGACAGGAGGGTATAGTTCAGAAATTTTCCAACCACCGCCGCATGGAAGCCTTGAAATCCTGAAGTCATGTCATAGAGAGATGTCCCGAGCAGGAGATTTGCGAGAATCGTTCCGCAACGGGACAACATGCGCCTCTTGAATGGAGAATCAGACATCGATCCGCCGTTGATAAAGCGGCTGCCGAAAGCGCATTCATTCCCCTCGTTCAGCACCCTGAGGAACAGGGGAATCGCCCGTGGGTCGTGTGACAAGCCGGCATCCATCTCGATGATGATGTCATGGCCGGCATCATAGGCGGTTTGATACCCTCGCAGATAGGCATCGACAACATTCCGGTTTTCCGGAGCCCACACGGTTCTGAACCGGGCATCTTTTTCCGACAACGTCCGGCACAGTTCAAGTGTCCGGTCCCGGGAGACCGTATCGACGACCAAATACACCGTTCCGCTGTTCAGACGATCAAGAATCTTAGTCAGTTCAAATGCAAATTCTGCAAAATCTGACTCTTCATTTGCCATTGGGACCACAACGGCCCAATTATTATTGTAATACATGACTACCTTTCCGTGTCATTCCATAGAATGCTTTCCAGTGTTTTCAACCCATCACATCTTCATACACCTTCATCGTCTCTGCAGCTGTACGCTGCCAGGAAAAAGAGGCCGCCCGGGACAGCCCCCGCTCCCGCATATCCTCTCTCAGTGCTCCGTCCCCGGCCAATGTGAGCAGTGCTGTCACCAGCTCCGCCTCGCTTCGCGGGTCCACCAGCAACGCCGCATTCCCTGCCACCTCGGGCAGGGATGAAACGTTCGAGGTGATTACCGGGGCGCCGCAGGCCATCGCCTCAAGCACCGGCAGGCCGAACCCCTCGTACAGTGACGGGTAGACAAAAAAATCCGCTCCAGCATACAGGCGGGGCAGGGTCTGATCATCCACAAAACCGGAAACCTGCACATGCTTACTGATGCCCAACTCGTCCGCCAGGGCTGCAATAGGCGATTCGCCCCAGCCGTTGGCACCCACGATGACCAGAGCGTGCGGCAGGCCCTTTTTGCGGGCCTCGGCAAAGGCCTTGAGCAGTACGGGCAAATTTTTGCGCGGCTCCAGGGTGCCCACATTCAGTATATACGGTCCCGAAATTCCTGAACTACCAACCGTGTCTTTCCCGGCCAGACCCGGAGTTAGGCCAGGAAGCGAGGCTGCCAGATGTGTGACCGAGACCTTTTCATCCGGGACACCGCAGCAACGGACTATGTCCCGTTTGGATGCCTCGCTGATGGTTATGATCCGGTCGGCAGCACGGAGAATGGCCGGCAGGGCCAAGCGGTGATGCCAGACATGCAACCTGCCGTGGGTTTCCGGAAACAGCAGCGGCGTCACATCGCAGATCGTGATGACCTTTTTGAAACGGGTCTGCCGAAAACTGCCATAGGGTGTGGTGACGTGAACCAGATCGAGTCCAGCACGTTCCGCTCCACCCGGCAGTTGCAGGTTCGCCCAGGTCAGTTTTGCCAGCCTGCCTCCGCCGGGGATCACCAGAGCGGGAATCTCTTCCAGCCCTTCCAGCAAACGTTCTTCACGGTCGATCCTGACAACATCAGGTCTTTTGCCAAGATGGCGCAGCAGGTTCCAGGTATAGACCCAGGTTCCGGCGCGCAGGTTGCCGAGGAACGAGGTGACGATGCCGATCTTTCCGACAGACGTCATAGCGCACCCGCAGCAGCTCTGATGACGGAGACCGTTTCTTCGGCACACCGTCTCCATGAAAACGTCGCGGCCTGACGCAGGCCGTCATCAATCATCTGCTCCCGTAAGCCTGACACTATCAGCACCTTGAGTATTGCAGCCCTGATCTCCTCCACACTTTTCGGATCAACCAGAAGCGCCGCCCCCCCCGCCACTTCCGGTAGGGATGATACGTTAGAGGTAATCACAGGACAACCGCAGGCCATGGCCTCGACAACGGGGAGACCAAAACCTTCGTACAGCGACGGGAATACAAATGCCTGTGCCGCGCCATACAGGGGCGGCAGATCCCTGTCGGGGACAAAGCCGGGGGTTATAACCCTCCCCTGCAATCCTAGCTCCCTGACCCAACCATTTAGAGTCTCATCGGTCTGAGCGCGTTTCCCTACCAGAACAAGCCCGATCTCTTTTTGCATGCCTGCCAGCGCCTCAAGCACCCTTCTCAGGTTCTTGCGCCACTCAGAGTCACCCACATACAGCAGATAACGCCCAGAAATAGCGTAGCGCCCCAGCACTTCGGCCTGACGAAGCCTGTCCACGGCATTATCCCGGTTGAACAAAGAATGGTCAATCCCCGGGTAGATCACCCGCACCCGTTCCGGCGCAAGCCCGAACAGCCGCACAAGATCGTCCTTCGTTGCCTGGGAGATAGCAATGACTGCATCGGCGTCCCGCAACTTGCCGAAATTCACACGCCATCCGAGCCGCACCGGCCAGGGCTGACTGGTCATCACCTCCGGGAACAGAAACGGGATGAGATCATAGGCCATGGCCACCACCTTCACCCCATCCCGTGGCACCAGATAACTGTTCATATCCGTGGCGAGAAAGACATCTGCCCCGCTTCTGCACACAACCCCCGAAAGCAGGAGATGGTCGGCAATCCAGTTATATCGGTTGGGGCGTTCGAGGCGGTAGGTACCCAAGCGTCGTTCGAGTTCAAAGAACTTAGGAAATGTCGATCCCTGCTGGGTGACCAGCGCCACCTCATCCGCAGGCATCAGCCGCCCCATCTCCCGCAGCAGATTCGACAGCAGAATACCAATGCCACGCACCCGATGGCCGTTTTGCAGCGGACGTGCATCAATGCAGAGTTTCACAGTCGCCTCCAGGCCCGGCCATGCGGGACAATGTGCATCCAGTCCTGCATTTAGACCCCTTCCAGTTGACGGGTCGCCTGCTTTTGCGCCAGAAGCCAGATCGTGTCGTAATGATTCCGCCCCGTCAGTCGCCAGATCACATTCATCACTCCATAGTATGCGGCTTGACACATGCTGACGCAGCCTTTGGACACAAAATAGGGATCAAGACCGTTTTCACGCACCGTAAAACCTTGCCTCTGCACCAACCCGGCCAAGACTGACGGGGTAAAATGCGAGAGGTGAATCTCATCCAGCGACCCGTCCAATACAATCGGCGCAATTCCGAGAGTCCCGTGAAAACGGCTTTTGAGCAGTCCCAGGCGATGCAGTATGCCGCGCACTTTCTGACGGAACGACTGCAGCTCGTTCGGTACAGCAATCAGCAGCACACCTCCCTCGCGTAACAGGGCATGACATCTTGCAACGACCGACGCCGGGTCATGCACATGCTCCAGCACATGGAAAAGTGTGATTGTATCGAATTGTCGCTCACCAAAATCGATCCGTTCCAAAGCATCATTGACAATCTCCAGACCATAGCGTTCCCGTGCAATCAGGGCGGCACTAGCCGACACCTCGGTGCCGGCTACTTCTGAAAAACAGGGTCTGGCAAGGTTTAAGAACTGGCCGATGCCCGTACCGATATCGAGCAACGAGCCTCCGGCCCCGTGCCGCAGCAGTTTTTTCAGGCGTCGCTGCCAGAGCAGTTCGCGTTCCGTCCCAGCCATCAGCCAGCCGTCATACTTTGACGGGCGTGAATAATAGTTGGCAATCTCCTCCGGTGTCGGGCGGGGATTGTCAAATACATAGCCGCAGTCAACACAACGCATGATGTTGGATGCGGCATCCTGAACATTCAATTTTTTGCTGCCGCAGAGCAGGCAACTGGTCAGATGTTCCACAACAGCACCTCAAAGTTGCATGAGCCTCAGGGTGATTTTATCTTCTCACCAGCAACGTCACCACACATAACGTCGTAGCAACCTGACACTACCTATGCACAGTTTACGATACAGGACAATTGATTCAATATGAACTTTCAGCCATTTCCGCAAGAACACAGCAATTTTCACCCGATGCGGAAACTCGCGAGTCCGACCAGCGACAAGATCATATAAACTGTCAAGATCATTCATAGCGTTATAAACCGTACGAACACCAAAACAGGAATGAACTCCTCGAAGCCACATTATTCCGCGTAACTGTTGGACATACAACTTCAGCCTCTTTTGGAAATGTTTCTGTTCATTCTCTGTCATCGACACAGTCGCTGCCTTGGCAATAACGTAGTCTTTAAACTCGTCTATTGCCTGTAAATGATCCGCTATCCTGCCGGTCTCCTGGCTCTCGGCCCCTTCATGAATTCTGGCAAATACGAACGCATCATTGGAAAAACAAAGGCGATCCTGCAAGGCCAGCGCGAAAATTAACGCGTCGTCACAGGCCAGGCCGGTTGTAAAGCGGGGATAGCCGCCCATCTCCCGGACCGCCCGGCAGTTGACAAAAATCCCGGAGAGATAGGTTTCCCGCTGGCAGCGAAGACGATTCCGCAGATATTCAAAAGCCGTCTCCTCATGAGGGTGCGGCCTCGATGCGCGCACCGGCTTTCCGGCGCAATCAACAAAATTAATGCGGCCATACACTATCGAGCGGGCGGAAAGACGCTCAACGGTCTTGAGGGATGCTTCGATACAGGCAGGATCCATCAGATCATCATCACAGAGAATCGCACTCCACTGAACAGCGGGGGAAAACAGTGCGAATCCCCGGTTGACACTGCCTGCCAATCCAATATTGCTTTCATTCACAACATATCGGACCCTGGGATCTTTGACAGAAGCCATGAATTTCCGGGTGCCATCCGTAGAACCATTATCAATTACAAGAATTTCCAGGCATTGATAACTCTGAAGCAGTACCGACCCAAGCGACTCCTGCAGAAACCGGCAGCGGTTTAAGGTTGGAATAATCACGCCGACCATCCCGGCATATCCCCCCTCACGCGGAGTTGATGTTGACCTCACCACCGGACACCGAAACGGGCAAGTACTTCGCGGTCATATGTATCCAGGCAGCCGGAACGGATCGTGGCCACCGCAAAACTGCCGAGAAACACAACTACTGCCAGTGCCAATGTCGTGAAGCCTGACAAATAGCCACCCAGGGCCAGGGTCACAGTGATGACCGAGAGGCCGGCACAGATCAGCAAGGGCTTGCCGACTGTCTGCACATAGAGAGAGAAACGGAGTGCTGGCAACGAGCGATGAACCAGATAAATAAAGACGATACCCGAGGATACCAGTGAAAAGGTAATCCCGGCAATTACACCATAGTAGCCGACCGTCTGCACCAGAAATAGCCCAAGCCCTAGATTCGTGAGGCCTGCCAGGATTGCCGTGACCATACTCACCTCCGGCCGTCCCATCCCGCTCAGGATCATGCTTCCGGGGACCGTAAAAAGCACGAACAGGTAGGAAAGGGTCAGACAGCTGAGGGTGATGGCGGTCATCCCATAGCCTTTACCCAGCCAAACTTTTATAAATGCCGGCGAAATCGCAGCCACCAGCATCAGGAGCGGTATCGCTATGAGGGCCAGATATTTCACCGACCTTCGATACAGGCCGACAAGCCGCTCCTCCTCATCCCGTGCATGCAATTCGGAAGCAGCCGGCACGAGCGGAGAAAAGATTGCTGCGACAAAACCGCGAGCCTGGGTTGCCAGACGGCTGGCTATTTCATAATAGCCAACCGCAGCCAGGCCGACAAAATGGCTGAGCAGCACACGATCCAATTGATAGACCATCAGCTGACTCAGACTGGAAACCTGAACTTTCCAACTGAATGAGAAAATTGTTTTGAACATACTGGTGCTGCAGAGGCAAAACGGATTAATCCTTAACCCCCGGCACAGACGTTTTGCAGCCATGATGTTGGCAACGGCGGTCACCACGGTGACGATGGCATTGGTATAGATCAGTCCGACAAGCCCCCATCCGGTTGACAAAAATGCGACCGTACCAATGGTCGTCAGCAGTAGACCAACGATTCCGATGCCGTTGCTGTAGCCCATACGCTGAAACCCAATTACAAGCGAACCAAACACCCCCATGGTCATATTCAGTAAAAAGAGAAGTATGCCGAGGGAAAAAACGAAGATGGCCTTGTCTACCAGCACGGGTGGAATCCGCAGGATATGCTCAACCACGAACGGCATGGCCTGGAACGCCGCAAAGCCGAAAACGAGGCTGATCACCAGATATGCGACCAGCGCCGTATTAACAAGCCGGTTGATCCGTTCAACATCCTCATGGGATTTATACTCGGCGACAAACTTTATCAGACTCTCGGTAATACCGAAGTCGCTCAACTGCGCGTAGGAAGAAATGACCCCGACCAGCGCCCAGACACCGAATTCTTCCTTGCCCAGATGCCAGATAATATAAGGCGTGAGCAGCAAGGTCAGCGGCACGGCCAGCAGAGTCCGCGCCAGACTGAAGATAGAATTTCTGGCTATGCGTGAGCCAACGTCAGAACTCACGGGATACTCTCCATCTTTCCCAGCCCCTCTTCCAGCCCCACTTTCGGCAGCCACCCCGGCACGATCGCACCGGTATTCCAGGGGACCATCACTTCGCGGGGACGATACGGTCGACCACCCCACTCAATAGGCAGCACCCTGCCGGTAACCTGTCCGTAGAGTTCCACCAGATCCCGCAGCCTGACCGGTAACCCTGAAGAAACGGCATAGCGCTCATGCCCTTCAACAGCGGTGTCAAGCAGGCGTTCGGCTGCCAGCACGAAAGCTTCCACTACATCGTCAATGTAGACCAGATCAATAAGTTGCTCACCAGGAGACATCTCCAGCGTTTTCTGTTCGACAGCAATCCGCCGCAAAAGGGTGAACAGCTTCGGTCGCAGGTCATCAGTGCCATAGGTATCAAAGAGTTTAAGCGTAATTACCTGAAGGCCTTTCGCCTCCACGTAATACTGCAGGATGTTTTCAAAGGCCTGTTTGGTGGCAGCGTACAGGTTTACCGGTGAATAAGCGCTGTTGCAATAGTGTTCCCATGACGTTCCGGCGTTGACTAGCAGACGCACACCGTTGGCGGTCATCGCCTCGACCAGCTGGGTTCCGAACAGGACATTGCTGGTTATCAACGAATCGACCTGTTCTGCGGTGTGCTCCGACAGAAAGAGTGAAGCGAGATGAAAACTGATGTCAGGCCTGGCACTGGCAACTATCGCAAACATGCGTGCGGTACTTCCATCGTGCTCATGAAACGTAACACGATCCGCGATTTCCTGCAGTTGATCACGACTGCTATGCGATGTGGCGACTAAGTGGACCTGCCACCCGTCGCAAACGAGTCGCTTCGCAAGGTGTGACCCGATAAAGCCGGTGCCCCCGGTTACTAGTGCTGTGCGTAAATTCATGGGGATTCGGACCTGAACACGAACGGATTGTCCGTAAAATCGGATAACGCGGGAAGGGTGCCATCGCGCTGTGAAACCGTCGGCTGATCGTCCGGCCAGGGGATTCCGGCCGAGTTCCACAGGATCCCGGTATCACATGTCGGGACATACACCGTGCTCACCTTGTACACCATGGTGGCACTGTCGCTTAACGTATAAAAACCATGCGCCACCCCTTTGGGGAGGTACAGCATATTCGCTTTCTCGGCGTCGAGTTCGCAGAGGAGATGCTGGCCATACACGGGTGAGCCGATCCGCAGGTCCAGTACGGCATCCAGCACCCTTCCGGCAGTGCAGTAGACCAATTTCACGTGATCATGGGGCGGCAACTGAAAATGCAACCCCCGCAACACTCCTTTGCGCGAAACTGAGTAATACTCCTCGCGCCACCCCGTCTTTAAGCCGAGAGATTCAAAGCCATTGCGATGAAAAGTTTTTACGAAGCAACCCCTCTCATCCTCGGTTTTGCGTGGGACGAGCTCGAAGCATCCTGGTATGGCGGTTTCCCGCTTTTCAAAGATCATGAACAGATTGTCCTGATTTCTTTCAGCATATAGTCCACCATCTCCTCAGTCATGCCCGGATACACCCCGACCCAGAAGGTGTCCTGCATGATGGTGTCGGTGGTGGCCAGGTCGCCGGCCACCCGGTAGCCGGTCCCTGCTCTGCGCATCTCGTCGAAACAGGGGTGTTTGATCAGGTTGCCGGCGAAGAGCATGCGGGTCTGGATGCCCTTGGATTCCAGGTGGCCGACGACGCGATCGCGGCTGAAGCCGGCCCCCTTGCGAACGGTGAGCAGGAAGCCGAACCAGGAGGGGTCCGAGTTTTTGGTCGCTTCCGGCAGCACAAAATATTCCGCCAGACCGGCCAGTCCATCGCGCAGCAGCCGCCAGTTCCGCTTCCTGGCCTCGATGAAACCGGGCAGTTTCTCCAGCTGCGCACAGCCGATGGCGGCCTGCATGTCGGTGACCTTCAAATTGTAGCCGAAGTGGGAATAGACGTATTTATGGTCATAGCCGAAGGGCAGTTCGCCGAACTGCTGGCCGAAACGGTTTGAGCAGGTATTGTCCTTGCCGGACGGGCACCAGCAGTCGCGCCCCCAGTCGCGGAAGGAGTCCATCAAGCGCTTCAGCAGCGGGTCATCGGTGTAGACCGCGCCCCCTTCGCCCATGGTCATATGGTGGGGGGGATAGAAGCTGGAGGTGCCGATATGACCGAGAGTGCCGGTGTAACGCCAGCTGCCGTTATGGAAATAGCGTGAGCCGAGCGCATCGCAGTTGTCCTCGATCAGCCAGAGGTCATGCCTGTCGCAAAAGGCCTTGACGGCCGCCAGATCAAAGGGGTTGCCCAGGGTATGGGCCACCATGACGGCTCTAGTCCGGTCGGAAAAAGCGGCATCCAATCGGGAAACGTCGATGTTGTAGGTCGGCAGCGAGACATCAACAAAGACCGGCACAGCACCGTACTGGATGATCGGGGCTACGGTTGTGGGAAATGCCGCCGCGACCGTGATGACCTCGTCCCCGCGCTTGATGCGCCTGTCGCCCAGTTTCGGCGAGGTCAAGGCCATGAAGGCCAGCAGGTTGGCCGAGGAACCGGAGTTGGTCAGGGAACAGTGCTGAGTCCCCAGAAAAGCGGCGAACTCCCCTTCGAAGCGTTCGGCAAAGCGGCCGGTTGTCAGCCAGAAGTCCAGCGCGGAATCCACCAGGCTGCTTACTTCGCGCTCGTCGAACACCCGGCCGGCATAGGGGATGCGGTCACCGGGGCTGAACGATTTTTTACCGGCATGAGCATGCCGGTAATAGGCTACGGCGGCCTCAATGGCCTGCTGCCTCAGTTTCTCTTCCTGTGTATCGCTCATATTAGGCTATCCTCGCCTATTGTTTCGAGATTTTTGTATAGTCTGCTATCTGTTCCAGGCAGGCTGCGCGCAGGTCTTCACCGCAAGAGTAGCGCCGGGTCCAGTCAATGATCAAGTCCAGCGCCTGCTCCAGATTCCAGCGCGGTTGCCAGCCCAGTCCGGAGCGAGCCTTGGAACAGTCCAGTTTGAGATAGTGGGCCTCGTGGGGGTGTTCGCCGCTGTCGATCTCGTAGCGGGCTGTAGCGCCCCATTGTCGGCACATGCGCTGGACGATCCATTCCACCGGCCTGGCTTCTTGGTCCTGGGGGCCGAAGTTCCACCCCTCCGCATGGTGTGCGCCGTCTTCATAGAGCCTCCGGGCCAGGACCAGATACCCACAGAGCGGTTCCAGGACATGCTGCCAGGGGCGGATGGCGCGCGGGTTACGGATTCGCACCGGCTCTTTTGCAAGCAGCGAACGGATGATGTCGGGCAGCAGGCGGTCGGTCGCCCAGTCTCCGCCGCCGATGACATTGCCGGCCCGGGCAGTGGCCAGGCCGACCCCGTGTTCGGCATAACGCTGGGAATTGAAGAAAGAGGAGCGGTAGGAGGCGGTGACCAGCTCTGAGCAGCCCTTGCTGTTGGAATAGGGGTCGAAACCGCCCATGGGCTCATTCTCGCGGTAGCCCCAGACCCATTCACGGTTTTCATAACATTTGTCGGTTGTGACATTGACCACCGAGCGGACCGTCGGGCAACCCCGCACCGCCTCCAGCAGGTGGACTGTTCCCATGACATTGATGGCATAGGTTTCCACCGGGATCAGGTACGAGTCGCGCACCAGCGGCTGGGCCGCCATGTGAATGACAACATCCGGGGAGGCCTTGAGCATCTCAGCCCGCAAACGCTCCAGGTTCCGTACGTCGGCGATTACCGATTTCACCAGCTCACCGATACGCGCCAGCTCGAACAAACTCGGCTCAGTCGGAGGTTCCAGGGCGTAACCGGTTACTTCCGCCCCAAGGCTATTTAACCACAAACAAAGCCATGATCCCTTGAAACCGGTGTGACCGGTAAGAAACACCTTTTTTCCGTGCCAAAAACTCATGCAGTTCACTCCTCACCCACCGCTTGGCTCACCACAGCTTCCAGGGCGCCTTGCCACCGGCCCACAGTTCTTCCAGATGGGTTTTGTCGCGCAGTGTATCCATCGGCTGCCAGAATCCATTATGTTTATAAGCCGCCAGCTGACCATCCCGGGCCAGACTCTCCAACGGCTCCTTTTCAAACACCGTTGAATCGTCGGCAATCCGGTCCAGCACGCCCGGCTCCAGGACAAAGAAACCTCCGTTAATCCAGGAGCCATCTCCGGCAGGTTTTTCCTGAAAGGATGTCACGAGACTTTCATCGGTCATATTGAGAGCGCCAAACCTTCCCGAAGGCTGCGTGGAGGTAATGGTCGCAGCCCTGCCGTGACGCCGATGAAATGCCAGCAGTTCCGAGATGTTTACATCCGCTACGCCGTCACCGTAGGTAAGCATGAAGGTCTCGTTGCCGAGGTAAGGCGTCACCCGCTTGACCCTGCCGCCGGTCATGGAGTCCGCTCCGGTATCCACCAGTGTCACTCGCCAAGGTTCGACATTTTTCTGGTGCACCTCCATGGAGTTGCTTGTCATATCAAAGGTGACATCACTCATATGGAGAAAGTAGTTGGAGAAGTACTCCTTGATCATGTAGCCCTTGAAGCCGAGACAGACAACAAACTCGTTGAAACCGTAGTGGGAGTATATTTTCATGATATGCCAGAGGATCGGTTTGCCACCGATCTCCACCATCGGTTTCGGCCTCACTGCCGTTTCCTCGCTCAGCCGCGTTCCAAGGCCTCCTGCCAACAAGACGACTTTCATAGCTACCCTCGCATAAAAAAATATTGTGTGATTCTGTCTACAGGTTGTTGCCCGGGGACAGAATCATGGATTCACTGGCACCAAGTTCCAACAACCGGGAGTGGAGCTGATCGGCCCGCTTGAGCGACGTAATCACAACCGGCTGCTGACCGGAAAGGGCTTCGCGCGTCATGGCAGCGACCTCCCTGCCCATAAAGGAGAGACCGGGACTGTTGTCATCCATGACTCCGGCCAGATCAAGCCCTGTTTCCTGCAATGACAACCAGGCGATCTCCGCCACCTCGTCCACTCCGCAGAAAACGACTTTCCGCACACCAGTGGCTTCCAGGCGGCGAAACAGGTCCAGGTAATCCTGACGGGTAACGGTATACAGGCTGGTGAAATAATTGACATGCTGATAAGCCAGGCGGGCCTTTTCGGCCAGGCCGTTGGGGGTCAGCAGGTAGGCGTAACGGTTCTGGGGATAGTTCTTGATGCGGATGTAGCCTTTTGCAACGAAGTTTTTCAGGTAGGAATTGACGAGCCCCAGGGCGATGCCCAGGCGTTTAGCCAGCTCGCGTTGTGACACCGGCTGCTCGTCGGCCACCTCCGAGAGCAGCTGAAAGGCCTTGTGATCATCCGGTGCACCATTGCTTAGTGTGTTCATGAAATGAACATTAACGAAAAAGTGGAGGGAATTGCAAGGAAAATTTGTAAGGCGGCTGAAGGTGAATGGCATGCACTCATGGTGTCAGCTACAGATCCTCTCCCGTGGTGGTCATGACCAGCTTGCCATGTTTGACCCCTTTTACACCGATCAGTTCGTCAGCGATCTGCTTGATGTCTTTGACAACACCTCGGATAATCAACACCTCCAGGCAGTTGTGGGCATCCAGATGCACGTGCAGGGACGAGACTATCTGATCGTGGTGGGAATGCTGCTGTTCGGTCAGTTTGTCGGACAGGTCGCGCACATGATGATTATAGACAAGCGTGACGGTTCCCACCGCTTCTTGGGCTTCGGAACCCAGACGTTCCTCCACCAGCGAAGCGCGGATCAGGTCCCGGATCGCTTCGGAACGGTTCATATAGCTCTTCTGCTCGATCAAATGATCAAAATTCGCCAGCAGTTTTTCATCAAGCGAGATACCAAATCTGACCGTATTCCCCATGACTGGCTCCTTGCAGAGTAAATTTCTAAACTGCATACTAACCGATTCGGCCTTATAAATAAAATTATTTCCGTCTGCTAACCGTTATTACTCACGACAGAGAACCCCCGCCAGTAACACGAATACCGAACAATACCACTTGACATCAATTTCCCGTTATTGTATCTATTTCGTGTTACGTAAATTGCAAACGTATGCTCGCAACTTGGGAGTATTTCATCATGCATATGGCGGACGCACTGCTATCATCGGCAGTCGGCGGCACAATGTGCGCCGTTTCTGCCGGCACAATCGCCTACTGTTCCAGGAAGGTTCGGGAAGAACTGGATGACAAGAAGGTGCCGTTGATGGGTGTTCTGGGAGCGTTCCTCTTTGCCGCCCAGATGATCAACTTCACAATTCCTGCCACTGGTTCCAGCGGACACTTGGGTGGAGGGATGTTGCTGACTATCCTTCTGGGCCCTTACGCCGCCTTTCTGACCATTGCCTCGGTGCTGGTCGTACAGGCGCTGTTTTTTGCCGACGGCGGACTTTTGGCTCTCGGCTGCAATATCTTCAACATGGGCTTCTTCCCGGCCTTCCTTGCCTACCCTTTTATCTATAAGAAAATAATCAGCGACGCTCCGAGTCAAACACGGTTGACGGTTGCAATAATGATCTCGTCCATTGCCGGTTTGCAAATGGGAACGTTCAGCGTCGTACTGGAAAGTGTGCTCTCGGGCATTTCCTCGCTGCCGTTTTCCACCTTTGTGCTGCTTATGCAGCCGATTCACCTGGCAATCGGGGTTGTGGAAGGTCTTGTCACCGTAGCCGTCGTTTCGTTTGTGTTCAAGGCCCGGCCCGAGATCCTTCGGGGTGCCCTGGAGGCACGACCCATTGGCAACCATCCGGTGCGCACTGTGGCTGTGTCTTTTCTGATTGCTGCCCTCCTGACCGGTGGGGTTGTCTCATGGTTCGCCTCCAAAAACCCCGACGGACTTGAATGGGCAATTTTTAAGGTAACCGGGAAAGAGGCGCTGGAAGGGTCAAAGCAGGGAGTCCATGGCATCTTGGCCACCCTGCAGGGAAAGACGGCTTTTCTGCCGGAATATTCCTTCAAGAAGCCTGCTGAAACACAAATGGATGTGGCTTCTACTGCCGGTAAGTCAATTAAGGGTGCTGCAACCCCCGTAGATGAGAAAAAAACTGACGGCGGTGGCAAGCTTGGCACCAGTGTAGCCGGCCTGGTCGGCACCGTGATGGTCCTGGTGCTGGCCTTCCTCTGCGGTTTCTTCCTGAAAAGACGAAGACAGATTG
>JBBQXT010000027.1:0-26282 GCA_038209415.1 Geobacterales bacterium
AGCAAGAAGTAAAAACCTTTCATATTTGGATATATTCTGGAAAAGCGGCTCTAGGTCTGCTATCTTCTTTGATATGTTTCACAACCATAGCTGTGGAGGAACAACCATGACGGACAATCTGCTCAATGAGACACTGCGCACAGGTATTGAACAGCTTGACGCAGGCAATACAAAGGCGGCCATCGTCACCCTTCTGGACTACTGCAAGGCTCACCAGGATGATGCGGACAGCTGGTTTTATCTGGGAGATGCCCTGGCTGAAGATGGCCGCATCGAAGAAGCCATTGAGCGCTACCGGGAAGGACTCAAACGGGCTCCCGAAGACCTGGACGCCCTGACGACTCTAGGCGACCTGCTGTTCGAAGCAGGCAAACACAAGGAAGCCGTCGCTAGTTACAGCCGCGTGCGGGAACTCGACCCGAAAGATGCCGACGCCCTGGTCAGCATCGGGCTGGTATACAACAGCCAGGACCGCAGCGACGATGCCATCCGGGCCTACCGTGAAGCACTTGAGCAGGAGCCGGAAAACGTCTTTGCCTGGAACGCGCTGGGAGATGCCCTTTACGGCCAAGGTGACGCTCAAGGTGCCGTGGATGCCTTTCAGAAAGGTATCGATATCGATCCCAAAGACCCCGCTGCCCACTTCAACCTGGGTGAGTTGCTGTATGACATGGAAGAAATGGAGGCTGCCGAGGATGAATGCCTCGAAGCGGTTCGCCTTGATCCGACTTACGGAATGGCCTACCTGACCCTGGGCGGCATTTGCATGGACCAGGATCGAACTCAGGATGCCGTTGCCTATTTCGAACAGTATCTCAAATATGAAACATCACCCCAGGCCAGCGACATGGTCGCGGAAGTCAAAGCAGTGATCGAGGGACTCAAGGAAGAGCTGAAAGCCTGATCCGCGATCTTTGTGTCACCGCATTTATACCGATTTCAAATCAATGATGAAATCAAGGCGGCGAGGACTGAAGCGACGAGGCGTACACGTAGTACGTTGAGGAGCTGAAGACGAGCGGACGAAGATAGCGCCTTGATTTGGAATTGGAGAGTAGAAGTACTAACCCAATCGGACTCCTATGAATAATAATGCTCAATTGATCGACTCCCATGCCCATATCTATTATCGCGATTTTGCCGGTGATTTTGCAGAGATGCTGCAACGTGCCGTCGATGCCGGAGTTGCCGCCATACTGGTGGTCGGGACCGACATCGAGTCCAGTCGTGAAGCCGTGGAACTGGCCGAAAAATATCCCCAACTCTACGCCGCGGTCGGCATTCACCCCCATGATGCCGGACGTGTGACTGACGCCTGTTATGACGTCATACGGGGATTGGCGCAGGAAAATCCCAAAGTCGTTGCCATCGGCGAGATCGGCCTGGACTTCTATCGCGACCGTTCGCCCCGCGAGGATCAGGAACGGGTCTTTCGGGCCTTTCTGCGCATGGCGCGCGAACTGGACAAACCGGTCATCATCCACGACCGCGATGCTCACCAACTGGTTCTGAACTGCCTGCGGGAGGAGGGAGCAAAGCGGGGGGTGCTGCACTGTTTTTCCGGAGATGCCGCCATGGCAGCCGAAGTCATTGCCATGGGTTTCTACATCTCGATTCCGGGCACCATCACCTACCCTGCCAACCAGGCGCTGCGGGAGGTGGTGCAAGCCACCAGCATTGATCGCATGTTGGTGGAGACCGATTGTCCCTACCTGACACCGGTCCCGTTCCGCGGCAAACGCAACGAGCCCGCCTACGTCCGTCTGGCGGCCGAGCGCATGGCCGAGGTAAAGGGTTTGACCCTGGAGGATGTGACCCGCATCACGACCAAGAATGTGCGCGACCTGTTCGGCATCCGCCTGTGGGACCAGTCTACAAAGATTGCCTACAAGATCAGGAATTCCCTTTACCTTAACATTACCAATCAGTGTTCAAACCACTGTAGTTTCTGCGCAAAGTTCGATGACTTCACCGTCAAGGGTCACAACCTGCTGCTGGATGGCGAACCGTCTCTGGAAGAAGTCCTGACAGCGGTGGGGCAGCCGCAGGGGATAGACGAGATTGTCTTCTGCGGTTACGGCGAACCACTCATCAGACTGGATCTGGTCAAACAGGTGGCTCTCCAATTGAAGGGTCGCGGCTATCGCATCCGCATCAACACTGACGGTCAAGCCAACCTGGTCCATGGCCGCAACATCCTGCCGGAGTTGGACGGATTGGTGGACAGCGTATCCGTCAGCCTGAATGCACCCGATGCAGCCACCTACGGGCAGATCTGCAACACACCCTATGGTGCGGCAGGTTTTGCCGCCGTATGCGACTTCATTCGTCTGGCACGGCAGCACATTCCGCAGGTTGTGGCCAGTGCCGTGACTCTGCCGGGGATCGATATTGATGCCTGCCGGCGACTGGCTGAGTCACTGGGCGCCGAATTTCGTGTCAGGGAATATGCCGAAGTGGGATGAAATGCCATACTCTGAGCCAAAAATTCTGACACTCTCTTGCTGGAGCCATTCAATTAATTACCACCTGTATTCCTGGGGAGGAAAGGCCGAGCTTGCTGCCGGAACGGTCGAACGTGTGGCTCTTGGCGGATCCTCCATTCACCAGAGGGTTCCCGGCCGGGAGGTCTTTAGTTTAGAGACGGAATACACCGACCATCAAAGCGCCGTAGCCCTTATCATCGCCACCCTGACTGACCCGCGGCACGGAGTTATTGAGGCCGCCGGGGAAATTTCAGCCGTTGGCCACCGGGTAGCGCATGGTGGTGAGGAATTCCGGCATTCGGTGCAGATTGACGACCATGTACTCGATGCTATCAGAAAGCTTCAGCATCTGGCGCCACTGCACTGTGCCCCCAACATCGCCGGCATCGAAGCCGCCATGGGACGCCTGCCCGATGTTCCCCATATGGCAATTTTCGATACCGCCTTCCACCTGAGCATGCCCGAGTGTGCCTACATCTACCCTCTTCCCTACGAATGGTACGAAAAGTATGGGGTTCGCCGCTATGGCTTCCACGGTCCTTCACATCTCTACATTTCCCGGCGGGCGGCCGTACTCCTCGACAAACCCGTTGATACCTGCAACCTGATCACCATTCACCTTGACAAGGGGGTATCGCTGTGTGCCATCAAAAACGGCCGGTCCATTGATACCAGCATGGGCATGACCCCGCTTGAGGGCGCCGTCATGGAAACGCGCAGCGGAGACATAGACCCTGGCATACTTGCCTATATGATGCGTATGATGAACCTTTCGGCTCGAGAAATGGAACAGATCCTCAACCAGAAAAGCGGTATCTCAGGCATTACCGGCCGCCGACCGGGGCGGCAAGGCTTTCTGGAAGCTGTTGAGGACGGGGACACCCGCTGCAAACTGGCCCTGGAGATAGAGACGTACCGCATCAAGAAATACATCGGATCCTATCTGGCGATTATCGGGCCTTTGGATGGAGTAGTTTTTACTGCGGGTGCCGGTGCATCGGAATGGCTTGTGCGGGATATGGTGCTGAATGGACTGGAGTGCTTCGGGATTCGGTTTGAGCGGCTCAGGAATCGTGCTATCCGGTCGGAGCAGGCGGAGGTGGAAATCACCGCTGAAGAGTCGTTGATCAGAACATTCATCATTCCGACCAATGAAGAACTTGTCTATGTCGAGGATGTGACAGCAATTCACAGCGGGATTTACAGCGACCACCAGCATCACGATTACAGCTTCGCTCAACGTGGCTTCATTCCATTTGGGACAATCGGGAAATAAAAGCTCCCTTTCGAAGTATCAGTGACAACAGAAAAGGTTTCCTCACGGGGTACCATTTCGGGTACGCAACGAGAAAACCTTTTATTATTAATAACTTGCCTTATCATAGGAAGTTAGATCATTTTGGGGTGGCCAGAGGGGATTGAACCCTCGTATGTACGAGTCACAGTCGTAAGTGTTAACCGCTTCACCATGGCCACCATAAAGAGGAATATGTAGATAGCCCAAACAGGCACTCAAGTCAAGCTGTTTTTCCGGCGTCCCGAGCCGAGACTGCAATATATGAAAGGGCGGGGCATCTCCTGCTCCGCCCTTTCACACCATCCTCACCTGACAATCAGATTATTCTTCAGTTTTCACTCTTTCCGAGCGAGTACCGTCGAGGTTAAACCCGAGCGCCTCTTTGCGGGAAAGCTTGATCTTGCCGTTTTTGTCGACACCGATGCACTTGACCAGAACCTGATCACCTTCGTTGAGCACGTCGGTCACAACCTTGACCCTGGCGGTATCCAGCTCGGATATATGCACAAGGCCGTCGGTGCCGGGCATGATCTCCACGAACGCACCGAAATCCATGATCTTCTTGACGATCCCCATATACAGGCGACCCTCTTCAGCATCTTCGGTCAGGCCGCGGATCATTTGGATGGCCAGATCGCAGGCCTCCTTGCTGGTGCTGGCGATGTTGATCCGCCCGGTATCATCGATATCCACGGTAACGCCGGTGGTCTCGGTAATATTACGGATATTCTTGCCGCCGGTTCCAATGACGTCGCGGATCTTGTCGGTCTTGACCCAGATGGTGGTGATGCGCGGTGCAAAGGGTGACATTTCAGCTCGTGCAGCGGCCAGCGTTTCCGCCATTTTACCCAGGATATGCAAACGCCCGTCGCGAGCCTGGCTAAGGGCCTTCTGCATTATCTCCCTGGTAACGCCGCCAATCTTGATATCCATCTGCAAGGCGGTTACGCCCTCCGCTGTTCCGGCAACCTTGAAGTCCATATCGCCCAGGTGGTCTTCGTCACCCAGGATGTCAGACAGAATGGCAACCTTGTCACCCTCCTTGATCAGGCCCATGGCGATGCCCGCAACCGGGGCAGTTACCGGCACACCGGCGTCCATCAGGGCCATGCTGCCACCGCAGACCGATGCCATGGAAGAAGAACCGTTGCTTTCCAGTGTCTCGGAAACGATACGGATGGTGTAGGGGAAGTCGTCGTGCTTGGGCAGAACAGCTGAAAGAGCCCGCTCAGCCAGCATGCCGTGGCCGATCTCGCGGCGACCGGGTCCCAGGCGGAAGCTGGTTTCGCCAACTGAAAACGGAGGAAAGTTGTAGTGCAGCAGGAAGCGTTTGCGGTATTCGCCGAAGAGCGAATCCATGCGCTGTTCGTCACTGGACGTGCCCAGCGTGGCTGTAACCAGCGCCTGAGTCTCGCCACGGGTGAACAGGGCTGAGCCATGGGTACGTGGCAGCAGTCCGGCCTCGGTGGCGATAGGGCGGATAGTAACCGTATCGCGGCCATCGATACGAATGCCGGTATCAAGGACGTCAGCGCGGACACGCTCATACTCGAAGTCACCAAGGAAACCCTTGATCTGTTTTGAGCTCCCTTCGAATTCTACCTTGAGGGCTTCGATGGTTTCGGTCTTGACCAGGTCCATCTGATTGTGACGTTCATGCTTGGACTTGATCTTGACCGCTTCACCGATACGATCATAGGCCAGCTCACGCACTCTGGCCAGCAACGTCTCGTTTACTGTTACCGGAGCGATATTTCGCTTGGCAACGCCGGCCTTTTTCTGGAGGTCTTCCTGGGCCTGGATCAACGGCAACATCGCTTCCTTGGCAAAAAAAACGGCATCCAGCAAATCGGCCTCGGATACGAATTTCGCCTCTCCCTCAACCATGATGACCGCTTCGCGGCTTGCTGCTACTACAATTTCAAGGTCACTGTTCAACAGTTCATCGGCGCTGGGGTTGCAGATCAGCTTGCCATCCACCCTGCCCACCTTGACACCGGCGATCGGCCCATCAAAAGGGATGTCGGACAACATCAGGGATGCCGAAGCGCCCAGCATGGCAAGAATGCCGGGATCGTTGTCCTTGTCAGCCGATACGACGGTTGCCATGATCTGTGTGTCATTGAGAAAATTTTCGGGAAAGAGCGGACGAATAGGCCGGTCGATCAAACGGCAGATCAGGGTCTCAGGGTCTGAGGGACGTGCCTCACGCTTGAAAAAACTGCCGGGAATCTTGCCGCCGGCATAGGCCTTTTCAGTATAATTGACGGTCAGAGGGAAAAAATCCTGGCCTTCCTTGGCTTCTTTTTGAGCCACGGCGGTCACCAGCACCATCGTATCTCCGCTTCTTACCATCACGGCGCCATTGGCCTGTTTGGCCATCTTGCCGGTGGATATGCTGACGGTCCTGCCGGCGAACTCAACGTTTACAACATGTTCCATAATATTCTCCTGTCGTTGTTGCGTTGGGGCCGTCGCTACAATCCCATGCCTTTTACGCATGGGACTCTACCCACGTCCCCAACAAAAAGTAAAAGGGCCGGAAGCCCTCTTTTGACATTCAACACACACTGCAAGAAAAAGGCACACTAACGGCTCTTCGCCGGTAGAGTGCCAATTCAATTACCTGCGTATGCCGAGTTGCTCGATCACCTTTTTGTACCTGTCTACCTCTTTACCCTTGAGGTAGTCCAGAAGCCGACGCCTTTGGCCGACAAGCTTCAGCAGCCCTCTGCGGCTGTGGTGGTCCTTCTTGTGAATCTTGAAGTGCTCGGTGAGATAGGTTATCCGCTCGGTGAGAATGGCGATCTGTACCTCGGGGGAACCTGTGTCTGTGTCGTGTTTTTTGAACGTATTGATGATTTCCTGCTTCTTTTCGGTTGCCAGCACTGCTAACACCTCCTTTGTAAGTACTATCTGCGTTACTCTGTGGTCACTTAAAGTATGCCTTGCATAACTGCAAGCTGAAATTGATACCACACCGGCATCCTCATGTAAAGCATTAACTTACATGAAAACACGCTTCAAGATGATGCGCGGCTCAGCGTCGCCGGAAGAGTGGCAGCGGGCAACAGCAATCAGTTCCCGGTCCCGTGTCAGTCGAACAAGGGCACCATCGCTGCATCCCGTTACAACAGGCGCATCCAGATCATGCCATCCTGGCGCCCTGCCGTGTCTGACAAGAGCCATCCCATCATCATTTAAGGGGAGATCGGGCAGATGAGCAAGCGCTGCAAAGGTGGTCAGCGACAAATCAGCAAGCGTACCAAGCCGGCAAGCCTGCTCAAGTTCGTCAAGTGTTACCGCACTGGAAATTGCAAACGGCCCGCTGGCGGTCCTGCGCAACTCTTTCAGGGCGGCTCCGCAACCCAGTCTGCTGCCGATATCATCAGCCAGGGTCCGGACATAGGTGCCGCGTGAACAGACAACCCTGAATCCGACAAACGGCGGGGCAAAGGAGAGCAACTCAAGGAAATGAACAATGATTTCACGAGGGGTGCGTTCAACGGTCTGACCCTGGCGGGCGAGCTTGTACAGCGGCTGACCACCCAGTTTAATGGCAGAATACATGGGCGGTATCTGGCTGAGATGGCCGGTGAATTGCTTCAGTTCCGACTCAACTTGCGTCCGGGTGACCGCCTGCCACTCAGCCTCCCGTATGACCGAACCGGTCATATCAAGGGTGTCGGTTGCCACACCCAGCTGCATGACCGCCTCGTAGGTTTTGAAACCTTCATCGAGAAAAGGGATGGCCTTGGTCCCGTCGTTGACCGCCACCGGAAGAACGCCGGTTGCAAAGGGGTCAAGCGTACCGGTATGACCGACCTTGCGGGTGCCGAGAATCCTGCGGACACGGCTGACCACATCATGGGATGTGATGCCGGCCGGCTTGTCGATAGCCACGAATCCGTTGATCAAAGAACAGTATCCACTAGGGCATAGACCGTGGCCTTCACCTCATCAAGCATTCCATCCACCGTGCAGCCGGCGGCATTGTGATGCCCGCCGCCGCCCAGGGCAGCGGAAAAGACAGCCACATTGACCTTGCCTTTGGAACGGAAACCAACCTTGACCCGGTTCTCTGCAAGCTGGCGAAAAAAGATGGCAACCTCCACCCCCTTGATTGAACGAGGATAGTTGACAAATCCATCCGTTAACTCGGCATCGGCACCGCTATCGGCATACATATCCAGGGTAACGGTCACCGAGGCAGCCAGCCCCCCTTTGAGTATCTCCAGGGTAGGAAGACAGCGCGCCAGGAGCTCAAGCCGTTTACGGGACTGGTTTTCGTAGAGTTGCTCGGCGACATCCCAGGCATTCACACCGCACTCGATCATCTCGCCGGCGATAGTGAAGGCCTCGCGGTTGGCATTGGAGTAGCGGAACGAACCGGTATCGGTAATTATGGATACATACAGACAGAGGGCGGTTTCAGCATCAAAATGGTAGCCCAGAGCGTGGGCAATGCGGTACACCAGCACACCGGTGGCGGCGGCGGAGGGATCGACAAGATTAAGTGCTCCGAAGTTTTCGCAGGCCAGATGATGATCGAGATTGACGATCGTGCCTTTGCGGCTGAAACTGCAGAATTCTTCACCGGCGCGGCGCAGTTCGCCTATATCCAGCACAAAAGCAAGATCGAAATCGCGGTCGGGGATATGGGCAAGAACCGTGTCCGAACCCGGTAGAAAACTGTAAAGTTCCGGAACCTGATCTCGAAAGTGAATCACGACATCCTTGCCTATTTTTCGCAGGATCGAGGCCAGTGCCAGCGTAGAGCCGACCGCATCGCCATCCGGCCCCTCGTGGGCGGTCAGCAGAAATGAGTGGTTGACGCGTATTGCTTCAACGATCTTCTGTATCGTCTCCGTCATGCTCTTTGTCAATCTCCCTGAGGATAGTGTCGATCCGGCTGCCGTATTCCTGCGAATGATCATAACAGAAGGCAATCTCCGGCAGCAATCGCAATGACAGAACCTTGCCCAACTCGCGACGGATGTACCCTTTTGCACTGTTGAGGCCGGCTTCAGAATTCTTCTTGGCAAGATCATCCCCGATCACCGTAAAGTAGATCTTTGCCACGTGCAGGTCAACCGTCACATCGACCGCAATTATGGTGACAAATCCGATACGCGGGTCATTGAGTCCCCGTGACAGAATAGCTGAAACGGTTTCATGGATTGTCTCGGCAACTTTATCACAACGTTTGTGCTTCATAGTTTCCCAAGGTCAGGGGTAAAATAGTTCCGCATACCCCTGCCGTTATAGCTTGGTGGCGATCTTTTCAATTTCAAATGCTTCTATGATATCGCCGATCTTGAGATCATTGTAATTCTCCAGGCCGATACCGCACTCGTAACCGCTGGCAACTTCCTTGACATCGTCCTTGATGCGTCGCAGCGAAGAAAGCTTGCCTTCGTATACCACGACATTGTCACGCAGCAAGCGTACCTGGGCATTCCGCAACATTTTGCCGTCCAGAATATAGGAACCGGCGATATTACCGATCTTCGGTACCGAGAATACCTCACGGACTTCGGCACGTCCCAGGAATTTTTCCTTCAGGGTCGGTGCCAAGAGACCTTCCATGGCCTTCTTCACATCCTCTACCGCATCATAGATAATGCTGTAGAGGCGGATATCGACACCTTCCTTCTCCGCCATACTCTGGGCCTTGACCTCCGGGCGGACGTTAAAGCCGATAATGATGGCGTTGGATGCCGCTGCCAGGTTGACGTCGGTCTCGGTGATCGCTCCAACCGCCGAATGCAGGACATTGAGTCGGACGGCGTCGGTAGAGAGCTTGCGCAGCGATTCGCTGACCGCCTCGATTGAACCATGTACATCACCTTTGACAATGACGTTGAGATCCTTGACTTCACCGCTCTGGATCTTCTTGTAGAGATCTTCCAGGGACAGCTTGGTGTGCTTGGCCATTTCAATCTCACGCTGTTTGATCTGTCGCAGTGTTGCAATTTCCTTGGCCTGCTTCTCGTCTTTCATGGCAACGAATACATCACCGGCATCGGGGACTCCCGAAAGTCCGACCAGTTCCACCGGCATGGAAGGTCCGGCTTCAAAAATCTTTTCACCCCGATCATTCTGCATGGCGCGAACACGGCCGGAATGAATACCGACCACACAGTAGTCACCATTTTTGAGGGTTCCTTCCTGAACCAGAACCGTTGCAACCGGACCGCGACCTTTATCGAGTTTTGCCTCGACAACGGTTCCCTTGGCCTGCTTGTTGGGATTTGCCTTCAGCTCCATAAGATCGGCCTGTAGCAGGATCATCTCCAGCAACTCTTCCAGATTCGTACGCTTCTTGGCCGAAACTTCCACCATGGTGGCATCGCCACCCCATTCAGAAGCCACAAGTCCGAACTCCATCAGTTCTCGCTTGACCTGTTCAGGACGGGCATCCGGCTTATCGACCTTGTTGACGGCGACAATGATAGGAACCCCGGCCGCCTTGGAGTGATTGATGGCCTCGCGCGTCTGCGGCATGACCCCGTCATCGGCAGCTACAACAAGAACCACAATATCGGTCACTTTGGCGCCGCGGGCCCGCATGGCGGTAAAGGCTTCATGTCCCGGTGTGTCAAGGAACGTGATCTTGCGTCCGTTCAGTTCCACATCGTAGGCGCCGATATGCTGGGTAATACCGCCAGCCTCACCGGCGATGACATTTGCTTCACGGATGGCATCCAAGAGCGATGTCTTGCCATGGTCTACATGTCCCATGATCGTGACAACCGGAGGCCGCTTTTCAAGCGTCTCGGGTGCATCAGGCGTTGATTCAAGGATTTCGTCCAGGTCAATGGCAACGTTTTCTACTTCATAACTATATTCGGAAGCCAGAATAACTGCAGTATCAAAATCAAGAGGATGATTTATCGTCACCATCATGCCCATCTTCATCAGTGATTTAATCAGGTCGTTGGCCTTGATGCCCATACGTTTGGCCAACTCACCCACGCTGATTGTCTCTGAAATTCTGATGATGCGCTTGATTGCCTTGGGAATGGTGATCTCGGTAGAGCGGGTATTTAAGGATACACGCTCTTTCCCGCGTTTTTTCGATCCTTTATAGACCGGATCGAAAACCCGTTCACGTTTCTCAAGTATTTCCTGTTTCCGGGGTTGTTCTTTCTTTTTGGCAGGTGCAGCGGTCTTTTTCCCGCCCTTGCCTGCATCAGGTCCAAACGAAGGGCCGTCTTTTTTAGCACCCGGACGACGGGTATCACCTGCCTGGGGAGCCGCCGGGGCAATCTGTACCTGTCTCATGCGCGAGCGGTCCGGCTCGGGAGCCGCACCTGTTGTCGCCGGCCGGCGCTGACCTGCGTCGCCGGTGCGGGATGGCGCTGGGCGGGAATCGCCTGGGCGTGCGGCAGCCGGGCGAGCACCCGCGGGATACTGCGACGGGGAAGCGGGGCTGTCCTTTCCGACGACCCGTGTCGGGCGATTGGTCACACCGGGAATTTCCATTCGTCCCAAGATACGGGCCTGATTTGGACCGGCCTTGACCTGCTCTACAGGTGCCGCAGGCGACTCAACCGGGGCAATCTCGGCCACAACTTCTGCCTTGACGGACTTCACGGCGGGCTTTACATCCGCTGGTGCGGGAGATTCGGTAGTTGCAGGTTTTTCTACCTTTTCTACCGCCTGCGCAACAACCGGTTGTTCGACCGCTTCAGCGGCCTCAACCGGTGCGGCCTTGGCACGGCGCCGGATAATGGTGGTCGTCACCCTGACCTCATCGGCGCTGCTTTTCGATTTGGGAGCCTCCAACCTGCTGATCACATCCTCATCAACCTTCGAAGTGGCAGTTTTAGCTTCAACACCGATATCTTTGAGCCGGGAAATAACCTCCCTGGTCTCCAGTCCCAGCTTTTCAGCCAGGCTACTCACGCTAATTTTGCTCATAGGTTCTGCACCTCCCCCAGGAAGTTTCTGTATCGTTCAATTTCATGCATCAGCTGCGCCACAAATCCACCCGCCCTTATGGCAATCGCACTACGGGGTGCTTTGCCGAGAATGGCGCCAAAATCATCTTTTTTCATGATACGAATGCACGCTATGTGATGGAAAGCAGCAAGCAGCTCAATCTTTTTTCCAATATCCGCGGATATATCCGTTGAAACCAGGATCAAACCGGGTTTACGTGAGCCCTTGATTGCATCACTGACCATGGAGCCGCCGGAGACAACCTGACCGGACCTGTTGGCCAATCCGATATACCCCATAATCCGTTTCTGCATGATGCCGGCAACCTGCTCTGTCATTTCGTCAGGCGAAATGGTAACAACTTCCCGCTTGTAAGCCCGGCTGAACTGTCGCTGTTTGAGAGCAGCCCGCAGACAGCCTTCACTGACACAGGTGTAAGCACCCCGACCGGGCAGCTTTGCCTCAATGTCCGGCACAACTTCACCGCCAGGTGAGAGGACAAAGCGAATTAGCCTGTCCCTGTCGCGACTCTGACGGCAACCCAGACAACTGCGTTGCGGTTTATCCTGTTGCTTCTGTCGGGACATTCCTGCAGGTTACTCCGCTGGCTGCTCAGCAGGCGTTTCTACAGTAGCAGTTTCAGCTGGTTCTGCAGTAGCAGTGGCAGCTTCAGCTGGTTCTGCAGTAGCAGTTTCAGCTGGTTCAGTTCCTGCCGTAACTCCCTCGTCACCATCCAGCGGTTCTTCCTCGTCCAGATTTGTTCCGTCATAGGAAGAAAACTCCTGATTTTCTTCTGCTTCGGCAACCTTGGACTCGCTCTTGATATCTATACGGCACCCTGTCAGGCGAGCCGCCAGGCTGACATTCTGTCCGCGCTTGCCGATAGCAAGAGACAGCTGATCGTCGGCTACAATGATTTCCAGTGTACGGTTATCCTCATCAACAAACACTTTGGAAACCTGTGCCGGCGATAGTGCATTGCAGGCAAAACGGGCAATGTCCTCGGACCACGGAATGATGTCGATCTTCTCGCCGCGAAGTTCGGATACCACATTCTGAACCCTCGCACCACGCATACCAACGCAAGCCCCAACCGGATCAACATCGCGATCATTGGAGGAAACCGCAACTTTGGCGCGACTGCCGGGATCACGCACAACGGCATTGATCTCTACAATGCCCTCGGCAATCTCGGGGACTTCGGCCGCGAACAACTTGGCCAGCATACTGGGATGCGTGCGGGACAGTATGATCTGTGGCCCCTTGGTCGTCATGCGGATCTCGGTAATGATGGCACGGATACGGTCGCCGGGGCGGTAAACCTCGCGCGGCATCTGCTCCTTGGACGGAAGAACCGCTTCAGCACGACCCAGGTCCACCAGCAGTTCACCCTTCTCGAAGCGGCGCACCATACCGGTTATGATCTCCCACTGGCGGTCGCTGTACTCGTTGAAGATGGTCTCACGCTCAGCCTCACGCACCTTCTGGATGATGACCTGTTTGGCGGTTTGTGCTGCAATACGCGTAAAACCGCTGGCATCAAGCTTCTCCCCCAGAGAGTCACCAACCTCAACTTCAGGGTCAATCTCGCGGGCTTCTTCGAGATCAATCTCCTTATACGAGTCCAGCACCTCTTCCACGACCGTTACGAACTCGAACAGCTCCACCTCACCGCTATCAGGGTTGTAGCGGGCCTCAAGTTCACGGGTATTTCGGTATTTCTTGTTGGCAGCAGTGAGAACAGCCTGTTCCATGGCTTCAATGACCACATTTCGGTCAATACCTTTTTCTTTTACAATCTGCTCTATGGCATGCTTGATACTGAGAGTGGTTTCCACGGTTGCTTCTCCTTGCTGACGTAAATGAAATCAGATCAAAATTCGAATTCCAGGTTTGCCTTGGCGACCCGGTCCAAGGGGATAGACGCCGTTTGTCCTTCCTTCAGCGTAATTCTGACGGAGCCATCCACAAGACCTTCAAGGGTTCCTAAAAACGTCTTGCGCTTGTTTCCGGCATCATCCAACACCTGGTCATAGGTGCGTATCTTTACCAGACGCCCTTTGTAACGCTCATAATCCTGCAACTTTTTCAGAGGACGGTCGAGACCTGGTGACGAAACTTCCATGGTATAGTGATCGGTGATAACTTCTTCCACATCGAGAACCGCCGAAAGCTCATGGCTGACACCGGTACAGTCATCCAGAGTAACACCGCCGTCCTTATCGATGAAAAGACGCAGAACTCCATCTCTGCCCTCACGGACATACTCAATGTCAACCAGCTCGATCCGCATCGAATCAAGAATAGGCTGGGCAATGCTGCTCACCTGTTGGCAAATATCGCCTTTATTTTTGGACATTTTGACTCTCAAAAAACAAAAAAAGTGAGCTTTGAGAGCTCACTTTTCATGTGAACAAAAATTTTAAAATTTGTAGCATGACAATATGTTGAATGCAAGCATTTTTATAGTAAGAAGTTATTTGATGCAGACCCGCCGCACTTCATGGATATCCGTCAGTCCCAGAAGAACCTTGAGGATTCCGTCCTGTTTGAGGGTGCTCATACCATCCTGCACAGCCTGATCACGAACACTGTCTGTATCGGCCCTGCGTTTGATGAGTCCCCTGAGTTTGGTGGTACACTCAAGAATCTCGTGGATACCCAACCTGCCGCGATAACCAGTGTGACCGCAACTCTCACAACCCACGGCACGGAACATAGTCAGATCAGACCTGCTCAGACCGGTCCATGCAAACGAATCACGACCATACTCGTCTACGATTTCATCAAACTCCGCGTTGTCGGGATGAAAGCTTTCCTTGCAATCTCCACAGAGACGTCGCGCCAAACGCTGGGCCAGAACACAGAGCAGGGAATCGGAAAAGCTGTACGGATCCAGACCCATTTCCAGAAGTCTCGTAACGGTTTCCGGTGCAGAATTGGTATGCAGGGTCGAGAAGACCAAATGACCGGTCAGAGAGGCCTCGATAGCAATACTGGCCGTCTCTTCGTCACGCATCTCTCCTACCATGATGACGTCCGGATCAAGACGCAGAAACGAACGCAGGGCGGCGGCAAAGGTAAACCCGATACGGGGATTGACCTGCACCTGGCGCAAACCGGCCTGGGTGATTTCCACCGGATCCTCGGCAGTCCATATTTTGCGATTGCTCTGGTTGATGATCGCAAGCCCGGAGTGCAGGGTCGTTGTTTTGCCCGATCCGGTCGGACCGACAACCAGAATCAGGCCATGCGGACTCTTGATGGCCTCGTCGAAAACCCGTGCATTGCGTTCCGTCAGCCCCAGTTGGTCGAATGAGACCGGTTCGCCGCTGGCAAGCACACGTATGACCACATCCTCGAGGCCGCCAACCGTCGGCATGGTGGCAACACGCAATTCGATATTCAATGGTCCGAATTTTTTGAAATCAATCTTGCCGTCTTGCGGCTTGCGACGTTCGGCAATATCCATATCAGCCATGATTTTGATGCGGGAAGGTATAGCAAACTTGTACTTGTAAGGAATCCTTTGATAGACGGAACACTGGCCGTCTATGCGGGTACGAACGACAACATCCTTTTTGCCCGGATAGGGCTCTATATGAATGTCGGACGCCTTGCTCATATAGGCATCATATACAATTTTGTTAACCAGTTTGACTATGACGCTGTCTTTTTCGGTAACCTTCTTGGTCTCTTCCTCAACCTCCGGTTCATCGTTGGCGGACGTTCTGCTGAGCAGCTTGTCAATACTGTCAGGCACTATGTCAAGATTTACTTCCTCGCTTGCGGTTATTGTACTGACTGCGGCATCGATATTATAGAGGTGTTTGAGGGCCGAGAATATGCAGGTTTCCGAGGCTATGGCAGGAATAATTCTGAGACGGATGCTGTCTTCCAGTTCCCTGATGACATTATTCTTGAGAGGTTCCGCCATCGCCAGAGTGAGCGTATTTCCTATTTTTGAAATTGGAGCAATGCGCTGTTTCTGGGCATAGACAGCGCTGATATATTGAGCGAGTGAAATATCCATGTCGAAATTGTTAATCAGCACGTAGGGAAGATCATACTGAGTTGCCAAGGCTTGAGCCATCTGTTCCTCGTCAACGTAATGGAGTTTGAGAAGGGCCTTTTCAAGTGTTATATTGCTCTGTTTACTGACTTCACGGGCATGAGAAAGCTTCTGATGATTGATCAGTTCTTCCTTGAGGAGTATATCTGTCAATTTGCGACGCTTGTTTTTCTGGTCGAGGACCAGACCGAGGTCACTCTCATTGATAAAACCAAGCTTGCACAATAGTTGGCCAATCTGCAGTTCAGGAAAGACCTTTTGCAGTTCAAGCGCCTCCTCTAATTGTTCCTGGGAGATCAACTTCTGCTCGATTAACAGTTCACCGACTTTTTTTACACTCATGCGAAACGGCTCCATCTATATGCGGTTTGACGCAAAAAATAAACGCCCACACATATGTACGAGCGTTTATAGCAGAAGTTTACAGAAAATGGAATGGTTTCACCTGACAGTGATGTTGTATCCACTCTCTATCAATAGATCGCGGATGACAGGGTCCAGTGCCAGATCAGTAAGAAAAATCCCTGTTGACGGCAGGCCAGCGCCTTCAAGCTTGAAGCCGGACATGCGCAGTGAATAGTTCTCCCCTGCCGCGGTGCCAAACTGATGGCGGGCAAAAGTGCCCTGTACATGTACACGTGACAGTAGTTTCTCGGTAACCTTGCGAAAACCATCCTGGGCCTCGAGGATGATAACCTGATAGCCTTTAGTTTCGAGGAGCCGATACAGGGTATATGTTACGGGGTCGCCATCGAATCGAGTTACGACAAGGCGCTGTCCACCCCGTTCGAAATAGCGCTCCGCCTTGACCGAAAGTGAAATACCATTATTATCGTTTTCAAAAACGTCCAGGCGTTTATCCTTTTCTGGAATAATTGAAAAGGATGCCAGCAGACCGTCGATAATATCAGGCTGTTTGCGTGAGGTTATCTGGTACAACTGACCGGTCGTACCGGCGTTAACAGGCTTGAGTAACGCAAAAGGCTCGTAGACCGTCAGACCTCCTTTTTTCAGAAACTCCCTGATTGCACTCGGATAAGGTTTCCGACCGGCATTCATCAGGATGATATCCTGTTTGATGACACTTTCCGCAGTCTTTTCAACCTTGAAATCCGAATGAACCGTCAGCATTGGGTCAGAACCGAAATCCATGCTGAAATTTTCCTCAACGGAATAGAATCCGGCCGACGCCAGCATGGCTGACAGGAAGCGCTTCCCGTTAACGGGAGATTCTGAAACAATCCGCAAGGAAGGATCTTTTTTTGCAATCAGCTCTTTCACCAGCGGGGGAATGGAGGCATCCCTGTCAACCAGAATTCTGCCGTTATCCATGGCGGCATAAAGCGGGTAGTGTTGTGGGTCAAGAGTCAGGGAAAACGTGGGGGATTGAATTAACACCGGTTTCTGTCCGCCAGCAGGAGAAGGCAGCATCCTGTCCCAAGTCTGCCTGATCTGGACGCTGGCTTCCAGTTCAGAAAGTGCAGCTTCCGGTGACTCCAGCCGAAAGGTCTGTTTGCCTGTTCCGGATCCGGCAGTACCGGCCTGCAGAGGTTGAATACCCGATCCTGCTCCAATAGCCCTGCGATGCACGGGTGGAATGACAATCTTATGACCAACCTTGAGATGTCTGATATCGCCAATATTGTTTTCGCGGCGAACAACTTCGGCAAACGCCTCGGCATCATCATTATTGAGGCCATAGTCACGCATAAGTATCTTGAACAGATTGTCGCCAGGTTTGACAACATACACGGTAGCGCCGGTAACGCTGGCACCGGAAAGCTTTCCCGAACGAGACCTGACAGAATGCCTGTCGGTAGTAGGTTGTTTCCTTGCGGGGGTCGCGGACACGCCCAATGCCTGAGAATCAAGCTCAAAACGTGGGTCCATTGCCGCATAGGCGGGTAATGCCACAAACATCGTAATCAGGAAGGAAAAAAGTAGTATGGCTCTAATGAAGCGATCAGAAGGATACATTAAAACTCCACGTGAAAACAAATGGTTGCCTGGCGCCGGGATTTCCACACCATAAAATATCCGTGATAAAGGTCAAATCCGAAACGTGATTCAGTCAAGCGAGACAACAAGCGCCCGCACAGCTGACTTTTTACGATAAATTAGAACATCAGCCTTCCCGTTTACCGTAGCGTGTGAAACCTGAAACCCGAGCTTTTGCTCCCGCAAGGTCACACGATATTCTCCGACTCCGGTGAGTTCGCTCAAAATACCCTTCAGCATGGGGTCACGTATTTCGTGACCATCCGCGGCCAGAATCTGTACGGCCTTGAGTTTGCCGGCAGGACGGAACACACGGTACTCATACCCTGTCCCAACGTAACGCTCCCAACCGGGTTTCCGGGATGCAAATAAACGATCATGCCCCGCCAGCGGAATGAACGAAGGTAATGGGGTCACCACTACCTTTTGTGATGAAGATACAGCTTTCTGAAGGACGTGCGCCGGCAGCACCGCTACAGGCACAGCGGCCGGAGGCGATGGCTTTGGACTGAATGGCAACAGGTGGGGTTTCTGCTTTACCAGATACCAGCCGCCACCTGCCACACACAGAATCAGCACCATAGCAACAGCAATATACCGTTTCCTGGCCACCATTTTAGAGCGGTAATTCTCTTCAAAGGCGCGCAGCAGATCATCAGTAGCAACGTCCACAGTCGGGATTTCCCTCTTGATTCTGAAATCCGCGGGCGAACTTGGGGTAGATGGTGTGTTTTTAGACAAACCGGGGAATGCGGTTGCAGATACAGACCCTGTTGTTGCTGAGTCCGCCTGAACGACAGGAGCGGGACTCGCCTTAACCGGTGGCATCTTATCCGGTACAGCACCTGCTGTAGAGACTAACGGTTTTGATGAGGTTACCCGCAGTGCCGCGTTTTCCACCTGACGCTCGCAGGCTCCCGATAACTTCGCTGTAGATGTGAAATTTTCCACCTCAACGGCTTTTACTGCCGTGGATACAATCTCCGCTTCTTTGTGGTGCCTGGCCGTCTCGGCCATCATCTCCGCTAACTGGTCATGGGGTGATGAAATGAATTGGAATGGTTCTTCCGGTGAAACTTCCGGCCTGGCTAGATTAGTCAGCGGATCGGGATTGTATTGTGGGGATGAATCGATATTTCCAAGGTCTGAGATAAAGTCATCCACCAGCTGGTCGGCAGCAATGCGGTTTTTTTCAGGAACCGCCAGGGCTGCAAGTACATCGGATTTATTTTCCTTGGGGGGAATATATAACTTTTGCCACTGCGACCCGAGCAACGCTTTGAGTGTGGCCTGAATATCCGCCATCACCTTTATATTTGGCTGGGACAGATCAATCAGATATTCATACAGTCCTTTTAGCGGTTTTGCCTTGGGATTACCGTCATGCATAAAGATAAATGCAGGCGCACCCGCGCTCAGAAGCATCTGGATATGACGTGCTACACTCTCACCGGTGACGCCGGCTATCTGGTCCTGAATAAAAACCAGCGCGGGACGCTTTTCGAAAACATCCTTCAGGCCGTAATCGAAATCTCCAACAAGGTCGATTCTGATCTTCAGCAGAGGCTGGAGTGTGTTTTTGATAGTCGTCAACTTGGTATGGTTGGAAATGAATAACAGATTTACCATGAAAGACCTTTTAGGCGATGTGCTGCTATTTCATTACATGGCTTGCACCTTGCTGTCAACAGGAAATCTCCTGAAATAGCAATAACTTTCAAATAAGGAGCCAATTTTCAAATGCCTTACTAACTATCTCGTTCTGCTGCTGCAGGTGAAGGCGGTGGGAACCGACGGCTGGAGACGAGTCAGCGGGCCGACCAACAAAGCGGATCGAACCGCAGCGCTCAGTTAGTATCGGCCGGACATGCTGCCACGCCCCCATATTCTCCGGTTCTTCCTGCACCCAGACATAACTGACATCACTCGGAAGGCGCGACAATTCACCGTCGATCAGATCCGTGCGCAGCGGATAGAGCTGTTCGATGCGGAGAATGGCCACATCAGCTGCACCACGCTTGCTCTGTTCTTCCCGAAGTTCATAGTATATTTTACCGCTGCAGAACAACACCCGCCGAACTGCAGACGGATTTTCAACCTCGGCAAGCACTTCACGGAATGTTCCGCTGCAGAGTTCATCGACGGAAGAGACACATCCAGGGTGCCGCAGCAGACTCTTGGGAGTAAAGATGATCAATGGTTTGCGGAACGACTGTTTAACCTGACGCCGCAACAGATGGAACATTTGAGCAGGTGTCGTCGGATTGGCAACTATCAGATTGTTGCCCGCGCAGAGCTGCAGAAAACGTTCGATACGGGCGCTGGAGTGTTCGGCCCCCTGCCCTTCATAGCCATGCGGTAATAGAAGCACCAAACCGCTGGCACGGTTCCACTTGGTTTCCCCACTGACGATAAACTGGTCAATAATTACTTGGGCTCCGTTCGCAAAATCACCGAACTGGGCCTCCCAGATTGTCAAACCATAGGGCGTCTCAAGTGAATAGCCATACTCGAAACCCAGCACGCCGAATTCGGAAAGCAGGCTATCCCATGCCTGAAAAACGGCGCCATCCTTGGCAACGGAAGCAAGAGGCGTATAAGTGGAGTCATCTTTCATATCATGCAGGACACAATGGCGGTGGCTAAACGTGCCACGCCGTGAATCCTGTCCCGAGATACGCACAGAAACACCCTCAGCCAGTAACGTAGCATATGCAAGGGTTTCGGCATTACCCCAATCGATACCGCTGTTTTTAAGAACAGACTCGAAGCGTTTCTGCACTAGAGCATGGATCTTGGCATGGGGACTGAAACCAGGCGGCAGTTCAGCCAGCCGACGAGAAAGCAGGAGAAGTCTTTCAGCCAGTACGGAGGTCACCACAACATCGCTTTGATACTCACGCGTAACGGAACTCCATACATCGTGAAAACCGATACTCTTCTCCTGAGGGGGTTTCTCAAAACATTCTTCCAGCTGCTTGGCAACACCATGTTCAATCTTTTCAAGCGTGATCACTGCAATTCCATCCTCAAGGAGCACATCGGAATAGATTTTGTTGACCGTTGGACGTGAAGCGATCTGACGATACATCAGCGGCTGGGTAAAGGCGGGCTCATCCCCCTCATTGTGTCCATGGCGCCGGTAGCAGACAAGTTCTACCACGACATCCCGCCCATACTCCTGGCGATATTCCAGGGCCAGTCGTACGGCATGTAACGCCGCTTCGGGTGATTCACCCTGCACATGAAAAACCGGACAGGCCAACATTTTGGCAACATCCGTCGCATAGCGCGTTGAGCGGGCATCCCGAGGTAAGGTGGTGAACCCGATCTGGTTATTAAGTACAATATGAAGCGTACCGCCGGTACGATACCCTTCCAAACGTGACATGTTCAATGTTTCCATAACACTGCCCTGCCCTGCAAAGGCGCTGTCACCGTGAATCAGAAGCGGAAGCACCTGTCGGATACCGGCACTGCCACACTGGCCCTGACGAGCTCGACACTTCCCTTCAACAACTGGGTTAACCGCCTCCAGGTGGCTTGGGTTCGAGGCTAACGTCAGGTGTACACTCCCATCCGTAAGCTTTATTTCAGCCGAATACCCCTTGTGGTACTTAACATCACCATCGCCCACAAAACCAACCGCCATTGCATCACGAAATTCAGCAAAAATGTTTTCGTATGGTTTTCCAAATATAGTGGCGAGAACATTCAAGCGTCCACGGTGGGCCATTCCCAGTACAATATCATTAATACCAGCCGCAGGGCTGCTTCGAACGATAGCATCAAGTACCGGGATCAGTATCTCGCCACCTTCCAGTGAAAAACGTTTTTGACCAAGAAATCGGCGTTGCAAGAAGGATTCAAACAGAGCAGCTTCATGCAGCTTTTCCAAAAGATGGAGACGTTCGTCATGGGATATTTCAGGACGATTGCGACAAGGTTCCATTCTGTCAATCAACCATTGACGCTCTGCCGGATCCTGGATATGCATGAACTCCACACCGATTTCGCGGCAGTAGGTTTCACGCATCGTGGCCAGAATTTCCCGCAAGGTGGCGTTGGTCTTCATATAGCGCCGGCAGGAATAACTTACATCAAGGTCGGATTGGTCAAGGTCGAATTGTGACAGTGCGAGCAGGGGATGTTCCAGCATGCAGGGAGAGAGGGGATCGGTACACGCCTGGAGATGCCCGATTGAACGGTAGCGATAGATGAGGGACTGAACACCGGATAACTTTAATGACCGGTTATCATCAGGTAACTCAAAATTGGTAAGCATCCCATTTGATTTAAGCGCAAAATCAAAACCGCTGAAGAATAGGCGCCAGTCATCAGTAACCGCATTGGGGCTGTTTTGCCACTGTTCATGTAGAGAATCAATCTGCTCTGCTGATATCTTTGAGATAAAGTCTGTAACAGGCAATCTGGTCATTCGTGTCCTTTGTTATAGTACGGCGAACATCAGCTTAAACGACCTACCAGCACTACACCGCAAAAACGTCAGCGAGGTCAATCACCAGATCACCCAATAGTGATACTTCAACCTTATCACGAGGTCCGTACATATCCGGCCGGCCATATTCACCCGCACTGTTCAATTTAAACACCATCACGGTGCTGTCCGTCTGGTTGACTATCCAATATTCACCTACACCGACCCGTTGATAAAGATAAAACTTAACCTTCAGGTCATGCTCGGCAGAACTGGGAGAGAGGATCTCTACAAGCAGATCAGGCGTGCCTTTGCAGCCCTTGTCATCGAGTTTTTCGGTATCACAGACAACAACTATATCCGGCTGAACAACAGTTTGAATTTCATCGTCCGATTGAACCGGATTATCTGTCAGTCGCACGTCAAAAGGAGCATCGTAAACCTTGCACGATTTACCCTTCAGGTGATTTGCAATTTGTCTAAAGAGTTCTCCAGATATTTCCTGATGCCGTCTACTAGGTGCGGGACTCATGGCGTACGCTTCTCCGTCTATTACTTCCCACCGTTCATCATCCGGCCAAGTCAGATAGTCGGCGTATGTCCATTTGTGTTCAGCTTTCATCCGTGCATTTCTCCTACTTACCCCCCGTAAACGTAAAAATAATACCACAACAGACAGTAATCTCAAGGATAATTTGAAAAACGACGCACGACGAAAAAACCTCCGAGGTTTTTGAAACCTCGGAGGTTTGGTTTACTGTCGTTGCGGATGAATTTGACTTTAATCTACTAATTCACACTATAAATCCCGGTTGTTACCAACCCACCCGGAGATGTTACAGAAACCTTTAAAGCTCCACGTCCAGGGGGTGTAGGTGGCGCAGGTGGTGTGGTAACAGCGCCTGCATCAGTCAGAAATATTCCTAGAACTGTTCCTACACTAGCTGTTGAATTTGGGAACACAAACGTATCAGATGTCAGAGTAATTCCAGAAATTACTGACTGGTAACTGAAAGCAACTGTAGTGCCTAATGGCATGGTGTTACCATTACGGTCACTAACGGTAATTTTGCATGATTTTACGGAACCAAGTCCGACAGTGATACCGCTGCCGGCAGGATCACAACTGTTTAATATTTTGGCACTTGATGTTGCCATAACTAGTGTAGAGTTCGAATAGATATGCTTGGACTTGGGCGCACCTAAATATGCTGCCCCCTGAAGTACACCATTATACTTGCCGTCAGGACCATTAAATATTCCATCGGAGTTGAAATCAATAAAGGTCTCATAAGTATCCAATACACCATTTTCGTTATCATCCCGAAACGCCTCTGAGGTATCAGTAAACTCACCCGCATCAGCCACACCATTACCATTTAAATCAATAAAGGCCTCTTCACCCACAGCGTAGGCGAGAATAACGGCTCTTCCGTTGTTTTGACTCACTCTAGTGTCGCCAACTGGTCGTGGAATCTGGCTGGTCCATGTTACCGTACAGGCGCCGCCCGTTGTTGTGCAGGATGGCTGTATGCTGCCGCCACTGGTGGTGAAGTATACCGCAGTTCCATTTGGAACCGGATTGTGAAAGTGATCACTCAAGCGGGCAGTAACTTTATCTTGTATTCCATCTATATTAAATGCCTCAGGATTTAAGGTTTCAATTGCTATTGAAAAACCATCCTGTGCAGGGACTCCTGTTGAAACAACAAGTTGATCCGATTGAGTCGCTATAACCGGTGTTACACCTCTGAGAGTAGCTGTTACACGGACGGATGTCGAGATTATACCTGCTTGAACAATAGTAGAGACAGTACCATCAGAAGCAGTACTTCCAGATGTTGCATTAAGAGCAATACCACCAATATGTGTGTTCAAAGTAAAGTCAACTTGCTGGTTCGCACTTGTTTGGCCCAACACATCAAGAACTTTGAATGTTACAGTAGAAGTTTCTTGTATTCCTGCTCCACCCATTCCTTTAAGACCAATATTAGCAGGGGAAGACGAAACGAAACTAATTGCGCTAGCTGCCAGGGGATTAATCGCCAGTGAAGCTGTGACTGTTGACCCTGAAATCGATGCTGTGATGGTATCTGAACCATTTACTGTTAAAGCTTTATAAGTCGTTGTCGCAACTCCATTGACGGTCCGTACTGGCGAATTGAGAGTGGCCTTACCGTTAGAGCACTGCACCGAAATGAAAGTGACATCTACATTTTGCGCCGTAAATGGATTCCCGTTTGCATCTTTGACGGTTACACTGACACCGGTTGAGCCTCCATAAGAAATTGTTGAAAGACCCAGCGAGATTGGGGAGAGAGTAAGTGTCGGCAGACTTACGGTGAATGAAGCTGACTGGACTACCGGTTTGTTGTTGACGGTTGCAGTTGCGGTAATCTGTCCGGGTCCTGAGACGCTGCCCGCCTGAAGCTGGACCGTAGCTGTCCCGGTCGCATCAGTGACAACCTTGCCATCTACAGGAGTAAGCGTGCCAAGAGTTGTGCTAAATGTGACAGCGAGGCCGGATAAGGGCAGATTGCCCGAATCTACGAATTTGGCCGTTACACCAGTTGAGGCGTTCAGTGCAAGGTTGACGCTTTGTACCTGCACAGTTGCTCCCGAACCACCTGTTGTCGAAGTTGGAGTAAGAGTGATGTTTGAACTGTTGCCGTTCCCTCCCCCTCCTCCACTGCATGAGGTCAGGAGTGCGAATGAAGTCAACAGTAACAGTAATAATAAGGCTTTTCTTGTGGTATGCATCTTGAACTCCTCTGGCATAGGTCAGTTATAGCCCACGGGTATCGTAACCGAATTTCCGCTGTTATCAGTAATAGTCAACAGGGCTCCAATAATAGGGTTCACGCCCGAATTATTTCTCTTGGTCAACGTTACCGTAGCGCCATTTACATTGATCGTCATGTCTCCGGCATGTGCAGCGTCCATCAAAGCGCCAAATGGTGAAGTCCCGCCGGAAATGGTTATCGTTTGTGTTGATCCCGCCAAAGCGTTTGAAGGGAATGCCACGGTTGCCGGAGACGTCGTCATCACGGCGAGGGAAGGAATAGAAATGCTGAACGATTTAACTAGCCCACCGGTGGATGCGGTGACGTCCACATAGACCGTCTGTGTTGTTTGATTTACATTGTAAATTCTGGTAACAACTCCGCTCGGATCGGCACTGAGCGCGTCTGACACTGCGATCGGTGTGCCGTTCAGCGTGTGTATACTTGCTGTCAGGGTTATAGGAGTACCGGTCGGGTTCTTACCGTTTAATGGTGTATATGTTGCGAGCGCCACAACACTGAACCTGCCGCCGGTAAGGTCTGCCGGCGTAACGGTGAGCGCCAGAGTTCCGTTGGTGTTGCTTGTCCCACTTCCGCCGCAGCCGGCAGTTATCATTATGGAACAAAATATCAGACCCGCAATTATTCTGAACATGAGACCTCCATCCCCAAAAGCTCTAATATAAACTATACAGTACAAAATTTGATCTTGATTGGCATTCAACCGGTTTAAAGAGATGACAAGTGTTTCTCCTGAAACCTCTCCTTGCGTGCGATACCGGGATAGGACGTCATGGCGGCATTCCGGTGCAAGCGCTATATTGTGTTCAATATCCGTGGCGTTATAAAAATCAACAGTTCTGTTTTTACTTTTGTTTTATTACTTGACTTAAACAGCTTACCCAGGAAAGGAATATCCATCAGATATGGAACGCCATCATCAGACTCATTATCACTGTCAACGAAAATGCCACCGATAACAGTTGTCTCACCGTCACGCAGAAGCATCTCCGTCGTTGCCTGCTTTTTATTGATAGACGGTGCTGTGCTTCCGCCCGAGTTCTGACCAACTGAATCATTCTTTGCGTCAATCTTCATGCCAATTGTGCCATTGGCATTAATATGCGGAGTAACCTCAAGCGACAGTGCCGCTTCTACAAATTTTGTTTCAACTTTATCCGATGTAGACGATGTGTATGGAACCTGTTGCCCCTGAGTTATCTTGGCTGATTTATTATTGAGTGTTGCAATTTTGGGTGTT
>JBBQXT010000028.1:0-25170 GCA_038209415.1 Geobacterales bacterium
GAGGTCATGTGGGTCCGGTGATTACCCACGACACTGCCAGTGGTAATGTTTCTGTAGGCGCCGTCCACGGGGCGGATATCGTTGCCATTCGGGATAATTGGCGAACCATGACAGTCGTAACACGCGTTGATCGAGTTCGGCGCTGTATACGCAAAAGCTGAAGCTGCCATGCCCATTGTGGAAACTGAACATAGCAACAAAAGTACAGCCGCTCGTTGAATATAACCCGTGCCTTGACGTGTCTTCATACGTAACTCCTCATTCTATGACTAAAGACTTGTATATACGGATGTAAAATCAGCAGTGGGGGGGCGGTTGCCCGCCCCCCCCTTTTCAGCATGTTTTAATGTGCCTGCGTGTAAGGCTGTGAACTCCAGATTGGTGACTTCTGGAAGTGACATTCGACGTTGGTACAGGTGCCTGATGTTTTGCCGATTCCGGACTGCTTGGCATTGTAAACAATCGGACGATTCTTGTCAAACTTGAATTTCGCATCCACCACGACTTGTACTTGATGCGTCGAGAACGATCCGAAACCTTCGTTGTGGCTGATTGACGGGTGACATACCAAACAAGGTGTGAACCCGAGGTTCTGGCTAACTTTGAGATTCAGAGCCAGGTGACCGGCAACTGCGTGTACACCACCACCGCCGGAGTAGTTCTGGAGTTTGGCGGATGAGTAGTTTGCGTTGGTTCCAAGTCCAGTCATTGTCTGAACCGGCGGGTAACCGTGGCAGGCGTTACACTTGCCGCCCTGTACAATACCGTCAAGGTGCTGTGCCGGAATTCTGATGGTGATACCGTCTGCAGCGATGTCACTGTGACAGCTGTTACATTTGCCAACCACACCTGTGTGGTTAGTACCGGCCGGCGGGTAACCGTGGCAGTTGGTACAACTTGGTGCTGCACCCCAGTTGATAGCCGGTGCAGTAAACGGATTCGAAGCAGGGCCGTTGTGGCAGCTGACATTGGAACAGCTAGCGTAACCGCTTCCTGAAACATGCTTGGTTACGCTAGCTGGATAACTACCAGCGATTACATCGATATTACCATCGGCATGACCGGTGCTCGGTGGTGTGGTTGCCGATGTTCCGGCGACGTGGCAGGCTGTACAAACAGTGCCCTTAGCAGCATGCTTGACATGGGCGCCCGTTGCCGGACCGCTCGCTGTGATTGGTATGCTATGGCAGGCGGTACAGTTGGCTACGGTTGCACCCCAGACCGGTGTTGCAATAGTACCGGCAGCGTAGACGTTGGCGTGGCAGGTTGCGGTCGAACAGGTACCGGTGTAGGTGCCTGCTGCGTGCTTGGCGGTTACCGGGTAACCACCAGTGGCCTCGATGGTGCCATTGGCGTGGTTCGAGGTCGGGATAGTGGTGTTGTTGGTTGCGCCAAGGTGGCACTGCGAACAGTCAGTATTGTTGTGCTTCACGTGGCTACCGGTAGCAGGACCGGTGGTTGCGATCGGCGTGGTGTGACAGGCGATACAGTTAGCTGCCGCAACACCCCAGACCGGGGTTATGACTGAGCCGGTGCCGTATGGGTTGGCGTGGCAGGATGCGGTCGAACAGGTACCGGTGTAGGTGCCTGCTGCGTGCTTGGCGGTTACCGGGTAACCACCAGTGGCCTCGATGGTGCCATTGGCGTGGTTCGAGGTCGGGATAGTGGTGTTGTTGGTTGCGCCAAGGTGGCACAGCGAACAGTTGGTGTTGTTGTGTTTCACGTGGCTACCGGTAGCAGGACCGGTGGTTGCGATCGGCGTGGTGTGACAGGCGGTACAGTTGGCTGCGGTTACACCCCAGACCGGTGTTGCAATAGTACCGGCAGCGTAGACGTTGGCATGGCATGATGCGACCGAGCAACTGCCGTAGCCGTTGCCGGGGGCGTGAGAAGCGCCCTGACTATAGGTGACACCGGCGGCATCAACGTTGATTGAGCCGTCTACGTGCGTAGCCTGGGAATTCGAGGTAGGGGTGGCGCCGTTATGGCAGGTGTTGCAATTTCCGTTTGCTACAAGGTGTTTCTGGTGACTGCCGGTAGTGAGATTGATAGGCAGGGTTCCGTGGCAGTCTCCGCAGGATACGGTACCGCTCCAGATCGGAGGCGAGGCAGCATAGTTCGGAGGCAATACGCCGCCGTTAGCCTGGCCGTTGCTGTGGCAGTAAACGTTATCGCACTGACCGACCAATCGACCGGACTGGCTGGGGAGGAATTTCCAGTTGCTGCCGGTGTAAGCAGCAGTGGCCATTTTCGTACCCTTCAGGTCAATGTTGCGACCGGCATTACCGGCACTGGTTGCATGCTGGAAGGTGGTCCGGGGTGCGTGGCAATTATCGCAGCTATACTTGGCGGTGTGTGTGGTGTGGGCGTAAGTGACCGGTGAGGCATCATGGCAGGTACTGCAGCCTATCGATGCAGGGTTGGCACCCCAGATCGGCGTTGTCTTCTCGAAGTGGCAGTTGACGGTGGAACAGGAACCGAGGGTCGGAACCGAGGTCTGATTCTTAAAGACAAATCCGGCACCGGCTTGCAGGTTGGGAGAGGTATAGGTGCCCGAGGCAGAGAAGTTCATGCCGTTTTTCAGCGAGATCATACCGTTACGGTGACTGGAGGTGTAGTTCGCGTTGTTGTGGCAACGGTTACACATAGCCGGGTCGACCGTCTTAGCCATGTGCTCCGAGTGATTACCTGTTACCGCACCGGTTGTGATGTTGCGGTAGGTAATCGGTGAACCGTTTGGCACATCCAGCGGACGCGCATCCGTGCCAAGGTTGTCACCGTGGCAGTTGGTACAGTTCAGTGCCGCAAACGATTCGCCCGACAGCGACAGTACCGTGACAATCGATACCAGCGCCAGCATGACGAATTGAAGCAGCGGTTTCCGGGGTTTCATCTTTTTCATACCTCTCTCCTTTTCTGCTTTGATAAAAGTGCACTTCATCTCCATCTCCCTAACTCCGTGATAGTGAACCAGCATTTTTTTTTGCGTACCGTCTCCGGTGAAGTGACGGTACCGAATAAAACAGGCAGTGAAATAACTGTAACCACCAGCGAACCCACATACCAAAAACGGGAAATATGACACCAGCTACTTTTTGTATCTATTTAAATTTCAAACGCTCTTCAGCAAATCAGTCTGGTCAGGCGCATATCGTCTTTCTACATCGGATTCATTAAATGCAACATTAGTGCCTAAAAGCAGGGGTAACCCGTTCTCTGGTTACCCCCTACCCCCAGCGACCGTTGGCAGCAATCCGGACCCGGTGGTTATCCTGAAAAAATTTCTCCATCGAGTCCCTGCTTATTTCAAATAGCCGAATTTTTTCATCCGGTAGCGGAACGCGTCGATGCCAAGATTCAGTTTTTTGGCGGCTTTCGATTGATTCCACTCGGTAATCTCAAGGGCCTGACGGATAAGCTCCTTCTCAACCTCTTCTAAATCGATACCTTCTGGCGGCAGGTGAAAGGCCGACAGGGCGCCGCTCCCCTGGGCGGAGGCCCGGGCGACGATCTCCAGCGGCAGATGCTCCAGCAGCAGGGTGTCGTCATTGCCGAGGATGATGGCCCGCTCGATGACGTTTTTCAGTTCCCGCACATTGCCCGGCCAGCTGTAATCGAGCATCACGCGCTCGGCCAGGCCGGCCAGCCCCTGAACCTTCTTGTTGAAATCCTTGTTGTACAGCTCGACAAAATGGTTGGCCAGGGCGATGATATCTTCCTTGCGATCACGCAGCGGGGTCAGGAAGATCGGGATGACCTGCAGCCGGTAATACAGGTCGTTGCGGAAGCTCTTTTCCTCGATGGATTTCTGCAGATCCTTGTTGGTTGCCGATATGATCCGTACATCGACCGTGTAGACACGTCCGCCGCCGATACGCCGGAAGGAGCGGTCCTCCAGGAAACGCAACAGCTTGGCCTGCATGCCCATCTCCATGTCGCCGATCTCATCCAGAAAGACCGTCCCGCCATCGGCCAGCTCAAAGAGGCCCTTCTTGGTGGCCTTGGCATCGGTGAAGGCGCCTTTTTCATGGCCGAAAAGCTCGCTTTCCAGGAGCGTGGCCGGCACGGCTGCGCAGTTTATGGCGATGAACGGTTTTTCGGCGCGGCTGGAACTGTAGTGGATCCACTTGGCCACCAGCTCCTTGCCGGTGCCTGATTCGCCTTGCACCAGCACCGTGGAGGCCTCGCTCCTGGCAACCTTCTCCAGCACCTCCATCAGGTATCTGGTCTGGCGGCTGCTGCCGATTATATTGGGCGCCGACTTCTTGGTTTCGCTGCGAAGCCTGACAACCTCCTGCTTCAAATCGGAATTTTCCAGCGCCTTCTTGATGATGATGCTCAGTTCGTCCAGGTTGAAGGGTTTGCTGACGTAATCGTGTGCTCCCAGGCGCATGGCGTTGACGGCAGTTTCCAGTCCGCCGTGGGCCGTCAGCATGACGACGATGATCTCGTCATCGATCTCCTTGATTTTCTCCAGCACCTCTATGCCGCTGATCCCGGGCAGCTGTATATCCAGCAGGACCAGGTCGGGCTGCTGTTCGCGGACCATGCTCAAGGCATCCTCGCCGGTGCCGGCCATAACCACATCATAGCCCTGTTTTTTCAGATTCTGCTCCAGCGACCAGCGAATCAGGTGTTCGTCGTCAACAACCAGTATCTTGTTCAGTTTCATCGGCTCTCCTCAGCGTATCGATTTCTTGTGTGCTACAGGCCGGAAGCTCGATGGTAAATACGGTCCCGTGACTGTCGTCACTGCTGACCCGGATATCCCCGTCATGCATTTTGACGAGCTTGCTGCAGATCGGCAGGCCCAGGCCGGTTCCCTGCGCCTTGGTGGTAAAAAACGGGGTGAAGATCTTCTCCAGGATCTGCGGCGGTATGCCGGGACCGGTATCAGCCACATCGATGGAGACATACTCGCGCCCCTGCCGGAAGACGCTGCCGGAGGTGATAGTAAGCGTCCCGCCGCCGGCCATGGCCTGAAAGGCATTCAGAAAGAGGTTGAGAAAGACCTGCTGCATCTGTTTGCCGTCGGCATAGACCGTGGGCAGATCAGGCGCCAGATTGATGCGTTTCTCTATATTGATGACGCTGCGATGCTGCGAGGCGAATTTGCAGGTCGTTTTCAGCACATAATTGATGTCGATGCAGGAAAGTTCGGGCAAGGACGGCTTGCCGAAGAAGAGCAGGTCGTTGACCGTCTTGTCCAGGCGCTGGACCTGCTGCAGCACCTCGCCCAGTATCGCGTTGCGCGGGTCAGCGGTCGCGATATCGTCCCTGATGATCGTTATGGCGGCCGAAATTCCGGCCAGCGGGTTCTTGATCTCATGGGCAATGCCGGCGGCCATCTCGCCAATAGAGGCCAGCCGGTCGGCCCGCTCCATCTGCTGGAAGTGCAGCTGTTCCAGCTCTGTTTTGGCACCAGCCAGCCGGTCCACCATGGAGTTGAAGCTGTCGATCAGGCGGCCGATTTCATCTTTGCCGCGATAGTCGATACGGACATTCAGGTCGCCTTTTTCCACCCGCGCCATCTTGGCCATAATCCTGTCCAGCGGCTTCTTAACGAAGTTATGCAGGATGAACAGGATGGTTACGGCCAGAAAAAGAGTAATTGCAATTGATGAGGCGATGAAGATATGCGATGCCTCCAGCATCTGCGCCTTGATGCGGGTGAGCGAATAATTGATGTTGAGGACCCCGATTACCCGGACTTTGCTGCCATGACAGGTATGGCAGATCGGCTCGTTATAGATCGGTTTGACCATGGACAGCACCTCGCCGTAGGGCGGGAGGTCGAATATGCCGTAGTTTTTCGGGGTCTGGTAGAGCCGGTAATCATTCTTGTTGACGACCCGCCCGACCTCGGAGACGTTGGACGAGCGCAGGATGATGCCGTGGGGATGGAAGATGCGTACGCCGACCAGCTGGTTGTGCTGTCCGACCAGGTTCAAGATTGTGCCGACATCCTGCACGTTGCCCAGGTGCATGGTGTTATAGATACTGCTCTCGACGGTGTGCAGCAGCAGCTCGGCGCTCTCGCGGGCGGTTTCGATCAATTGCGACTGCTGGTGGCGGACGTTGAAGGTTGCATACATGAATATACCGCTGGCCAGCAGGGTAATGGTAGTCAGGATGATGCGGGTTGTCAGGCTCTTGAACACTAGGAGATGTCTCCGCGATGATTCAGGGTTTGGCGGCAGCGGGCAAGCCCTGTTGCCCGAAGGTTTCCCCCGGTTCAGGGGAAGTCCCTGTCGTTGTGGTTATTTTTTCCCGTTGGCGCCGAAAAAGTTGAGAATGGCGTCATCCAGACTGGCAACGTTTTTGACCGGCTTTTCGGTGGTTTTGGGTGCTGCCGGGGTGGCCGGTGCAGCCTTGTGGACAGGCATTGCAAAAAGAAGAGAAAGATCGGATTTGACTGTAGCGGACCGGGGAGCAGAGGCAGCGAAGATATCGTCCATCCGTTTTTTGTCTGACGCTGCTGCCGGTGCTGCTGCCGCTTCCGGTTTGGGCGACTGGATCGCGTAGTTTTCCAGGAGGGGGGCATTGATCGAGAAGGCGCGCTCGTCAAACTCTCCCGATTTGAGACGCCGCATCAGCTCCTTGTGTTGCGCCTTCATCAGTTCTTCCACCACCGACTCAAGATTATCCATCATGAGGATATCGGCATAGCTGGTTTTCTTGGAGCAGAGGATCACACCGCCACGGTACAACAGCGTGATGATATGCGGGTTGTTTACTCCACTGTCCTCGGTCTGGACGTGGAAGGTCTCTCCCTTGTAGACAACGTTGTGGTTGAAACCCAATACCATAGGACAACACCTGTACGCAAAATAACGTTATTTGGAAATCTATCACAAAGGAGCAAATGACTGCAACGGGTTAAGCGCTTTGGCCGGCTGGTCAGCCGACGACGGACATGATCTGCTTGATCCTGGCCACCGCCTCCATGGCATCCCGGGCATACAGGTCGGCGCCGATCCGGTCGGCATACTCCTGGGTAACGACCGCCCCGCCAACCATGGTAAAGGTCTTGACCCCGGCTGCCCGGAGCTTTTTGATGACGTTGTCCATCTCCGACATGGTCGTGGTCATCAGGGCCGACAAGCCGACGGCATGCACGTTGAATTCCCTGGCCTTGGCGATGATCGTGGCCGCCGATACGTTCTTGCCGATATCGAAGACCTCGAAACCGTGATTCTCCAGCAGGGTGCAGACGATGTTCTTGCCGATGTCGTGGATATCCCCCTCGACGGTGGCCATCAGGATCCGCCCGCGACTCTCGAAGGCCTGCCCTTTCATCTCCAGCTTCAGCCGGGCAAAACCGGTCTGCATGGTGTCGGCCGACTGCATGACCTGCGGCAGAAAGAAGATGTTCTTTTCAAAGCGGCGACCGACCTCCTCCAGCCCCGGCAGAAAGCCTTCACTGCTGACCTGCATGGGCGTCAGCCCCTGGCTGAAGGCCTCCTCCACCAGTGCCACAATGCCGTCTTTGTCGCCGTTGATGACGGCCCGGTTCAGTTGTTTGCGGATGGAAAGCGGCGCATCGGATACAGGGGCCTGCGGCGCGGCGCCAGCCGCTTCACCGCGGTAGGCCTCGATATAAACAGCGGCCTGATGATCGCGGTTGAGCAGCACCATGGCCGAGCGCCAGGCATCCATCATGGCCTTGTCCTTGGGGTTGATGATGGCGGCATCCAGACCGGCCGCCATGGCCATGGCAAAGAAGGCCGAGGAGATCAGCGGGCGCTGCGGCAGGCCGAAGGAGATGTTGCTGACCCCCAGCACCGTGGACAGGCCCAGCTTTTCCTTGACCAGCCGGATCGTGCGCAGGGTCTCGGCGGCCCTTTTCTGCTCGGCGCTGACCGTCAGGGTCAGGCAGTCGATGATGATGTCTGCATCGGGTATGCCCTGGCGCCGAGCCGCGTTGCGAATGCGGCGGGCGATGGCCAGCCGCCCTTCGGCGGTGTCGGGGATGCCCTTGTTGTCCAGGGTCAGGCCGATCACGGCTGCCCCGTACTTTTTGGCCAGTGGCAGCACCCTGCGCAGACTTTTGGCCTCGCCGGAGACCGAGTTGATCAGCACCTTGCCGTCGGCCGCCTTCAAACCCCGCTCCAGTGCGGTCGGGCTTGACGAGTCCAGCACGACCGGCACACCGGCGGCGGAGCTGACGCAGAATACGGCCCGTTCCATGGCGGCCGGTTCGTCAATCCCCGGCGCTCCCACGTTGATATCCAGCAGCGTCGCTCCCGCCTGAACCTGCTCCAGGGCCTCGCGCCGGATGTAGGCCACCTTGCCGTCATGCAGTTCCTGGGAGTAAATCTTCTTGCCGGTGGGATTGATACGCTCGCCGATAATGGCGGTCTTGTTGATGCCGCCGACCGCAGTCCAGCCGGCCCGACTGGAGAGCAGGGTCACGCCGGTCGTTTCCGTGCGCGGCTGCCAGGCGGGTTGCCTGTCCGCCAGGGCCGCCTTCATGGCGCGGATGTGGGCCGGTGTCGTGCCGCAGCAGCCGCCGATGACCCGTACGCCGAGACCGATCATGCGCTCGTGGTAGGCGGTCATCTCGGCCGGGGTGCCGGGGAATACGGTGGCGCCGTCAATCAGTTGCGGCAGTCCGGCATTGGCCTGGGAGATCAGCGGCAGTTCCGTGACCGTGCGCATGCGGCAGAGTATGTCGTAGATGCCGTCCACACCCAGGCCGCAGTTGGAGCCGACCAGATCGGCTCCGGCGGCGGTCAGGGTAATGGCTGCCGCTTCGGGCGAGGTGCCCAGCACCGAGCGGCCGTTGTCGTCAAAGGTCAGCATGGCGATAACCGGTATCGTGGCGGAAACCTCGCGGATGCCGATCAGCGCCGCCCGGCATTCCTTGATGTCCAGAAAGGTCTCCAGGCTGATCAGGTCGGCGCCGGCTACCACCAGCGCCCGGGCCTGTTCGCGGAAGGCGTCCTTCATGTCGTCAAAGGAAATTTCTCCCAGCGGTTCGACGAATTGACCGGTCGGACCGATGGAGGCCCCCACATAGGCCCGGCCGTTGGCCTCGCTGCGGGCGATCTCCACGGCCCGGGCGTTGATCTCGGCCAGGCGCCCTTCCAGTCCGTAGTGAGCCAGCTTGAAACGGCTGCCACCAAAGGTGTTGGTGATGATAATATCGGCGCCGGCCGCCAGATACTCGCGGTGAACCGAGGCGACCGTCTCCGGCATGGTCAGATTGAGCTCCTCCGGCGACTGGCCGGGCTTGAGTCCCCGTTCCTGCAGCATGGTACCCATGGCCCCGTCCAGGATCAGAACCCGCTCGCGGATGGCTTCCAAAAATGGCTTCATGGATGTCCCTTCCTTGCGGCCGGAGCCGGCGCGGTCGCCGGCGCGGCAGACTTGGTTGCGAGCGGTTCTTGTTCCAGCGCATAGTCGGGGGTCAGCGGATCCGTCAGGTCCAGGTGATTCAGGGTCGCTTTAGGATCGCCCTCGATTGTGATCCTGACCCGGGCAATCTGCGGGTAGTTGACGCAGACCGTATTGACGATCGAATAGACCGCCAGCATCTCCGCCGAACTTCCCACCGGCATGTCACTGACGAAGGGCTTGGTCAGATCAACGACCGCCAGGTCGCCTTCCAGACGTACAGCGACCACCGCTGCAGTCTCCGGCAGGGCCGCATCCAGGTCGCCAACCGGACCGTTGAAAAGTTCATCCAGCAGTCCTTTGACACATTCGGTGGTGTCACTGCACGACTCGAGCTCACGGGCTTCACGGGCCAGTCTGGTGCCGTTGGCCGCGAAAAAAAGTACCCCCTTGCGGGCGGCGGCCGGCTGATTGACCTGCGGTACCGGCTGTAGCTCGCGGCTGTGCTGCATCTTCTTCCAGATCAAACCGCCGAACAGCATTGCAACGATTGCAAAGGGTATCAGCAGACTGATGCTTATTTTCCTGCGGTGGACCGGCGCCATGAAAGTCAGTTCTCCTCTGTATCCTGATCAAGATTCACCTGGTACACATCGTCCAGGCGCCCTCCCAGAAAACGGTTACCGACCCGGATGAATCCGGCCGGTACGTCGCTTACATAATAGTGGTGATTGCCAATTTCGGAGGCCGGCCGCAACAGTTTTTTCTGGCGCAGGATTCCGGCCACGGTCCGGGCGGTTTCGGCGGCCGAGTCAACCAGCGTGACCCCCGCCCCCATGATCTCGGCGATGATCGGCTTGAGCAGGGGATAATGGGTACAGCCCAGGACCAGTGTGTCGATACCGGCGTCTTTCAGTTCCTGCAAATAATTCTGTGCCGTCAGGCGCGCCACCTGGTTATCGGTCCAGCCTTCCTCGGCCAGCGGGACAAACAACGGGCAGGCCCTGGTCAGCACTTCGGCAGCCGGGTTGAGCCGCTTGATGGCCCGGGTGTAGGCGCTGCTGCGAATCGTGCCGCTGGTGCCGATAACGCCGATGCGGCCGCTACGGGAAACCTCGACCGCCCGCCGCGCACCCGGCTCGATCACACCCACCACCGGAATCGGGAAAAGGCGTTTGAGGCTGGGCAGCGCGACCGCGGAGGCGGTGTTGCAGGCCACCACCAGCAGCTTTATGTCGCGGCGGATCAGAAACGAGGTGATTTCATGCGCATAGCGGGTAACGGTCTCGGGCGACTTGCTGCCGTAGGGCACCCGGGCCGTATCTCCGAAATAAATGGTGTCCTCCTGAGGCAGTTCCCTGATCAGCTCGCGCAGAACGGTAAGACCGCCAACCCCGGAATCAAATATGCCGACCGACTGCCAAGACACGGGACGCTTCTCCTTGAAAGTTGATCAATACCGCCGTCAGAAAAAGGGAACTATATACTCTTTTCCGGCCGGGAAGCAAGCCATTTGACGTACTTTTCCCCGTGGGGTTCAGCGCAAATTTGTTCTGGATTGTCCTTGACAAACAACTGGGCGCTGATTAACTTGTAAACAGATTTAGCACTCTAAGGCAGTGAGTGCTATTTTTTTGAGGTTTAAGGTCATGGATGTTGAACTTTCAGCCCGCAGCAGACAGATTCTCGAGGCCATCGTCGAGGAATATATCGCAACCGCCGAACCGGTCGGCAGCAGCGCCGTGGCCAGGCGCCACGCACTGACGCTTTCGTCGGCCACGGTCAGAAACGTCATGGCACACCTGGAGGAAATGGGTCTTCTGACATCGCCGCACACCTCGGCCGGCAGGATACCGACGGAAAAGGCTTATCGTTTCTACGTCGATTCATTGGTGGGGCTCCGTCAGATCAGCCGCGAGGAAAAGAAACAAATCATCCGGCGTTGCCGCCAGTCGGGGTCGGGGCTTTCGGAAATCCTCAAGGAAACCAGCCGTACCCTCTCCTCGCTCTCCAATTATGTGGGTATCGTCGTTGCCCCCAGTTTCACCGCGGACATTTTCCGCCAGATCGAGTTCATCCGCATCGGGACCCACCGGGTGCTGGCTATCCTGGTTTCCACCAGTGGCCTGGTGCAGAACCGCCTGATTGAAACCAGTGATGATATCCCGGAAAATGATCTGCTGCGGATGAGCAACTACTTGAATGAACTCATGCAGGGTTTGACGATTTCCCAGGCCCGCGAGCGGATTCTGGCCGAGATGAAAAATGAAAAAGTGCAGTATGACCGTATGATGTCACGGGCACTGCAAATCAGCGAACAGGCGGTAACAACCGGGGGAGAAGAGATCTTCGTGGAAGGCCAGGCCCGCATCCTCGATCAGCCCGAATTCAGCGATGCAGGCCGCATGAGGGATATCTTCCGGGCCTTCGAGCAGAAGGGGCAGATGCTCCAGCTGCTGAACCGCTGCATGAACGCCGACGGCGTACAGATCTATATCGGCTCGGAAACCCCTGTCAGCCAATCGGCCGGTGTGAGCCTGATCACATCGCGTTTCGTCACCGCAAACAATACTGTCGGGCTGCTGGGCGTGATCGGACCGACAAGAATGGGCTATTCCACTGTCATACCCATGGTGGATTACACCGCCCGGTTGGTCAGCCGGCTGCTTTCAGAAACATAACATTTTTGCAAAGGAAACTTCAGAGATGAAACACAAAGATACCGATGAGTTGAATACAGGCGAAACCGAAGAAACGGCGCCGGTGACTGAGAATACTGTGGCGGAAGCCACGGTCGAGGAGCAACTGGCCGCCAAGGAAAAAGAGGCCTGCGCCAACTGGGACCGTTTTCTGCGGGAGCGGGCCGACCTGGAAAACTACCGCAAGCGGGTCAACCGCGAGAAGGAAGAACTACTCAACTACGGCAACAAGTCGCTGATCGAGGAGATCCTGCCGGTGCTCGACAGCCTGGAGCGCGCCCTGGCCCACGCCTCCGAGGACGGACTCGGCGCCTTGGTGGAAGGCATCCGCATGACCCACGGCATGCTGCTGACGGCCCTCAAGAAATTCGGCGTTTCACCGCTGGAATCCATCGGCGCAACCTTTGATCCGGCCTTCCATCAGGCCATGGCCCAGGTGCCGACCGACGCGTATCCGGTCAACACGGTCGTGGAAGAGTACCAGAAGGGCTATCTGCTCAAGGAGCGCCTGCTGCGTCCGGCCATGGTCACCGTCGCCGCCCCGTTGAAATAAAATTTTACTGCGCACCTTGTTTTTTCACGCAACGCTTACTAACTTTATGGATAGCAGAACAGAAAAGGAGGATCAACAGTTATGAGTAAAGTAATCGGAATCGACTTGGGTACCACCAACTCCTGCGTTGCCATTATGGAAGGTGGTGAACCGGTTGTTATCGCCAACTCCGAGGGCGGCCGCACCACGCCGTCCATGGTGGCCATCTCAGACAGCGGCGAACGCCTGGTCGGACAGCAGGCCAAACGCCAGGCCGTCACCAATCCGGAAAACACCCTCTATTCCATCAAACGCCTGATCGGCCGCAAGTTTGATTCGGATGCGGTCAGGAAAGACATCGCCATTTCACCGTTCAAGATCGTCAAGGCCGACAACGGCGACGCCTGGGTGGAGGTGCGCGACAAGCGCTATTCCGCTCCCGAGATCTCGGCCATGGTGCTACAGAAGATGAAGAAGACCGCCGAGGACTACCTGGGCGAGACCGTGACCGACGCGGTCATTACCGTACCGGCCTATTTCGACGACTCCCAGCGCCAGGCCACCAAGGATGCCGGCAAGATCGCCGGTCTGAACGTGCTACGCATCATCAACGAGCCGACCGCTGCGGCGTTGGCCTACGGCCTGGACAAGAAAAAGGATGAAAAGATCGCCGTATTCGACCTGGGCGGCGGAACCTTCGACGTTTCCATCCTGGAGCTGGGCGACGGCGTGTTCGAGGTCAAATCCACCAACGGCGACACCTTCCTGGGCGGCGAGGACTTCGACCAGCTGATCATCGACTGGATCGCCGATGAGTTCAAAAAAGACCAGGGCATTGACCTGCGCGGCGACAAGATGGCCCTGCAGCGCCTGAAAGAGGCGGCCGAGAAGGCTAAGTGCGAGCTGTCCACATCCGTGGAGACCGATATCAATCTGCCTTTCATCACCGCCGATGCCTCCGGCCCGAAACACCTGACCATGAAACTCTCCCGCGCCAAGCTGGAGTTGATCTGCGCCGGGCTGCTGGCCAAACTGGAAGGACCCTGCCGCACGGCCCTGAAAGACGCCGGTCTCTCCGCCAGCGAGATTGATGAGGTCATCCTGGTGGGCGGTATGACCCGTATGCCGGCCGTGCAGAAAAAGGTTGAGGACATCTTCGGCAAAACCCCCAACAAGGGTGTCAACCCCGACGAAGTCGTCGCCATCGGCGCCAGCATCCAGGGCGGCGTGCTCAAGGGCGATGTCAAGGATGTCCTGCTGCTGGACGTAACGCCGCTTTCCCTGGGCATTGAGACACTGGGCAGCGTCATGACCAAGCTGATCGAGAAGAACACCACCATTCCCTGCCGCAAGAGCCAGACCTTTTCGACCGCCGCCGACAACCAGCCGGCCGTCTCCATCCATGTCCTGCAGGGTGAGCGCGAGATGGCCTCCAGCAACAAGACCCTCGGCAACTTCGAGCTGTCCGGCATCCCGCCGGCGCCGCGCGGCGTACCGCAAGTCGAGGTAACCTTCGATATCGACGCCAACGGCATCGTCCACGTGTCCGCCAAGGATCTCGGTACCGGCAAGGAACAGTCCATCAGCATTACCGCTTCTTCGGGCCTTTCCAAGGATGAGATCGACAAGATGGTGCGTGACGCCGAGGCCCACGCCGATGAGGACAAGAAGAAACGTGAAGTCATTGAAGCCCGCAACCATGCCGACAGCATGGCCTACAGCACCGAAAAATCGCTGAAAGAGTTCGGCGACAAGATCGACGCGGTAGAAAAAGGCACCATCGAAAACAAGCTGGCCGAACTGAGAAAGGTCATGGAAGGCGAGGATGCCGAGGCCATCAAGAAGGCCACCGATGATCTGGCCCAGTCGGCCCACAAGCTGGCCGAGGCCGTGTATGCCAAGGGTCAGGGCGGCGAAGGCGAAGCCGGCGCCGGCGCCGAGCAGACGGATGCGGCAAAGCCCAAGGATGACAATGTGGTTGACGCTGATTTTGAAGAAGTGAAGAGCGACAAAAAGTAAGCGTACAAGCCACATTCGGCATGTCCACGTAGGGGCGGGTTTCAAACCCGCCCCTACTACTATTTCGTCAACAAAAGGAATCTACATTGGCCAATGGCGAAAAACGCGATTATTACGAGGTACTCGGCGTTCACCGCAACGCGCAGGAAGTCGAGATAAAGAAGGCCTTCCGCAAGCTGGCCGTACAGCATCATCCAGACAAGAACCAGGGCGATAAGGAGTCCGAGGAGCGCTTCAAGGAGGCCACCGAGGCCTACGAAGTGCTCTGCGACGCCCAAAAACGGGCCCAGTACGACCAGTTCGGCCATGCCGGCCTTTCGGGCGCGGGCGGGGGCGGCGGATTTGGCGGCTTCGCAGCAGGTACCCCCTTCGGCGACATCTTCGGCGACATCTTTGGAGATATCTTCGGAGGCGGTGGTGGCGGGCGCGGTCGCAGTCAGGGGCGGCGTGGCGACGACCTGCTCTATAACCTGGAGATCGGCTTCGAGGAGGCCGCCTTCGGCGCCGAAAAGCAGATTGACATCCCCTATGCCAAGCGCTGCGGGACGTGCGGCGGTTCCGGCGCGAAAGCCGGCACTACCCCCAAGTCCTGCCCCACCTGTCGCGGGGCCGGCCAGGTGCGCTACCAGCAGGGTTTTTTCAGTGTCAGCAAAACGTGCGGTCAGTGCAACGGTGAAGGCAAGGTGGTAGACGACCCATGTCCCGATTGCCGAGGCAAGGGCAGCACCAGGGATACCAAGACCCTCTCGGTCAAGGTGCCGGGCGGCGTCGAGACCGGCACACGTCTGAAGATGAGCGGCCAAGGGGGCCAGGGCAAAGGCGGACCGAGCGGAGACCTGTATATCGCCATCACCGTCCGTGAACATGCCCTGTTCCAGCGTGAAGACAACAATGTCATCTGCGAGATCCCGATCAGCTTCATCCAGGCCGCACTGGGCTGTGAAATCGAGGTACCGACCCTGGACGGCAAGGTGGCGCTGAAGATCCCCGAAGGTACCCAGTCCGGAAAGGTGTACCGCCTCAAGGGCAAGGGCATACCCTCCCTGCAGGGCTATGGACGGGGCGACCAGATGGTTGTGGTACGGATTGAGACCCCTTCAAATCTCAACAGAAAACAGAAAGAGCTGCTGGAGGAGTTTGCCCGGATCAGCGGCGAGGATATCCACCCCATGAAAAAGGGTTTTCTGGATAAGGTCATGGATTTTCTGAGCTAATACCTGTTGCAGGGAGCCTTGTCAGGACGCCCCCTGCATTTCTCTTGATGATCCGCTTGATATGTTTTATTATTCGACGGCTTGACTACAAACAGGAGCGGAGCCCGCTGATGGAGAAACAACAGCTTATTGAAAAGACCACCGAGGTTCTGCGACCGTTTGAAACCTCCAACCTGATGACGACCCTGCAGACGCTGACACTGGCCCAGATTTTTTCAAATCCGGTGGTGCTGATCATTATCACCGGCGTTCTGTTTTTCGGGGTACTGAAAAAATCCACGCCCGTGCTGCTGACCCTGTTTTTCCTGATCGCCATGATCGTGTTCATGCGTTACGCCATGCCTCCCCCCGGGCAGGAGTTGTCCCTGACGTCAATCTTTCCGTTCATTGGGGCGGGAGTAGTTATCGGCGGTGTCATCATCTACTTCTCGATGATCAAATCCTAACAGACTGAAGGAAGAGACCCTAACCATGAAATTCCAAAAGCGTGACTGGTACTTTGTAGCAATAGTTGTCATCGTGCTGGCAGTTTTTATTGCCATTTCAGGCAAGGAGAAGACAAAACTCGTTCCCAAAAATGCCGATCATCAGAAGTTTCACGACATGATCAGGGACGGAAAGAGCAAGAAAGAGGTCGATCCGCTCTGCGAAGCGTGCCATGACGGAGTAAAGATTGCCTTCCCGAAAGACCATCCCGCCAAACCGGGCGGCCAGCCCATGCGCTGCCTGTTCTGCCACAAGATCAAGCGCTGACGGCCTTCAGTACAGCTCGTATTTCAATAAACGGCACTCAATCGCCCCGTTATAGAGCACAAAGCGCCGCGAGGCCTTCAGTCCGATGTACTTGGCCAGTTCCAGATTACCGGTCAATACATAACCGGTCCACCCCCGGCAGCGTTTTTTCATGATGTCGCCGATCTGGCAGTACAACTCACGCAACTCCACTTCATCACCCAGTCGCTTGCCATAGGGTGGATTGACGATCATGACCCCCGTATCACCCTCCGGCTGAAACGCATCCAGAGCCGCATGAGTGAAATGCAACTGCCCCTCGAATCCGGCCTTGGCCGCATTGCGGCCAGCCAGTTTCAGTGCCCGGCTGTCTTGGTCCAGACCGCTGATCAGCCCGGGTGGAAGCGTGCAAATACCGCTCTCGGCCTCCCTGAGCAGCCCTTCCCACAACCTGTTGTCAAAATCCAGCCAGCGCTGAAACCCGAAAGAACGCTGCAGTCCCGGGGCGACCCGGCCAGCCACCAGCGCAGCTTCAATCGGGATCGTACCCGACCCGCACATGGGATCGGCCAGCGGGATTGAACCATCCCAGCCGGTCAGGGCGACCACAGCGGCGGCCAGCGTTTCGCGCAGCGGCGCCTCATTGCGCTCCAGCCGGTAACCTCGCCGGTCCAGCGCGTCCCCGGAGCTGTCCAGACTGACAGTGCAGATATTCCTGTGCAGATGCACGTTGATCCTTACATCCGGCGCAACGGTATCCACGTTCGGGCGGCTGCCGCAGGCCTCGCGGATGCGATCGACTATGGCATCCTTGGTCTTGAGGGCAACAAAACCGGAGTGGGTCGCGTTTGAATCCCGCAGGCTGCAGTCCACGGCCAGGGTCATGGCCGGGGTAACCAACTGTACCCAATCGATGGCATGCACCCCGCTGTAAAGCTCCTCCGGGCTTGTGCAGGGGAACACGGCCAGCTGCACCAGCACCCGGCTGGCGGTCCGCAGCCAGAGGTTGGCCCGGTACAGCCCGGCCCGGTCGGCCGTAAAGGCCACCCCGCCCCTGTTGACCTGCGCCCCGGTGATCCCCAGGGCTTCCAGTTCGGCAGCGGCAATCTCTTCAGCGCCGCGCGGGACCGCCGCAAAACAGCTGCGGACAGTATCGGGCAAAGTTTCATTCGGAACATTTTGTCGCGGATTATGTTTATTTTCAGTCATCTCCACCCTCTATTTCCCGCTTCCAGATTTCAGTCAACTGCCGGCGTGTCTCCGCCGGAGTGCCGCTGTTGTCGATCACGATCCTGCCGCAACGTTCCTTCTCGGCCAGTGGCATCTGGCTGGCAATAATCCGCTGCGCTTCGTCGCGGCTGATGCCGTCACGGTGCATCAAACGCTCCAGCTGCAGCTCGGGACGTACCGTCACCACCCAGAGCTCGTCCACCCGGTCGGTTGCGCCCGCTTCAATCAGAAGCGGGGCCATATAGAACACGACCCGTTGCCCGGACTGAGCCGCTGCTGCGATACGCTCCTCTGCCAGGCGCCGGATCTCGGGATGCAGGATGCCCTCCAACTGCCTCCGTTTGCGGCTGTCGGAGAAGACCAGCGCGCCCAGGGCCTTGCGGTTCAGCCCTCCATCCGCTGCACGGACACCCTCTCCGAACGCCGCCAGCACCTCCGCCAGGCATCTGCTGCCCGGTGCGACAGCATCCCGTGCGAGTTGGTCGGCATCGATCACCGGGGCCCCTTTTTCCTGAAAGAAGCGCGCGATGCTGTTTTTACCGGTGGAGATCCCGCCGGTCAGTCCGATGATGCGGATACCGGCCGGTCTCATTTCAGCTCCTTCGAGCACACTGGCATATTCGGGCCTTTCATGACGGATCTCCCTGCTGCGGGCACATCTTAGCAGAGCATCCTGCAAAATAACAGATTTTTGGCTTGAGTTGAGAGCCTGATTCGTGTAATCATATCGATTCGTCGCATCAGCAATGTGCGGCAGCTACATGCGGGCGGTTAGCTCAGCTGGATAGAGTACAGGCCTCCGAAGCCTGGGGTCGTGAGTTCGAATCTCATACCGCCCACCATTTTTTCACCAGAACAACCGTTCCCGTTACCGGCATTCTTTTGCGGGCACTCCTCCATGCTTCTACGCATCCACAAAAAACTGTCGCAAGCTTCTCCCGGCGAAGTTCCTTTACCGTCATAACCGTAAGACTGCTCCATATTGAAGCCACGGAGGCACCCAATGGCAAAAGGTAGTTTTGACGCAACCGATCTGATCGCCCCGCTGATGCTGAGGATACCGCTGGGCCTTATCTTCATGGCACACGGTTCCCAGAAACTTTTGGGCCTGTTCGGCGGTAAGGGGCTGACCGCAACCTTTGCGAGTTTTGAAAGGGATCTCGGCATCCCGGCCATTTTTACCCTGCTGGCGATTATCGCCGAATTCGGTGGCGGTTTCGGTATTCTGACCGGTTTCCTGACGCGCCTGTCCGCTGCCGGCATCTCGGCTGTCATGCTGGTGGCCATGTACAAGATACACTGGGCCAACGGCTTTTTCCTGAACATGGGCTGCCTGCCGGGCCGTGGGCACGGCATCGAATACGACCTGGCCCTGCTGGGCATCGCGCTGTACCTGATGATCGCCGGCGGCGGCAGATGGTGCCTGGACCGGCTGGTATTTCGATCGTAGGGGCGTACGGCGTACGCCCTGGTGACAGCAACGTCACTTTTGCATCTTGGGCGCATGCCATGCGCCCCTACAAGAAATCAAGGCGGGCAGTGCCCGCCTTTCTATTGCACAAGGAGTCACCTTTCGTGGAACAGTTCAACGTCAAAGAAGTTGAAAAACGCCGAACATTCGCCATCATCAGCCATCCCGATGCCGGCAAGACCACCATCACGGAAAAGCTGCTGCTCTTCGGCGGCGCCATCCAGCAGGCCGGTGAAGTCCGCGCCCGCAAATCCGCGCGGCATGCGACTTCAGACTGGATGGATCTGGAGAAGCAGCGCGGCATATCGGTCACTTCATCGGTGATGAAATTCAGTTACGAGGGTTGCGAGATCAACCTACTGGATACCCCGGGCCATAACGACTTCTCCGAAGACACCTACCGGGTGCTGACCGCGGTTGACTCGGTACTGATGGTGATCGACTCGGTCAAGGGGGTCGAGAGCCAGACGAAAAAACTTCTGGAGGTTTGCCGCCTGCGGCATACGCCGATCATGACCTTCATGAACAAGCTGGACCGCGAGGGGCAGGACCCCTTCGACCTGCTGGATGACATCGAGAAAAATCTCAAGATACAGACCGCCCCCATGACCTGGCCGGTGGGCATGGGCAAGCGTTTTCGCGGCACTTATCACCTCTACACCAAGGAACTGATCTTCTTTGATGCCGAGGCTGATAACGGCACGGGCGAGATTCTGACGGTCACCGGGCTGGACGACCCCCGCCTGGATCAGCTGCTGGGCAGTCAGGTTGAAGAACTTCGCCGTGATGTGGAACTCTTGGAAGGCGCCGCCCACCCCTTTGACAAGGAGGCCTACCTGGCCGGCCGACAGACGCCGGTCTTCTTCGGCAGCGCCATCAACACCTTCGGAGTCCAGCAGCTTCTGGATGCCTTTGTGGAACACGCCCCGCCCCCGCTGCCGCACGAGGCTGTCCCCCGGTCGGTTTCACCCTATGAGGAACCCTTCAGCGGCTTCACCTTCAAGATCCAGGCAAACATGGACCCGGCCCACCGCGACCGGATCGCTTTTTTCCGCATCTGTTCCGGCAAGTTCACGCGCGGCATGAAGGTCCGTCACGTCCGTCTGGGACGCGAAGTGCAGATTGCCAATGCAACCATTTTCATGGCCCAGGACCGCACCAATGTTGAGGAGGCCTGGCCGGGGGACATTATTGGCATTCACAATCACGGCACGATCAAGATCGGCGACACCTTTACCCAGGGCGAGGAGTTGAAGTTTACCGGCATCCCCAGCTTTGCACCGGAGCATTTCCGCAAGGTGCGCCTGCTCAACCCGATGAAGTCCAAGGCCCTGGAAAAAGGGCTGGTCCAGCTGGCCGAAGAGGGCGCTACACAGGTATTCAAGCCGGTGATGGGTTCCGACTGGGTTATCGGCGCAGTCGGGCTGCTGCAGTTCGAGGTGGTCTTGCACCGCCTGGAGCACGAATACAGCGTCAAGGTCGCCTTCGAACCGGTCAGTTATGTCACCGCCCGCTGGATACAGGGCGAGAAAAAGCGCATCGAGGAGTTTGAAAAGAAGGAGGCCATGCACGTCTATATCGACGGCGAAGGCAAACTGACCTACATGGCCGGCAGTCAGTGGCGACTGGACAACACCATTGAACAGTGGAAGGATCTGGAATTCAACGAAACCAGCGAACATTCATGAACCAGGCCCTTATAAACAGGATACGTGCGTTAACAAAGTCATTTTCTGCCAGAAAAACGCAGAAATGACTTCTAACTCACTAAAAGCCACCTGGCGTGCGATAACATCCATGCGGACGGATTTCTTTCCGCTGATCCTGGCGGATGTACATCCGATCGCCTCGTTTTTCATCCTGCTGCGGCTGAAACGCCTCGGATTTTCAGACTGCCGGGTCAGCACATCCGACAAAGGTTTAGTTGTGCATGCCCACAGATAATGAAACAAAACGTGCAACCGCAGCCGTTCCTCCCCCTGAGGCGCATCCCCACCGGCCTCGTAAACATTTCAGTCTTGCAACTCCCTGGACGGCCGTGTAATATTTTGCCCCAGCCCGACGCGCACAGCGCAGCGGGCACACTCCATGAGCTTCACCACCAGGTAGAAAATGGCAAAACTTTACGTAGTAGGCAGCGGTCCCGGCGACATCAGCCACCTGACAGAGGCAGCCCGTCAGGCCATCGCCGCTTCGACCACCATTGTCGGCTACACCAATTACATCGACCTGATCCGTCCTCTGCTGGAGGGCAAGCGGATTATCTCCACCGTCATGATGCAGGAGGTCGAGCGCTGCCGGGAAGCCATCCGGCTGGCGCGCGCGGGTGAAACCGTGGCCCTGGTTTCGGGCGGTGACGCCGGCATCTACGGCATGGCCGGCCTGGTCTTCGAACTAATCGAGATCGACAGCCGGCAGGACCAGCTGCCACCCCCGGAGGTTTCGGTCATTCCGGGCATCTCGGCCATTCAGGCGGCCGCTTCCGTGCTGGGAGCGCCCTTGATGCACGACTTTGCCGTCATTTCACTTTCAGACCTGCTGACCCCCTGGGACCTGATCAAGTCGCGCCTGGAAGCGGCCGCCCGGGCCGACTTCGTGATTGTCATTTTCAACCCCCGCAGCAAAAGCCGCGTGACCCAGATCGAGGAGGCCCGGCGCATCATCCTTGCTGCACGGCCGGCAGAGACCCCAACCGGGATCGTCCGCAACGCCTGCCGTGAAGGAGAGTCCGTCACGGTCACCTCGCTTGGCAACATGCTCGACCACGCGATTGATATGTCCACGATCGTTATCATCGGCAATTCCAGCACATTCGTGGACGGCCAGGGACGTATGATCACCCCACGCGGGTATGCCCGCAAACTTGGCAACACAGCCGACACAACGGCGGATGCGAGCGCTTTGGAAGAACCGCTGCCCCGGGCCGGTGCGGTCATGTTCTGCGGTACCGCCTCGGATGTAGGCAAGTCGGTCATAACCGCCGGAGTCTGTCGTCTGCTGCTGAAGAGGGGCATTACCGTAGCCCCCTTCAAGTCCCAGAACATGTCGCTGAACTCGTTCGTGACCCCCGAGGGGGGCGAAATCGGCCGGGCGCAGGCCGTGCAGGCGCAGGCCTGTGACATCAATCCGCATACCGACATGAACCCGATCCTGCTCAAGCCCAATTCCGACACAGGCTGCCAGGTAATCGTCCAGGGCCGGCCGGTGGGAAACATGAATGTGCAGGAATACGACCTCTATAAACCAACCGTACTGCCGGTGGTCCGTGAGTGCCTTGAGCGCCTTCGTCAGTCCTATGAATTCATCGTCATCGAGGGTGCCGGCAGCATCTCGGAAATCAACCTGAAGCAGAGCGATATCGCCAACCTGAAAATCGCCCTGATAGCCCGCTGCCCGGTGGTTCTGGTGGCCGATATCGACCGGGGCGGCGTATTTGCCCAGATCGTTGGGACAGTCGAACTGCTGGAACCGCTGGAGCGCGCCTACATAAAGGGCATCATCATCAACAAGTTCCGTGGAGACGCCTCCATCCTGGCGCCTGGGCTTGATTTCATCCGTGAGAGAACCGGGATTCCAGTGCTGGGTGTGTTGCCCTGGATGTTCGATCTGGCACTGCCGGCCGAGGACAGCGTAGACCTCGGCAACCGTTCCAAGGTCATCAGCATCATAGCGGGCCAGAAACGGATCCGGATCGGGATCCTCAAGTTGCCGCGCATCTCCAATTTCACCGATTTCGACTCGCTCCAGACCGAGCCCGATGTCAGCCTCAGCTATGTGGAGCTGCCCGATCAGATCAGGGGTCTGGACGTCCTGATTATCCCCGGCAGCAAATCCACCATCGCGGATATGTATTTCCTGATGGAACGGGGAATCTACGACGAGATAAAGGAATTCCAGGGCAATATCATCGGTATTTGCGGCGGCTACCAGATGCTCGGACAACGGGTGCTGGACCCCGGCTGCATTGAATCTGCCGTCAAGGAGGCCGTCGGGCTGGGCTTGTTGCCGGTGGAAACCGAGATGCTGCCGGAAAAGGAGACTCATCAGGCGCTGGCGTACCTGGATGAGGCCGGACTGTCGCTAGCGCCCAATTGCAGCGGCGTCATAAACGGCTATGAAATCCACATGGGGAGGACGACCCATTTCGGAGTGCCGCGGCCATTCGCGCGCATCTTTCGCCGCGGTGAAGCCTCCGTCACCATCGCGGACGGCACCGTTTCCCGCAATGGCAGGATTTTCGGCACGTATCTGCATGGTATTTTCGAAAATGCGCATTTCCGCGAGACCTATCTCAACCGCATCCGCCAGGAAAAAGGTCTGCCGCAGCGCAGCACAGACCACAGCATTCCACTCCAGGACCCCTTTGACCGGCTTGCCGAGCACCTGGAGCAGCACCTGGATATCAAACAATTGCTGGACATCTGCGGACTCGGCTAGTGGGCCCTGTCGGACCGGCCATCCTTGTCGCGGCCATTGTTCTTGATCTGGCACTGGGTGATCCCCGCTGGCTGCCGCATCCGGTGGTACTCATCGGCCGCCTGATCAGCACCCTCGACCTGCTGCTCAACAGGCTCACCCGGCACAAACGCATGGCAGGGGTCCTGCTGCTGACCGTCACCGCCGGGGTCGCCGGAACGGCAACCTGGCTGCTGATCCGGGCCGGCTACGGTCTGCATCCGCTGGCTGGTTTTCTGGTCTCTGTCGGTATCTCCTACACCTGCCTGGCGGCCCGTTCACTGCACCGCGAATCAGCCCTGGTTGCACAGGCCCTGGCTGACGGTGATATCAGCCAAGCGCGCCGCCACCTGGCGCGGATCGTCGGCCGGGATACCGATGCCCTTGATGAAGCCGGGATCTGGCGCGCGCTGGTTGAAACCGTGGCCGAGAACACCTCCGACGGGATTATAGCGCCGCTTTTCTGGCTGACCCTGACCGGACCGGTCGGCGGTATGGTCTATAAGGCGGTCAGCACGCTGGATTCGATGGTCGGCTACAAAAACGAGCGTTACCTGCACTTCGGCTGGGCATCCGCCCGCATGGACGACCTGCTTAATTTCATCCCGGCGCGGCTGACCGCTTTGCTGATGGTGCTGGCGGCCCCGCTGGCCGGCCTGTCTCCGTCAGGCGCCCTGTCAATAGCCCTGCGCGACCGCCTGAAGCACCCTTCTCCCAACAGCGGTCATCCCGAAGCGGCTGCGGCCGGTGCACTGGGTGTGCAGCTGGGCGGCCCGGCCAGTTACAACGGCAGACCTGCCTGGAAGGAACAGATCGGGGACCCCGCTGTCCCGCTTGACGCGAACGCTTATAGGTCCATGATTACGCTCATGTACCTGACGACCCTGTTAATGGCGGCCGTCTGCATCGCCGCCACTTTCGCCCTGGGAGGCTCCCTTGTCCCACACTTATGACCACGGCGGCAACATCTTCGACATAGCCCGCCAGCTGGACACAGACCCGTCCACTATCATCGACTTCTCAGCCAGTATCAATCCGCTGGGGATCTCGTCGCAGGTCAAAAAGGCCGTCATCAGCACCCTGGACAGCCTGGTGCATTACCCTGACAACTCCCAGCGCGAGCTTAAACAGGCGCTGGCCAGCTACCACGGCCTGTCTACCGCCAATATTTGCGTTGCCAACGGATCAACGGAAATCATCTACAACCTGCCCGCCATGCTCACAGGCTCTCGGGCGTTGGTCATATCGCCCTCATTCAACGAATATGTGCGCGCCCTGGCCCAGCAGAAGTGGGCGGTCAGGCATTTCATCCTCAAGCCCGGGAACAATTTCTCCATAGATCTGGCGGCACTGCAGCAGACCCTGTCCGAGGGTTATGACGCCCTGTATCTCTGTAATCCCGGCAACCCCAACGGCACCTGCTACACAGAGCGGACCATCGAGCAGGTCTACAGCCTGTGCATCGCCTCCGGCACCTTT
>JBBQXT010000029.1:0-24863 GCA_038209415.1 Geobacterales bacterium
GCCCAGTCCTCTACGCTGTGCCGCTCCCGCTCACCACCGTTGTGGCCGGGATAGATCGTCACCGCCAGGATGCCGCCCGGTTTCAGGCATTCCAGGGACATACCCAGCGCAGTCGTGGTTGTCTCCGGCCTGGTGATGATGCTGCGGTTACCGCCCGGCAGGTAGCCGAGGTTAAATACGACCAGGCTGATGCCGCCTGGCACGTGGCAGGTCAGGGTCTCATGGCCGGCGCCGATCAATTCCACCCGCTCCGCCAGTCCAGCCTCCGCCAGTCTGCGGGCAGTCTGGTCGACGGCCGCCTGCTGGATGTCGAAGGCCCACACACGGCCGGTTGTACCCACCAGCTCCGCCAACAGCTGCGTGTCGCTGCCGTTGCCGCAGGTGGCGTCAACGGCCTGATCCCCCTCCTGCAAAAAACCGCGCAGGAAGAGGTGCGACAGGGCTACCGGTCCGCGTAAAAGGGGCATGTCAGGGATGGATTCGGTGTTCATGGCGGCAGAGGGTAGCAGATATTGCGCTCCTGCGCCACCGTGATTTTCATTTGCATTACTGCATGGAAACGGGGTAGTAACGAGGAATGATACTCAGAAAAACAGTCACAGCAGAGCAGGGCGGGCATCGTCTGGACGAAACCGTATCCCTGCTCTTCGATGCGCTCAGCAAGTCGGAGGCTCGGCGTATCATCGACCGGGGCGGGTGCGCCGTCAACAACAGCATGGTGCGGGTAGCTTCGCGCATGGTCAAGGCCGGGGATATCATCGAGGCCGGGGTGATGGAGGCGGGCCGTTTCCGGGAACTGATCCTGCCACCCGAGGCCCTTTTATATGAGGACAGGGCACTGATCGCGGTTAACAAACCGGCCGGGATCAATAGCCAGCGCACACCCTATCAGCTCAAGGGAACGCTGGAATACTGGGTATCGGAGTATTTCCGCCAGCAGGGCAGCAGTGAGCCGGCCCGGGTCATCCATCGCCTCGATCGCGGCACTTCGGGTGTCATGCTGTTTCCCAGGCACAAACAGGCGGCGGCCTGGCTCTCCAAGCGCTTTCACGACGGGCTGGTGGACAAGCGCTACCTGGCGCTGGTCAGCGGGCGGCCGGGGCAGGATACCTGGACTGTTGACGGACCTATTGGCAAGCTGGGGACTTCGCGTTACGGCATCATGGCCGAAGGGCGGTCGTCCCTGACGGAGTTCCGCCTGCTCTCCTCAGCGGGTGACTTTTCACTGGTGGAAGCGCGGCCGCAGACCGGTCGTACGCACCAGATCCGCGTCCACCTGGAGGCGTCGGGGCTGCCGATTGTTGGCGATGCAACCTACGGCGGCGTGCCGGCGGAACGCATGTTGCTGCATTGCGCCTCGCTGGGATTCAAGGATGAGCGGGGGGATGAGATCGTTATCAAGGCGCCGCTGGATAGAGCCTTTGATGATTTTATGCGGGAGAATGGACTGGCTGATTTGTTCTGTTCATGAACCTTTGTGTCTTCTTCGCATTTGCAATCAAAATTTCGATAGACTTCAGAGGTTTTGGAAACCTCTGAGGTCTTATGGATGCCAACTTTGAAAGCAAATTAAGGTTATTCCTTGAAAAAACGTCTGATGCGTGTTTTATAATGGTCACCTTTCATTGTATATAACGAGGCATAATATGGCCATGATTTTGCACAGTTGTTGCCAGGCCAGATAGGTTTATTCGCCGTTCGCAGTCTAAAAAAGGGAACCATCATCGGCTTGGCGGAACGGCTCGGCGAAAATCTCTATTCCTGGGATGAATATGCAGAGCTGGATAAACCAACCAAGCGGATGATCGACAAATATTGTGCAAGCTCCGAGGAAGGTTTCTGGGGGCCTGATGATATCAATTACCTGTCGATGCCGTGGCACATGAATCATAGCTGCTCCGGCAATGTGGGGTTTGATGCAGAGAGTAACTTCATTACGATTCGGTCAGTACGGGCTGGCGAGGAGCTTTTCTGCGATTACGGCTTGATGATCACAAATCCGCATTTCAAACTCAAGTGCAAATGTGGCTCCGAAAATTGCCGCAAAATCATCACCGGAAATGACTGGAAAGATCCGGCCTACAGGAAAAAATATGAACATGTCATGGCACCGGAACTACGAGATCTGAAGCCAAATAACAACGAGGATTATGGAAGCTGAAACCGCACAAAACAGCCTGTTACAGAAGGCAGTGAAACATCGCGGAAGAGTTACTGAACTGGCAATTGGCTTGTCCGCCAACCGTTTGCTGGAGATCGGTTTCGACTACCTGCTCTATCCTTATGTCGTTTTCGCGTTTGGCATACTGCGTGGTGGTTTAGTCATGGGGGCGTTGTCCGGCTTGGCGTGTATTCTTCTGATCCGTTTTTATGACTGGTCGGGCCGCGACTGGTTGGGGATCGAGGCCATCAAGAGCTTGAAAGCTTATGAAGGCGGCAACATGGCGGCACGACTGGCCCGATGGTTCATGAACAAGGGCGACTTGCTGTTTTTTCTGTTCCTCTCCGTCCGCTATGATCCCTTCATCACCATGGTCTACATGCGACACGGACGCATTCAACGGCATGAAACGGCGCGACTGGACAATTTTTTCAGCCAGCGTGGTTGTCGGCAACGCTTACTGGACTCTGGCCTGCTTCATGGGGATATCGCTGGTGGAATGGGTGTGGCGGGCGGTTAAGGGTGGATGATCGATCGCCATGCAGTAGCAAGGAAATCAGTGACTGTGAGACATATCTCCGATACAGTCGGTTATCCAGGCATTTACGCTTTTGCCAGCCTGCTGTGCGGCGATGTATGCCTTACGGTGCAGGTCGGGCGGCATGCGTAGCATGAGTTTACCGGTGAAGGGCTTTTCCGGGGTCTGGCCCAGCTGGGCGCAAAAGTCGAGGTAATCATCAATCGAGTCGTGAAATGCCTGGCGAATTTCGTCCACGCTGGCGCCTTGAAAGGTGATGACATCGCGGGTGCTGATGACCTCCCCGTGGAAGATGCCTGCTTCGTCGTCGAATTCAAGTTTGCCGGTATAGCCTTTGTATTCCATCATGGTTTGATTCCTCCTGTCTCCAGAAATCTTCTTACTGACACAACCGCTCCCTTGTCGGTTTCCTTCTCTGGGTGCGGACGGTGAAATGTGGCGCGAACGCCGTTGAGCAGAAAACGAACCCGAGAACCGCAGCCTTCGAATTTTTCCGCGCTAAGGGCAACAAGCAACACTTCGATATCGTTCCAGTTAATGCCTGATTGAACCGGATTTGCAAATATTGCATGAAGAGTTTTTCGCTGCTTGTTATTCATAAGATATTGGTATCATTTTGTGATACTATTGGTCAAGGTAAATAGTTGCTGCGGATTCCTTCGTTACGGTGGTCTACCTGCGCCACGGCAGCCACCAATACAAAGGCATGTCCCGGCGGGACTGGAAGATCTTTTTCACCAGCCTTGCCATTGCCAATGTCTATTGGACAGTTGCTGCGTATATGGGAGTGTCAGTGGTGGTGTGGGTGTGGCGGGTGGTGTTCACTGACAGCATCGGTCTGGCGAAGTAAGCGAAAACACAAAGCCCTTCGAGAAATTCCTCCCGAAGGGCTTTGTTAATAAAAATGAGAGCTAATGGATATATCAGCCAGCCTTGATCTGCTCGTAGATTTCCGTGGCCGATTGTCCTTTGAACAGGTCACCCTTAAGTTTTAGGTAATCGGTCGGGCCTGACATTGTTTCTCGTATAAAAAAGGCTGCTTTTGCAACGCCAAGCTGGCTAATAACGCTTTGAAGCGCTTCGCTCCGAACCTGGTCGCTGTCGGGTATATGGATCTTTTTAAGAGATGTTTTCATTTAGGACTCCTGAACTAATAATTTTGCAAAATCAACGGGGTTCATGACCGTTAGCTTTCCTGAGTACCTTTTGATGATTTTATCATCACAGGTAATGAAGTAGCCAGCCTTTACTTTTTCCGCACAGGCCAAACCCCCTGTGCCACGGCAGCCACCAATACAACGGCATGTCCCGGCGGGACTGGAAGATCTTTTTCACCAGCCTTGCTATCGCCAATATCTATTGGACAATTGCCGCATATAATGGGGGTGTCAGTGGTTGAGTGAGTGTGGAAAGCGCTGAAAACCGGAGTTTGGTAGGGGCAACAGAAATTATCGACGAATATCCAGCGCAGCGAGCAGCGCTTTTTCAACCTGGACAAAAAACTCGTCCGGGAGCGCACCCAGACGCTCTTCCAGCTTGGCACGGTCGAGTGTCGTGACCTGGTGGCAAATGGCGCTGCTGTCACTCTTCAAGCTGGCGGTTCCGGCTGGCAGGGCAACTACTGTTGGGCCACGACGCGCTTGGGTTGGCGATGTTAAAATGGGGACAACGATAATGGAGCGCCACGCCGGTGTTTCATTGAAAGCATCATGGGAGAGGATGATAACCGGTCGCCTGCCTGTTTGCTCCGATCCCGAACGGGGTGCGAGATTCGCCCAATAAACATCGCCCCGCTTCATTGACCATGTTCCATGTCATCCAGATGCTCCAAACCCGTCGCTTCAAGCTGTTCATCAAGGTCGTCAGAGGTTCCCGCTGACTGCGTGGCGTAACGGACGATTTCTTCGTGCAGGGTCAGTTTTTCCTGCTCTTCGAGCCAATATTCGACCGCTTGTTTTGCCAACTGCGTTGCAGGTCTCTGCTGGCGATGCGCCACATCCCGCAGGCGGGTGTAAAGCTGCTCCGGCAGTGGAACATGAAAATTATGGATTGTGGCTGTTTTCATGGCATTACTCCTGCCATTAAATATATGCCATTGCCGTCTGGCATGCAAGTAAAGTTTTCTGTCACAAACAGTTGGATTGTGTTCGCTTATTCCTGCCTGCCATGACACGGCCGGCACTCCGTTTCCGTAACCTTTTCGCTTCAGCTGGCTCTCCAGGTCCTTCGGCCCGCCCTTGACCCGTGTCAAAAAATCATTTCCAATACCGGGCCGGTTGTGCTAATTTTTCTGCTCCCAACGCACCGCGCACTCAACGTGCGATCTCAATTACCACGGCAGAAAGCACACCCTCATGACTAAAATCATCTGTATCGCCAACCAGAAAGGTGGCGTCGGCAAGACTACCACCGCCGTCAATCTGGCAGCCTGTCTGGCGGCGACTGAACGGCCGACACTGCTGGTCGATACCGATCCTCAGGCCAATGCCACGAGCGGTGTGGGTATCGAGCGCTCGGGTCTCAAGCATACGGTGTACGATGCCCTGATCAACGAGCTTGACCCCCGTTCCATCGTGGTGGATACCGGTCACCCGTTTCTGCATATCCTGCCGGCCAATTCCGATCTGGCCGGCGCCGAACTGGAACTGGCCCCCGAGATCGGCCGCGAGCAGAAGCTCAAGTTTGCCCTGTCAGTTCTGGCGCCTGACTACCGCTATATAATCATCGACTGTCCGCCCTCGCTCAACCTGCTGACCGTCAATGCCATGACCGCCGCCGATTCCGTGTTGATCCCCCTGCAGTGCGAGTACTACGCCATGGAAGGTCTGTCACAGATTCTGAACACCATCAGTCTGGTTAAAAAGCGGATTAATCCACTGCTGAAGATCGAAGGCATACTGCTGACCATGTTCGATGCCCGCGGCAACCTGGGCAAAGAGGTGGCCGAAGAGATCCGCACCCATTTTCCCGAACAGGTGTTCGAGACGGTCGTGCCGCGCAACGTTCGTCTGGCCGAGGCTCCCAGCCACGGCCTGCCGATCATCTATTACGATATTGCATCCCGCGGTGCTGCCAGCTATTTGCAGCTCGCCCGGGAAATCATCCGCAGGGAGGCGACCAATGGTTAAAAAAGGTGGCCTTGGCAAGGGGATGGCAGCACTTCTCCAGGTGCCGGAAATGGCGCGGGGAAGCAGGGATTATTTCCTCTGCCCCATCGAACAGATCCGCCCCAACAAAAACCAGCCCCGCAAATACTTTGCACCGGAGAAACTGGAAGAACTGGCAGCCTCGATTCGTGAGCAGGGTATCATACAGCCGCTGGTGGTTACCCAGAAGGATGGTCTTTTCGAGATCATCGCCGGTGAGCGCCGCTGGAGGGCCGCACAGAAGGCTGGACTCCATGAGGTACCCGTTGTTATCCGCGAGGCCAGCGACGCGGTTATCATGGAACTGGCCCTGATTGAGAACATCCAGCGCCAGGATCTCAATGCCATTGAGGAGGCCCAGGCCTACCGGTCACTGGTGGAGCAGTTCAGCATCTCCCAGGAGGATGTGGCCAAGCGGGTCGGCAAGAGCCGCACCGCCGTGACCAACGCCCTGCGGCTGCTCAAACTGCCCGAATCCATTCAGCACGACATCATCGAAGAGCGTCTTAGCATGGGGCACGCTCGCGCCTTGCTGGCTCTGGAGAGCCTGGAATTGATCGAAAAGGCCCGTCATGAAATTCTGCACCGTCAACTGAGTGTGCGGGCCACCGAAGAGCTGGTGCGGCGACTGAAGGTTAACCCCCGTCCTGTCTCCGGCCGCAAGCGCCCACAACAGCCGGACCTGCTGATGAGCTCCCTTGAGGAACAGTTGCAGAAACGCTTCCAGTCGCGGGTTGCCATCCGCCGGGTCGGGACGAAAGGCGGTCGGCTGGAGATCCACTTCAATGATACGGATGAACTGACCCGGATCATTGATCTGCTCGACCTGTAGAGCAGAGGGCAGGCAGTTTTTGGAAAAATAAATGTATTCAGCGGCTGCAATTTTCTTGACACCCGCGCAAAAATTATGATAGCTAATCTCTGTTTTACGCCCGAATCCGGGATACAGTATACAACTCAGGATGCCTGCAAGGGGTAGGTCGTGATTGAATTAAATGTAGCATTTTTTGTTCAGTTAGTGAATTTCGGGATTCTTGTCCTGGTCCTCAACATCTTTCTGTACAAGCCGATCCGCAAGGTTCTGGCCGAACGCCGTCAGGTGATCGACAGTGCCCGTGAAAAGGCCGCCGCGGTTGACCTAGAGGTACAGGAAAAAATGGCTTTGTACGAGGCCAGGCTGCGTGATGCCAAGGCTGATGCCGGTGCCCGCCGGGCCGAATCCGTCAAGCAGGCCCAGGCAGAAGAGACCTCGCTACTGGAAAAGGCTCGCGCAGAGGCAACAGCTTCTCTCGGAACGATCCGTGACCGAGTAGCCAAGGAAGCTGCTGATGCCAGAGTACTGCTGAAACAGCAGGCCGAACTCCTTTCCGGCGATATCTGTGAAAAAATCCTGGGGAGGAGCCTGTAACCATGTTGATGGTATCTGAGCGCACCAAAAAAATCTTTTTCTCCCTGACATTCATTGCCGCAATCGTGCTGGCTGCCTCGGTCGGTTTTGCCAGTGAAGGCGGCGAAGGCGCGCACCACGTTGACAAAGGTGCCCAGCTGAAAGACTTTGGCTGGCGTGTACTTAACTTCTTAATTCTGCTCGGCATACTGGGCTTTGCCCTTAAAAAGGCTGACGTTAAGGGCTCACTGGCGGCCCGTCAGACCCAGATCGAAAAGGAACTGAAGGATGCCCAGGAGGGTCGGGCAGCCGCTGAAGCCAAGCTGGCCGAATATACCGGCAAGCTCACTCAGGCCACGAAAGAGATCGACGAGCTTCAGGCAGCCATCATCCACGAGGGTGAGCAGGAAAAAGAGCGCATCATCGCCGAGGCGCGCTTGGCCGCTCAGAAGATCGCTGCCCAGGCTGCCCAGTCAGCTGAGCAGGAAACGATCAAGGCCCGTACCGAGTTGCGGGCCGAGGCTAGCCGCCTGGCGGTTGAGATTGCTACCGGCAAGCTGTCCGGCGCCATACAGAAGGCCGACCACGATCGATTTGTCGGTGAATATCTTGACAAGGTGGTACAGATCCAGTGATCAATAATACTTTAGCACGTCGCTATGCCAAGGCGCTGGTACAGCTTGGTTCCGAGGGCGGACTGATTGACCGTTTTCGCGATGAGCTGACAGCCATTGACCGCGTATTTGCAGCCAATGCAGACCTGAAGGCTATTTTTGCCAATCCGGCCTTCACGGCAGCGCAGAAAAAAGGGATCATGATGGATCTCATAGCCAAGCTGGAATGTTCCGAGCTGGTCGGCAACTTTCTGCTCTTGCTGGTGGACAAGAATCGGGTGGCGTTCCTCGATCAGATTGTGCATACCTACGAGACGCTGGCTGATGAGCAATCCGGAATCATTCGTCCTATTATCAAGACGGCCTTTGCGCTGGACGGCAGCCAGGTGGCCGCCATCCAGAGCGCCCTTGAGAAGAAAAGCGGTAAGAAGGTCATCCCCCAGGTTACCGTTGACCCGACTCTTCTGGGCGGTGTGGTCACGCAGATTGGCGATACGGCATTTGACAGCAGTGTAAAAACGCAGCTTAAACGGATTCAGGATATATTACAGAAGGGGTAGGAGCATCCATGGAAATCAGAGCCGAAGAGATCAGCGAGATCATCAAAAAACAGATCAAAGAGTATGGCAAAGAGGTTGAAGTGTCTGAAACAGGCACGATTATCTCCATCGGTGACGGTATTGCCCGTATTCACGGCCTGGCTGGCGCCATGGCCGGTGAGCTGCTGGAGTTTCCCGGCGGCGTTACCGGTATGGTCCTCAACCTGGAAGAAGATAACGTCGGCGCCGCCATTCTGGGTGAGTTTTCCGAGATCAAGGAAGGCGACACCGTCAAGCGCACCGGCCGTATTACCGAGGTACCGGTCGGCGACGCACTAATCGGTCGCGTTGTCAACGCCATCGGACAGCCCATCGACGGTAAAGGCGCCATCAACACCAGCAGCTTCAGCAAGGTGGAGATCAAAGCCCCCGGCATTGTTGACCGTAAATCGGTCCATCAACCGATGGCTACCGGCCTCAAGGCGATTGACTCCATGGTACCGATCGGTCGTGGCCAGCGCGAACTGATCATCGGCGACCGTCAGACCGGCAAGACCGCTGTTGCCATTGACACCATCATCAACCAAAAAGGCGGCGATGTTGTCTGTATCTATGTTGCTATCGGCCAGAAGCGTTCCACGGTGGCCCAGGTTGTTTCCAAGCTGACCGATCACGGCGCCATGGATTACACCATCGTCGTTGCGGCAACCGCATCCGAATCCGCTCCGCTGCAGTTCATCGCACCTTACACCGGTGTTACCATGGGTGAGTTCTTCCGCGACAGCGGCAGGCACGCCCTGATCATCTATGATGATCTTTCCAAGCAGGCTGTTGCCTATCGTCAGCTTTCCCTGCTACTCCGTCGCCCGCCTGGACGTGAAGCTTATCCGGGTGACGTTTTCTATCTGCACAGCCGTCTGCTGGAACGTGCCTGCAAACTTTCCGATGAGCGTGGCGCAGGGTCGCTGACAGCGCTACCGATTATCGAAACTCAGGCCGGCGACGTGTCCGCCTACATCCCGACCAACGTTATCTCCATCACCGACGGCCAGATCTACCTGGAGTCCGACCTGTTCTTCTCCGGTGTCCGTCCGGCCATCAACGTCGGTCTCTCGGTATCCCGCGTCGGTGGTTCCGCCCAGACCAAGTCGATGAAGCAGGTTGCCGGTACTCTGCGCCTTGACCTGGCACAATACCGTGAGATGGCCGCTTTTGCCCAGTTCGGTTCCGATCTGGACAGGGCTACTCAGATGCAGCTGGAGCGCGGTGTGCGTCTGGTTGAAATCCTCAAGCAGCCCCAGTATCGTCCGATCCCCAACGAGAAGCAGGTTCTGGTTATCTTTGCCGCCAACAACGGCTTTCTGGATGACTACCCGGTTTCTGCTCTCAAGAAGTACGAGACGGAACTATACGCATTCTTTGATAATCGCCAGGCCGAACTGCTTGCCGAATTACGTGACAAAAAAGCCATTGACGACGATATGAAGGGCAGAATCATTGCCGCTATGGGGCAGCTGAAGAAGGAATTTACCGCGTAAACAAGGACGGTTTGAGATATGGCAAGCCTTAAAAGCATTAAAAAACGGATCGTATCCGTAAAAAATACCCGCCAGATCACGAAGGCCATGAAAATGGTCTCGGCCGCAAAACTGCGCCGGGCCCAGGAAAATGTCGTGGCTGCCCGACCCTACGCAAAAAAGCTGGGTGAAGTGCTGCTGTCACTGTCGGCCAACCTTGAGGGAGATCTGCACCCGTTGCTTGAAAAGCGTGAGGCCAAGAAGCTGCTGCTGATTGTTCTTACTTCGGATCGTGGTTTGTGTGGTGGATTCAATACCAACTTGTGCAAGGCTGCCGACCGCTATCTCAAGGAAAAATCGGGTTCATACGAGCAGATAAATGTCATGACCATTGGTCGCAAGGGTCACGAATACCTGAGAAGCCGTTATACGGTTTACAAGAATTTTTCCAATATTCTGGCAAAGCCGAATTATCAGTCTGCAGTCATGCTGGCTCAGGAAGTCGTCGATGGATTTGTGTCCGGCGAGTACGATCAGGTCGAACTTCTCTACAACTCGTTCCGTACGGTCATGACCCAGGACATCACCTTTCAGCAGATGTTGCCGATTGTTCCCGAAGAAACGAGTGCCGTTGACGAAACACCCGTGGAATTTATCTATGAACCATCGGTTGGCGAACTGCTGGCTGAGATACTGCCCAAAAACATCGAGGTGCAGATCTTTAAAGCCATGCTGGAAACAGTGGCTGGTGAACACGGTGCCCGCATGACCGCCATGGATAGCGCATCCAAGAATGCCAACGAAATGATTGGCAAGCTGACCCTCCAGTACAACCGGGCGCGTCAGGCTGCCATTACCACGGAGTTGATGGAAATCATCTCCGGGTCTGAATCGATAAAAGGCTGAGCCTCGTTACACGAGATAAGTGCGTTCACGAAATAATTTCTAACGTTCTAAACACAATTACGTAACACTATATGAGGCCGCACGGCCGCAGGAGGACACCGTTCCATGAGTCAGAACACAGGTAAAATTTCGCAGGTCATCGGCGCTGTTATCGACGTCGAATTTGAGCCCGGCAAGCTGCCGGAGATCTACCACGCCTTGCGCGTGACAAATCCGGCCATTGATGACCGTGAATACAATCTGGTACTGGAAGTTGCCCAGCATCTTGGTGAGAATTCCGTGCGTACCATCGCCATGGACTCCACCGATGGCCTCAAGCGCGGTCAGGTCGTTATTGATACCGGCAAGCAGATCTGTGCCCCGGTTGGCGCCAAAACCCTGGGTCGCATCATGAACGTCATCGGTGAGCCGGTTGACGAAATGGGACCGATCGGCAATGAGAAAGAGTATGCCATCCACCGCGAGGCGCCTTCCTTCGAAGATCAGTCCACCAAGGTAGAAGCTTTCACCACCGGCATCAAGGTCGTTGACCTTCTGGCACCCTATGCCCGTGGCGGCAAAATCGGTCTATTCGGTGGCGCCGGCGTCGGCAAGACCGTTCTGATCATGGAACTGATCAATAACATCGCCAAGCAGCATGGCGGTTACTCGGTTTTCGCAGGTGTTGGCGAGCGTACCCGAGAAGGAAACGACCTCTGGATGGAAATGAAGGAGTCCGGCGTTCTTGACAAGGCCGCCCTGGTTTACGGCCAGATGAACGAGCCCCCCGGCGCCCGTGCGCGAGTCGCCCTGACCGCGCTCTCCGTCGCCGAGTACTTCCGAGACGAAGAGGGCCAGGACGTTCTGCTGTTCATCGACAATATCTTCCGCTTCACTCAGGCTGGATCAGAGGTTTCCGCCCTTCTGGGCCGTATCCCTTCCGCCGTTGGTTACCAGCCTACGCTGGCCACCGAGATGGGCGAGTTGCAGGAGCGCATCACCTCCACAAAAAAAGGTTCGATTACCTCGGTTCAGGCCATCTATGTTCCTGCCGACGACTTGACCGACCCGGCTCCGGCTACTGCCTTTGCCCACCTGGATGCAACCACGGTTCTTTCCCGTCAGATTGCCGAGCTCGGCATCTATCCGGCCGTTGACCCACTGGATTCCACTTCACGTATTCTCGATCCGCAGGTTATCGGCGAAGAGCACTACGGCGTGGCCCGCTCGGTTCAGTACGTTCTGCAGAAGTATAAGGACCTCCAGGACATCATCGCCATCCTCGGCATGGATGAACTCTCCGAGGAAGACAAACTGGTTGTTGCCCGCGCCCGCAAGATCCAGCGCTTTCTGTCCCAGCCGTTCTTTGTTGCCGAGGCCTTCACCGGTTCACCCGGCAAGTATGTTGAACTGAAAGACACCATCAAGGGCTTCCAGGAAATCGTGGCCGGCAAGCACGACGCACTGCCCGAGCAGGCTTTCTACATGGTCGGCTCTATTGAAGAAGCCATTGAAAAGGCTGCCAAACTGGCTGCGGTATAAGCAACCCCCCTTAATCCCCCCTTATCAGGGGGGAGATTTTGAAAATCTCTTGCCCCTCCCCTGACAAGGGGAGGTCGGGAGGGGTTGACAAGGAACGATAAATGGCTGAAAAGATGAAGCTGGAAATAGTTACCCCCTACAAAAAGGTCGTTGAAACCGAGGTTGAAGAAGTCACCGCCACCGGTAAACTCGGCGAATTCGGTGTTCTTCCCGGGCATGCACCCTTTTTGACCTCGCTCAAGATCGGTGAACTGGTCTACAAGAACAACGGTGTCACCGAGCATATGGCCCTCAACTGGGGTTATTTCGAGATCCGCGATGACAAGATTATCATCCTGGTCGAGACTGCCGAGACCGCTGAGGAAATAGATCTGGAACGTGCCAAGTCCGCTCTGGGACGTGCTGAAGAGGCGCTCAGGAAGCTGACTGCCGAAGACAAGCAGTTCAAGGTTTACGAAGCAGCCCTCGAACGAGCCATCATCCGCATGCAGGTAGCCGGCAAGGCAGCCCGGAAGTAAGCAATTCAAGCCATACAATTCCAAGAGCGGCAGCGATGCCGCTCTTTTTTTATTTGAAACCGATCAAAAATGCGGGCATTATTCCAGGAAATCTTCAGGAGGTGCAGATGACAACAACGCAATGGAACATTCCCGATCTGCTACAGCTTTCCGGCGGATACTGGGCAGCCTGTGCCCTGCAGGCCGGGGTCAGGCTGGATATCTTCAGCGGGCTGGTCGGGACACAACGAACCTCCGCAGAGCTGGCCCAGCGGCTGGGTACAGACCCGCGCGGAACGGGCATGCTGCTGGACGCGCTGGCTGCTCTCGGATTTCTCGAAAAACAGGACACTCTGTACGTAACGACACCCTTTGCAGCGGAGTATCTGTCCCGCGCATCTGCCGGATACATGGGGCATATCATCATGCACCATCACCACCTGATGGCCGGTTGGGCGCGACTGCACGAATCGGTGCAGAGCGGCGCACCGGTCCGTGAACGGCTCGTGCAGGGTGACGACGAGAGCGTCAGGGAGAGCTTTCTGATGGGCATGTTCAATCTGGCCAGTCTGCTGGCTCCCCGGATTGCCGAGACCATAGACCTGTCAGGCTGTCGCCGTCTGCTGGACTTGGGCGGTGGCCCCGGCACCTACGCGATCCACTTCTGCCTCGCCAATCCGCAATTGTCTGCTGTCGTGTACGACCTTCCCACGACACGGAAATTTGCCGAAGATACCGTCGCCCGCTTCGAACTATCCCAGCGAATCGCCTTTGCTGCCGGCGACTATTATGCCGACCCCCTGCCGGGAGGGTTTGATGTTGTCTGGTTATCCCATATCCTGCATTCCGAAGGTCCTGCAGCCTGTGCAGCTCTGCTGCAAAAAGCTGTGGCGGCACTCCAGCCGGGCGGTCTGCTGTTGGTCCAGGAATTCATTCTGGATGATGCCAAGGACGGTCCCCTGTTCCCGGCTCTCTTTTCGCTGAACATGCTCCTGGGTACCGAGGCCGGGCAGTCCTATAGCGAAGGTGAGCTGGCGGGTATGTTGAGGGCGGCAGGGCTGTCTGACGTGCGGCGGATTGCGCTGGAACTCCCCAACGGTTCCGGGGTGCTGGTCGGCAGAAAAGGGTGACCGGCCAGGCTTCAGACGAACACTCCTTTACCCCCGTGAAACATGCCCCTCCCAAGCGCTACAACACCTTTTCAGAAGAGCTGAAAAATGTCTTCGGCTGCAAGGTGCAACGCATCTCCGTTGATGCGGGCTTTAGTTGTCCCAATCGCGATGGAACGCTTGATTCGACGGGGTGCATCTTCTGCGGCGGGCATGGTTCCGGCTCATACGGCATCCGGCGGGAGCTGGATATTGCCGGGCAGATCGAGGATGGGAAGGAGGTTATGCGCCGCAAGTACCGGGCATCGAAATTCATCGCCTATTTCCAGGCCTATTCCAATACCTATGCGCCGGTGAAACAGTTACAGAAACTGTTTGGCGAAGCGCTGACCGTTTCCGATGTAGTCGGCCTGATCATCGCCACCCGCCCCGATTGCCTGTCGGAAGAAGTTCTCGGGTATCTTGCAGAGCTTTCCTCCCAGACCTATCTCTGGCTTGAACTGGGCATGCAGTCCATCCATGACCGAAGCCTGACCCTGCTCAATCGTCGCCATGATCACAACTGTTCTGTTGATGCGGTCCTACGGGCACGTTCACGGGGGTTGCGGGTCTGCGCTCATGTCATTTTGGGGCTGCCGGGCGAGTCGCGGGAAGAGACGCTGGCCATGGCAGCAGAACTGAACCGTCTCGGCGTAGAGGGCGTCAAGCTGCATCTGCTGCATGTCATGAAGGGGACTCGTCTGGCTGAGATGTACGGGCGGGGTGAAGTGCGGGTGCTGGACCGGGATGAGTACGCTGGACTGGTCTGCGATTTCCTGGAACGGCTGGATCCACGGACAGTAATCCATCGCCTGACCGGCGACGGTGGGCATGATAACCTGCTGGCACCGCTGTGGTCGCTGAAGAAGTTCGAGATACTGAACCTGATCGATGCAGAGCTGGAGCAACGGGGAACAAGGCAGGGGGTCAAATTTTCCCCATGAAGATCAACAGCAGAAACATGAAGTAGAATGCTCCACCCACCAGCAGTGTCCCCGGCGTGAGATGCTTTTTCCAGCGGATTTGCAGGTAGGCCATACCGACCGAAGCGAAGGTCAGGGCTACCGTCAAAAGGGCCGCCGTATTGAGCTGCCAGTCGGTCATCATGATGCCGATGGCGGTGATAATCGATCCCTGGAAGACCATGGCACCGGTGACATTGCCGATTGCCAGGGTGTCCTTGCCCTTGTTGATCCAGATCACGCTGTTAAATTTCTCGGGCAGCTCTGTGGCAATCGGTGCAATGATCAGGGCCAGGATGAAGGGCGAGATACCCAGCTGCACCGAGATGATCTGGACCTTCTCCACAAAGATATAGGAACCCCACACGATCAACAGCAGCGAACTCAGTACCTGGGAGCCGATGATCCACATGTGCGGATCGTGGGACCTGGGGGCAAAGTAGCAGGGGTCGAGGTCCGATTCCTCGACCGTACGGCAGGAATCACCTTCGCATCTGAGCGTTTGCAGCGCATAGCCGCCATAGGTAAGCACGAGCGCCAGTGCAATGAAGGTCTTGACCACCGGATGCCCGCCCAGAAACGAGGCGGTGATCGCCACGGCGTACAGGATCAGGAAATACTCCATGTCACGCCGCATGACGACCGTGTCAACCCGCATGATTGGGTAGTCGTCGCGTTTTTTACGGTTCCAGACAACCGCCAGACCGCTGACGAAGAAGGCCAGGGTGCCCAGCATGAAGGGGGCGCCGATGATGGCGCCGACGCCGATCTTGTGGCCGGCCTCCGGCGTTCCGAACAGGATCGCCACGATCGGCACCAGGGTTTCCGGCAGGGCCGTGCCGACCGCGGCAAAGACGCTGCCGACGGCACCGTCCGACAGCTTCATCTTCTTGCCGAACCACTCCAATCCATTAGTGAAGACGGTTGCCCCCAGCAGGATGATTGCCAGGGCTATAAGCAGCAGAATCCAGTTGATCATTACATCTCCACCCTAGTCACGACCCCTTGCAGCTTGGCCGCCGGAAGCTTATGGAACTGAACGAAGTTTGGGGTCAGTTTCTTGAGGGTCGAGAAGACCTTCCAGATCGGGTTGCCGGTGGCAATATCCTCGACTCCATAAAAAATAACCTTTTCAACAATACCATTATCTTTCAGCAGCTGTTCGATATCCAACATCTCCATATAGCCAGCCCTGATTTCAAAGGCATCCAGACCTGTTCCCAGGTCGGTTGTAAGGCTGCTTTCCAGGCCGTAGGGCTCATCGGTGCGGATAAGCGATATCAGTACGTTGCGCTCGTAGATGATGTTGCTGCGGATGGTGCAGTGGACCAAATAGGGGGGGATGGTATTCCACTCCTTGACAAAGAACAACCCGGTGCCGGAGATGTGCCCCTTCTTGTATATCTGCTCGTAACTCATCAGGTAAGTTTCCATGTCGAGCGGCCGCAGTGCGGCATACAGGGCCTGCTGTCCCTTGGTCCAGATCAGGATGGCCGCCAGGGGCAGGGATGCCAGGATCAGCGACCAGTAGCCGCCATGGGGTAACTTGTACAGATTGGAGATAAGGAAAATGAAGTCAACGACCGTTACAAAGAGCGCAACCGGCACCTTCCACTTTTTTTGAGTCCTGGCAAAGATCATGGTCATCATGACACCGGTGATGGTCATGGTGCCGGTTACCGCCAGGCCGTAGGCTGCCGCCAGGTTCTCTGATTTCTGAAAGATCAACATGATCATAATCACCAGACCGAGCAATATCCAATTGACCGCACCGATGTAGATCTGTGACTTGAGCTGGTGAGAGGTGTAGTCAACCTTGAATAATGGCAGAATGCGGGTGGTGATGCCCTGGTAGACGATGGAAAAAACACCGCTGATCAGCGCCTGTGAGGCGATAACCGTGGCCATGACCGTCAGGATCAGGAATGGTATATAGAACAATGATGATTGTGACTGTACCATGCCGAAGAGGATGTTCTTGGCATCCGGGTGGGTCATGATAAAGGCGCCTTGCCCCAGATAGTTGATCACCAGGGCCGCAAAGACGAAATACCAGGCCCGTTTGACCGGCTTGCGTCCCAGATGCCCCATGTCGGCGTAGAGTGCTTCTCCACCGGTAGCGCAGAGGATAACCTCGGACAGGATGAAGAAGCCGGCCATGCCGTTATGGGCAAGGAACGAAATGGCATAATGGGGGCTGACAGCGGCAAGAATGCCGGGAAAAGAAACCAGCGCGACAATGCCCGAGAGGGTCAGGGCCGCAAACCAGACTACCATGATCGGACCGAAGGCCTTGGCGACCTTGTCGGTGCCCTTGAACTGGAAAATGAATAGAAAGACGGCGATGATGGCGGCGATCAGGATCAGGGCGCCCTGGGAAAGACCGCTCAGTGAGGGGATCAACAGGGCACCCTCAACGGCCGAGAGGATCGAGATGGCCGGGGTGATGACGCCGTCACCCAACAGCAGGGCCACCCCCAGATAGGAAAGAAAGGTGATAAAAACCATCTGGCGTCCCGGCTTGATCATGCGCACCAGGATTTCACGCAGCACAATGGTGCCGCCTTCTCCCTTGCGGGAAAGGCTCATGGCCAGCAGCGCGTACTCTATGTTGACCAGGATCATCAGGGTCCAGACAATCAGCGAGATGATGCCGAAGACGTTTTCTTGGGTCGGTTTGGACAGAGCGATAATGACAGTCAACGTGTAGATCGGGCTGGTTCCGATGTCGCCGAATACCAGCCCCATGGATTTGATGATACCGCCCCAGTAGGAGTCGGTTTCGCCGTGTTTCATGAAATGCCTCCGATGGTGTGCAACCTGTCCTTATACCACCGCAGGACTATATGCTCAATGACTTTTCAGTCATGTACATTCTGAGTAGATTATTCGCCGTGCGGCATCAGGGATACCGGGATATCCTGAGTAATGCCGGCAAGAGTTTTTCTGTTTACACGACGGGGAAAACTGGTAAGATTCACGCTTCTGTTAGCCCGAAGGGATGGAAGTCAGATGGACGGTAAAATCGTGGCACTCAAAGTTGATGTGGATACCTATGCCGGGACGCGGGACGGTGTGCCGGCCCTGCTGGAGGATTTGGCGCGATTCGGAGTAGAGGCCACCTTTTATTTTTCCATGGGGCCGGACAACTCCGGCAAGGCCATTCGCCGGATCTTTACCCGTCCGGGATTCCTGAAGAAGATGCTGCGCACCAAGGCCCCGGCCGCCTATGGGATCCGGACCATGCTTTACGGCACGCTGCTGCCCGCGCCGATGATCGCCGCATCATTCCCCCAGGTGCTGCGAGAGACCGAACAGCAGGGGCACGAGGTCGGCATCCACTGCTGGGACCATGTCAAGTGGCACGACTACCTGCCCTGGTTCCCCAAGCACCTGACCGCCATGGAGCTGGGGCGGGCCAGCGCGCTGTTCGAGGAGATCATGGGGCACCGGGCTGCCACTACCGCCGCGCCGGGCTGGACGGTGTCGCCGGATTCGCTGGAGGTGCAGGATGCCCTGGGACTGGCCTACTGCAGTGACGGCCGCGGGACAGGGCCTTTTTACCCGGTCATGGCCGGACGCCGCTTCCGTACCCTGCAGATTCCCACCACCCTGCCGACCGCCGACGAGATTCTGGGCGAGAACGGCATCACCCCCGCAAATATCCACGAATTCTACTGCAACAGCCTGAAAGACGGCTTGAATGTCCTGACGATCCATGCCGAGCTGGAAGGAGGCTCCATCCGGTCCTCTTTCGTGCGCCTGCTGGAGCGTTTCAGGGCCGATGGCGTGCGCTGCCTGACCCTGGGAGACGCGTCAAGGGAGATGGTTTCGGCGCCTGCCTGCGAACTGTACATGGGTGAAATCCCCGGCCGGGCCGGCAATGTGGCCATTCAGGGGAATCCGGTCCCGTGATTTTCCGCTATTTCAAGGTAGCCCACCGCGACATGGTCTTTCTGAAGTTCATCCTGGAGGCCTATGAGGGGATGAATGTCATGAGTACGGTCGATAACCGGGTCGGCATCATCCGCATTGCCATCATGGCGGGTTTCGAAAATGACATGGGCGGCCTGCTGGCCGAACTGGGGCAACAGGTTGTCATGGAACCGGCGGAGTGGAATGAAACGTTTTCTTTCTAAGACGATCTGCTACCGCAACGGTTTGTTTTTTTACATATCCTTTGATGTGACTACTTCACAACAACCTTCAACCCGCTCCCCGCACTTGACGCATACACAAATGTGATCCCGGCCGACTTCTCGCCCCACGGTCGGGTACGATAATCCCTCTGGAAGCTGAAGTGGAAAGCCTTTACCCGGCATTCGGGCGGCAGGTTCGTGCCGACGGCCAGGTTGCGCGCTCCAGGCCAACTGCATGCCTGCTGGCGTTCTGCAATAAACAGCGGCAGCTTGCCCTGTCGCGGCATCTCGCTGCTACAGAAATCGAAGAAGAGGGCGTCGGCCAGGAGTCCGGCATCAGTAACACCGCAACTGGTGGATGCCAGTCGGAAAAACAGCTCGTAGACCCGCAGTGGCGAGAGCCCGGAAAGCGCCTGATCCCCGGCAGCGGCCGCCATGCGGTCCATCAGCGCGGCGAGCGGCGTGGTGCGGTTGATCAGCTCCAGCACTGTTCCGAACCCGCTGTGATTGTAAAACAGGTCCAGCAGACGGCCGACCGTCACAATGCGGCCGATATCTGAGTAGGAAAGCCAGGGGTTACGCAGGATGGTATAGGGCGGCGAGTCTGAGAAGCGATAGTCCTCGCGGCGGGCAATCTCCCGCATGGGTGAACCCTTGAGCACCTTGAGCGGTTCAACCTGGATTTGGTGGGGCTGGAGATCGGCCACGGCCTGAAGCGATGCCAGGAAGGCCGTGTAATCCTCTCCCGGCAGACCGGCCACCAGGTCCAGATGCAGCTCGACCCGTGTCTCGGCCCGCAGTCTGCGGATGACGTAAAAGATCCTGCCAAGATCGGCTGTGCGGTTGACCTGTCTCAGCGTGTCCGCTGAGGCCGACTGGACTCCTATTTCAAAGCGGAAGGTGTTGTCCGGCACTTGTTGCAGTATGTCGATGGAGGCATTACTCAACAAGTCGGCGGCGATTTCGAAGTGAAAGTGGCTGCCCTGGTTGTGCTCCAGGATAAAACTCCAGATCGCATCTGCCCGCCGGGCATCGTAATTGAACGTGCGATCCACCAGCTTGATCTGCGGAACCTGCTTCTGCATCAGCAGCAGCAGGTCACGCCGGATGCGCTCCATGGAGTAGGAGCGCACCTGCCCTTCGACGGACGACAGACAGAAGGCGCAGGAGAAAGGACAGCCGCGGGATGTTTCGTAATAGGTAAGCGGCTTGTTCAGATCGACCAGACCGGCTTCGAACGGGGAGGGGATACTGTCAAGTTGCAGGTAGCCCCGACTGTGCGGGCCGGTGGAGATGTCGTCGCCGGCACGGAAAAACAGGTTTTCAATCTCTTCCAAGGCTGAGCCTGGAAGCGTTTCCGTGCCTTGGGTGACCAGCACCTCAACCAGTTGGCGAAAAACGGCTTCACCCTCGCCCTTGATGATGAAATCCACCGCCGGATGGTCGTGCATCAGCTCAAAGACGCCGAAGGAGACTTCAGGACCACCCAATACGATCAGGGTCTCAGGTGCGATCTTTTTTATGTCAGAAACGATCTGCAGGGTCTTGTTGATATTCCAGATATAGCAGGAGAAAGCCACCAGTTCTGCCTGCTCTGACATGATCGTGCGCAGCAGTTGTTCACGCGGTTCGTTGACGGTGTACTCGCGGATTGCGACCGCAACCCCCGGCAGATCGCGACAACAGGCAGCCAGGCAGGGCAGCGCCAGGGAGGCGTGGGAATATTTGGCATGTAGGGTTGTCAGCAGGATTTTCATGGAATACCTGTAGCGGATCAGACGGAAACGAATAGTAAAAAAGTCGCGGAAGTATAGCAGATTGCCGCCGAAGGTACAAAGCGGATTTGGGGGAGTATCCTGATCTTCCCGTTACCAAACTCCTGCCCGGAACGGATCGGCATGGTAAACTCCCGCTTACCGAAACTTGCTCAGAGGGTTAACAATCAGTTGACCTTGATACCTCACTATAGTAATTTAGGCTATAAGGACAGGACATGAAAGCTGAAATGATTTTCAGGGAGAAGATAACCAGAGACAGCTTCATTCGTGAGATGGTTGTCTGGCGTCTTGTCAAACCGGTTCACGGCTGCCGCCATCCATTCAAATATCGCTTCTACTTTGGCAAGGATGACGGCTCCTGCCTTGTTCGATATGACAACGAGCGAGGTAAGGGAGACCATAAGCATATTAAAGGTGTCGAATGTCCCTATTTGTTCAGAAGCCTGGAAGCGGTATTTGATGATTTTCTGGCAGACATCGACGCAGTGATGGAAAGATAAGGGGGATACGCCATGAGAGATTTAAAAATAGGGATAAAAAGCCAGAAAGAATCAAACAACGAAGCCAGAGAGATTTTTCAACAGTTTGACAAGGGCAAATTCCCGGATCAGCCGATTGAACGGGTATACTTCCACGACTTCAAGACCCTGCTGAAATATATCACCCCCAAACGGCTTACGCTCCTTGAGACTCTTCATACATCAGGAGCGATGAGTGTAAATGCCTTGGCGAAACTCTTGAAGCGCAGCTATGCGAATGTGCACGAGGATGTCCGGGTATTGGAAAGCGTCGGGCTTATCGAACGTGATAACATAAAGCGAGTATGCGTCTTGTGGGATGAAATCGAGACAACCTTGAAACTTGCGGCATAATTCTACACTTTCACAAGAGCGGTTTGTGACCTGCCGCTTATTGGATCAAATCAAAACGCCCCGGTGAACGGGGCGTCATTTTTCGTTAAATTATATTCATTACTATATTGTTAGCACCGATACCACACCGCTGAAGGGTGATTCATACCCCCGGGCGCGGATGGCGGTTGCCCACCTTCCGGCCAAAAGCGGCAGCGATATGCTGAGAATTGCACAAAGGACCAGCGAGGCTATGGTACGGTTCATAATGGCTCTTTTGAATTGACGTGAGGGTGGTTCGGGTGCTAATAAATACACTCTTACCTACCATAAATAAAGGTGTTTAACTATGCTCGATATGAAATTTATCCGTGAAAATCTCGACGAGGCCGAAAGGCGGTTGCAAAGCCGTGGTGGTGGTCCTTATCTGGATGGTATCAAAGAACTGGACGAGAAACGCAGGAATTTGCTTTACGAAAATGAGACCCTAAAAGCCGAGCGTAACAGGGTCTCCGACGAGATAGCAAAGGTCAAGGACAAGAGTCTGGTTCAGCAGCAGATTCAGGATATGCGTGCCGTGTCGCAAAGGATAAAAGAGCAGGATGAAGAACTCAAACAACTGGATGAGGAGTTGCAGCTGTTTCTACTGACGGTTCCCAATCTGCCGGACCCGTCAACCCCGGTCGGTGCTTCGGAAGTCGATAACGTGGAGGTCAGGAGCTGGGGCAGCCCGCGACAGTTCAGTTTTGCAGCCAAGCCGCACTGGGAGATCGGCGAGACGCTCGGCATCCTTGATTTTGAACGCGGCGCCAAGCTGACTGGTGCCCGCTTTACGCTCTACCGTGGAGCAGGCGCCCGCATGGAAAGGGCGCTAATCAGTTTCATGCTTGACCTGCATACCGGCCAGCACGGCTACGAGGAGGTGCTGCCGCCTTTCATGGTCAACCGCGAGAGCATGACCGGCACCGGCCAGCTCCCCAAATTCGAGGATGATCTTTTCAAGATAGCCGATCCGGAGTATTTCCTGATCCCCACCGCAGAGGTGCCGGTGACCAACATTCACCGCGGAGAGATTCTCAAAAAGATCGACCTGCCGATCCGCTATGCCGCCTACTCCCCCTGTTTCCGTCGCGAGGCCGGCTCCTACGGCAAGGATACCCGTGGACTGATCAGGCAGCACCAGTTCAACAAGGTCGAGCTGGTCAAGTTTGCCCACCCCTCCGAATCGGCCGCTGAACTGGAAAAACTGACACTGGATGCCGAAAAGGTGCTGCAACTGCTGGAGCTTCCCTATCGGGTGATGGCGCTCTGCAGCGGCGACATCGGCTTCTCCGCCGCCAAGACCTACGACATCGAAGTCTGGCTGCCGGGACAGAGCTGCTACCGCGAGATATCGTCCTGCAGCAGCTTCGGAGATTTCCAGGCCCGGCGGGCCAGCATCCGTTTCCGTGAGGAGGAGAAGTCCAAACCGGAATTTGTCCACACCATCAACGGCTCAGGCCTGGCGGTAGGGAGGACGCTGGTTGCTATTCTCGAAAACGGCCAACAGGAGGATGGAACGGTAGTGATTCCAAAGGCTTTGCGCCCCTACATGGGCGGCCTTGAGAGGATTCGTTGACAGCGTCTGTTGCTGTTTGAAAATATGGAAAAAGTGTGCTATAAACCCGCACGCTTTGAATTTAGGGAGAGGTGGCCGAGTGGTTTAAGGCAGCGGTCTTGAAAACCGCCGAGGTTAATAGCCTCCGTGAGTTCGAATCTCACCTTCTCCGCCATAATAAAATCAGGCACTTAGAGAGATCTTAGTGCCTGATTTATTTTATGTCCAAAAGTACGTTGATGTAAATTTTGACGCAGATTTGTATTTTTGCACCGCTGCATTAATGCACTTTGTATAGAAGCAGATGATAGAATGGAAAGTGTAGCGGTACAAAGATAGGTCACATGATCTTCAGACAGTTATATGTTGCCAATCGTTCAAATTATGTGGAGCTATATAAGGACCATTATTATCCCATGCTGGATAGCCAGTTGAGCATGAGTGTACAGCTTCAGCAGCCAGTTCAGGAGTAATGTACGAATTCATGAAATTATCATCCAGATAGAGACCGTACCTCGTATTCGGTAGCAGTGATAATCGTAATAAACCTATACTTGTAGAAAAGTTCCTCATGCACACTCCATAAAAAAAGCCGCACCTGATAGATGCGGCTTTCATACCAACTGTATCGTACTGAATTACTTAGCTTCAGGAGTAGTTGTTGTTGTAGTTGTGGTTGTATCAGCAGCAGGAGCAGCTGCTTTATTAGCTTTTTTGTGATGTTTTTTCTTAACAACTTTCTTTACTGCTTTCTTCTCTACTTTCACTTCACCAGCAGGGCTGGTTGTGGTTGTTTCGGACTTGACATCAGTTTTTGTAACTTCAGCGCCAAAAACAACAGCAGAGAAAGACATAGCAACGAGAGCAGCAACGATTGTGGACAGAACTTTTTTCATTTGGATTACCTCGAGATAGATTTGATGTATATGTATATGTATAAGCAGTTATGGTGCCAATAAAGTATTTAAAATATAATGCTATTTATCAGCATGTTGAGAAGTTTACAGATAATTAATTGAGTTGGAACATATCGGTATGAGGTAATCAATGACTGATATGAGGTTAAGGCCTGCCCCCAAGGGGTGTAACGTTCTTCCTTCTACCCTAGAGTCCAAGCCCTTCAGTCCCGCGCACCTTCAGAGCGCCTTTTGAAACTTTTGTCATTTTTCAGAACCATTCACCCACCTGAGCCCTTGATTTTTCAAGAGCATTCACCCACCCCATTTTCAAGAGCATTCACCCACCTCGGGTAATCTTTGGCACGGCGCTGACTACAACCTGTACCATGCCTCCTTTCAAATCTGAACGGAGGTTTTATGGGACACAAGGAGTACAGCGTGACAAATATTATCGACATTCTACGCAGGGCAAAAGCAAAGGACAGTTTTCGGCGGATAGCACGTTCTACCGGAATTGACCGCAACACAATACGCAACTATTTGCGGCTTGCTGCAGCGCATGGCTTTAGCGACCTCGTGCCGGACGAGCAGTTGGCCGAGATCGCCGCTGCGGTAATCTGCTCTGTTCACGGAGGCGATGCAAAGAGCCCTGAGCCGGGTGCT
>JBBQXT010000030.1:0-24627 GCA_038209415.1 Geobacterales bacterium
TGTTGGCCCGTTGCGGCAAGATCGGCTATTTTCTGATGGACGGAGAAGAACAGAAGTTTTGTCAGTATAAGGCTCTCCATCTGGATCTTTCAGCCTTTCCGCAGTGCAGCAGTCTGGATGTAAACCCACGCAATGACCAGCATCATGCCTATCACGAAGAAAACCGCGCTACCGTCGAGGCCTTCTGCCGTCTGGCAACGGTTGAGGAGCCTCGCTACATCTTCATCATTGCCAATCGCGCCCACATCCTGCGCCATGGGTCGCACGCCTGGCAGGTTGACACCACTGAAACCCTCACAAAGGATAAGTCGTGGAAGATTGTAGACCTGCTGCGGACCGTTGATGCCAGCGGGTGCCCGGTGGATGTGCGTTTGTGCCGCCAGACGCCGCATCATGGCCACGCAGCAGATGTGTACCGAGTTGCTGCCAGCATCGCCTACGAACTTCAGCCAGTTAATCCGGCGGATTTCAGGGACCGTGCATGATGGTGGATTTTGACCGTATTCCGCTCTTCAGTTCGCTCAGTCGGTTGGATCGCTCGCGTCTGCTGCCGCATTTTTCCCTGCTGGAATTCGACGAAGGTGAAACCATCGTGCAGCAGGGAGGAGCGGGCAATTGCCTGTTCATACTTGTTTCAGGAACGGTAAGGGTTGTCCGTCGTCAGCAGGACGGTTCACATGTGGAAGTGACAACCCTAAAGCAGGGTGAATGCTTTGGGGAAGTATCGCTATTGACCGGTGTACCACGGACGGCAGATGTCATTGCCGTAGGAAACGAGACCGTAGTATTGCAGTTGTCGCGCGAGCGTTTCAACAGCCTGATGCAACAGCATAATGCCCTGGCAGTAAAAATAGCCGGAATACTTGCGCAAAGAGTCAGGCGTACCACGGCTCAGGTCGGGGAAGACAGCTCCGTTACGACGGAACATTTATTGGCCGGGATGTCCGACGAGGTGCAGGAATTGCCGTCTTCCAACGGTTTGCGTGCCGGTTGGAGCCTGGGTGTTCAACTGCGCAACCGCCGCTTCATGGGCAGCGCCCTGTCTCTGATATCGGGTGGTACTGCAGCATTCCTGCTTAGCGGCAATGGCATGACCAGCCAGCAGGTCGTGCTCTTTGTACTGCTTTTGGGAGCGACGGTGCTGTGGAGCTTCGATGCCTTTTCCTATCACGCAGTAGCTCTGGCTCTGCCACTGGCCGCAGTTCTGTTGAAATCCGCATCCCCTGGTGCGGCTTTCGCGGGATTTTCCCACCCGTCATGGTTCCTGGTTTTGGGCGTATTTGCCATTTCAGCAGCTATCTCACGCACCGGTTTGATGTACCGGATTGTGCTGCTGGTGGTCGGTTATTTTCCAAACAGTTATCGCTGGCAGAGCTTTGCCTTGGCAATCACCGGGTTGTTGCTGACGCCGGTTATCCCGTCGTCAAACGGGCGGGCGGTGCTGGCTGGTCCGTTGGTAGCCAATCTGAGCGAGATTTTGCGGTTCCGACGGGGAAGTGCCGGCTCCATCGGCATGTCCATGGCTGCGCTGCTGGGGTTCGGGCATATGTCGTTCATGTTTATGAATGGCACCGCCACCTGCCTACTGGCATTCGGATTGCTACCTGCGGAGACCATTCAGCGAATCTCATGGGGGAGCTGGTTTGTTGCGGCATTGCCGCTTGGACTGGTGTTTTTTGTCGTTTCGTTCCTGGCAGTGCTGTTGCAGTATCGCCCGAAGGTTCAACGTACTTCCAGCAGTGGCATTATTACGTCTCAGCTTAAAGCGCTTGGTGCGTGCGATACTCATGAACTGATGACCATTATTATCGTGCTGGTGACGTTGGCAGCTTTCATGACCCAGTCCTGGCACCATGTCAATGGAGCCTGGGTCTCCCTGGCAAGTTTCTTTTTGTTGTTCAGCTCTGGAGTACTCACCGAAAAGTCGGTCAGAAGTGATATTGACTGGAATTTTCTGCTGTCATTCGGTGCTCTGGTCGGTTTTGGCGGACTGATTTCATCCAGCGGGCTGGGAACAATCATGGCCGGCAAGGTTGCGCCGCTGCTTGGCTATGTAGAAAGCTGCCCCTACGCCTTTCTGCTGTCGGTATCATTGGGTATGTATCTGCTCCGTTTTGTCCTGCCGCTCCCGGCTGCGCAACTGGTGATGCTGCTATCAGTATTGCCGGTAGTGAGTTTAGCCGGGGTTCAGCCGTTTGCCCTCTGTCTTGTTGTGCTCATATCAGGAAACCCCTGGTTCTTTCCGTATCAGAACAGTGTCTACATCAACCTGCTGGAAGCAACCGAAGGAAAGGTGTTTGATCATCATCAAACCCGCATGGCCGCCTTTGCCCACATTGCAGCGGTACTGACAGCGATTGTGGTCTCCGTGCCCTGGTGGCGTTTTCTGGGACTGGTGCGCTGAATACCCGCAGCAGAAGTGGCAGGCGGCATAAAAGACTGCTATGATGTGCGCGGTTATTTTCTGACAGTGGTTGGTGGTGGGGGGGCGGTATGCCGGAACAGCTGATACGAGGGATTCTGGGGGTTGCGGCACTGCTGGCCATAGCCGTGTTCTTTTCACGCAGTCGCCGGGAGATCCAATGGAAACCGGTGCTGGCTGGAATCGTCTTCAACATAGTGTTCGCCCTGTTGATCCTACGGGTTCCCGGCGGCCAGGCGGTATTTGAGCAGATCAGCGCAGTCCTGCTGAAGATTCTACAGTTTTCCGGTGAAGGCACCCGCTTCGTGTTTGGACCCCTTTTCGATGGATTCTCCCGTGTCCCCGGTTTCACCGGTCCTTCCTTCGTCTTTGTCCTGGGCGCCCTGCTTCCGATCATCTTCTTCGGGGCGCTGATCAACATGCTCTATTACCTGGGTATCATGCCGCGGGTCGTGCGGGCTCTAGCCTGGGGGCTCAAGCGCTTGTTCGGCCTGGGCGGTCCCGAGGCGACCGCCGCAGCCAGTAATATCTTTGTCGGACAGGTACAGGGGGCCATGGCGGTGGCGCCCTATATCGCCAAGATGAGCGAGTCACAGCTGTTCCAGGTGATGGTGGTGGGGATGTCCACGGTCGGCGCGGGCATGCCGCTGGTATATGCCGGCATGGGTGCCCGGATGGAGTATGTTCTGGCTGCCAATATCATGGCGGTGCCGGCAGCGATAGTATTTGCCAAGATACTGGTGCCGGAGCGGCAGGCGTTTGTTGACGAAGAAAATCTGAATCTTGCGGAGTACCATGCCGGGGTCAACCTGCTGGATGCGCTCGGGCGGGGCGCCATGGATGGCTGGAAGGTGGTGCTGGCGGTTTCAGTCATGTTGCTGGCGTTCATTCCGATGGTGCATCTGCTGGACTGGGTCATCGTGGCGATCAGCGGCAATGCCTCTGATCTTCAGACAATTCTGGGGTGGCTGTTTACCCCGTTCGCGGCCATTGTGGGTGTGCCTTCCGTTGATACGCTTGCCTTTGCACGTTTGGTAGGTCAAAAAACCGCTTTCAATGAAGTTATCGCATTCGGCGGACTCGCGGGAGCCGGACTTACACCACGTGGGTTCATGCTGACCTGCTTTGCCCTGACCGGATTTGCCAATTTCAGCTCCATCGCCATCCAGATCGGCGGCATAGGTGAACTGGCACCCAACCGCAAAGCTGATGTCGCCCGGCTGGGGCTGCGCTGTGTACTGGCCGCCACTCTGGCAAACCTTTTAAGCGCAACCATTGCCGGCATGCTCTTCTGAAACAGGACTATTTTTGCTGAGCCTGCCGTAGCGGTAAAATTACGACAAACGCGGTCCCCCCTCCCTGACATGCTTGTTGCGCTGTTTCCAATTCTTCTTGACTCAGTTCGAACGGGCGTTTTCCCGGCATATGTGACCCTCCTGACCCTGACACGATAATTTCCAACGTATTAAAATATGATCTCATCATCTTCAACATCATAGGCAGCCGGGCCTTCATGTACGGCATAGCGTAATGCCGGCAATTCCTCGACGGAAAGTGCTGTCTCGATTTCCTCTGGACGCGGCAGTGTAGCCAGATAATGGGCAACCGCCGCCAGTTTCCGTTTAACCGAAAGTGCCGGATTCCACCCCGCCCTCAGCTCCCAGACGGTCATCCGCACCAAGTGGCCGAAGATAATGCAGCGGGTATCCCCGCGCGTCGGCTTGAGCCCGCCCTGACGGAGTTTGTCGAGGTCTTCACTCACAAGTCCCGCAAATTTCGCGCTTGTCAGCACGAGGCCTCGCCGGGCTATGACACCTGTGGAACGGCAAATGAATACCGAGTCCACCACCGACGAAGCGGTGCCGCTGATGTGAATCGAAGCACCCATCTCAGCCGGGCAGGGAAGCACGGCGGTACAGGCCAGACCTGCGTCCAGGATCGCCACTGCCACCGGCTGGTAGGCATCCAGGCGGTTATGGTGGTAGGTGAAGGCCAAGGGCCGGCTCGGTTTCAAGGCGCGGGCCATGTTTCCGAAGACAGCTGCCAGCCCCTCGGTGAAGTGCTCAAGGCCCCGCTCCATGGTGACATTGCCGGTCAGTTCGTCCTGGTTACGGGTAGTGTGTGATACAAGCGCCGGAATCGCCTCGCGCGCCAGCTGACGCAGCCAGACGTAGCAGAAGTCCATCAGCTCGGCGTACTGCACGTTGCCGAAGTACGGGGGATCGGTGAAGACTCCGTCCAGGCTGTCTGGCGACAGGTCGGCGGTCGTGGCGCTTTGGCAGAGGATGCGCACCGTTCGCCCGTTTTCATCCCCACGGCTGTCGCCGATCCACTCCCCCGTAATCGGCACCTGCACCTTGCGGGTGCCGTCGTGGCGGGTCTCGAAAGGTGTCTCGCAGTACTGTTTGGCCTTCATATACTTCTCGATGATATTGGACCAGCCGCCGCTCCCCACGCTCACTCCGCCGCCGTTGGCGATGCCCAGCAGGTTGGATTCGCATTGCACCAGTCCCACCGGGAAGCCGTGCACCGAAAAGATGTCCAGAGACTTGAGTGCCATGGTGTCGTAGCGGCAGACCATGTTCTGGTAGCGCAACAGGTCGGAGAGGTTGGTAATCAGGGCATTTCTGACCCGCTCATTTCGTTCAGCCGTGATCGTCCGGCAGCTCAACTCCAAGCCCAGCAGTTGACGTGCGTTGAACATCTCCCGATAGCGTCGATAACCCCAGCGCAGAAGCCGGCCGGTCTCATCTCCGGGAGGGATGGCATCCTCCGGCACAAAACGGGCACCGGTAGAGGCCAGCATGGCCGAGGCTTGGTCGTAGCGGGCCAAGTCAGCCGTATCGGGCCGCTTGAAAAAGCGCCCAGTGTGGCCGGACTTGCAAGTGCGGCAGTGGTACTCCATGGCGAACATGCGGTGGCGGGGCGGCCCGCCATCCGGGTCGGTATAGGCTGATACGTTACCGCAATGGGGGCAGGCGCATTTGTTCCGTTTGGCAGGACCTTCCAGGCGTAGTTCCGTTGCACATGAACCGCATTTTCCGGGATGGTGGCGGTCTTTGACCTCGTTGAGATCACCGCAGGTCGCGCAGACCAGCACGTTCAACGGGTGGCGTTTGTTCTCGGACAGCAGATAACCGGGGAAAAGGTCGAAGTCCTTGTTACAGTGCGGGCATTCCTTCTGTTTCACCCAGAGGAAGTATTTCACATGCGCCTGGTCGGAGTCGCACGTGAGGCAGCGGGTGCGATACAGGTCGCCGATCTGCACCTCCAGTGTCTGCATCAGCTCGGTTGCGGATTTTCGGTATTCCTTCAGGTCCAGATATTCGATCTCGCGGTTAACGATCCACCACGCCATGGGGTTGATGTCGTACCCCAGCACGTCACATCCCACCCGGTTTGCCTCTATCAGTGGCGTGCCGCCACCCATAAAAGGGTCGGCGATGGAAATTCCCTTGAAATCATTGGCCGAGAAGAAGGCTTCTTTAAGCGGCCGGTCGCTGTATTCGGAAAGTATCAACCCCCGGAACAACGTCCCCGGACGGCGGGCGAACCACTTGTGTACAGCTATGATGGGCCGGTAGTTCTGCTGGATCTGTTTTTCACGCAGTGCCAGTGCGGAGATGAAAGGGATGTCGAAGTGTTTTTCTATGGGCATGGGGATATTACCACTCAATAGCTTTCAGTTGCCCGTTCTCACGGATTATTCTCTTCCCGTAGCGACCTGCCAACTTTTCAAGAGCAGAGAAAATTGACTCTTTTATATCGCTATTTTTTGGGGCAGCATAAATGGCAATCAACTTGGGGATGAAACGCTCGTCACATTGTTTTAGTAACAAATCCAGGGCGTTTCGGCTGGCATTGTAAGTTGGACTCTCAACGATTTGAAGCAGAAGGTCCTCACTTAGCGGCATAGATTCTCGTTCACAAAGTCTCATCCCACTACAAAGAGCGTAGCCCGCATCAAACTTCTCAGAATCAGGGGGAGTTTCATTTAATGCCTTAAGTACTTCCTTTATCAACTTTGGAGCGTATCCTGCAAATCCATGGCAATCAATCTGACTTGCTGAATCTAGGACCTTAAGGCGATCTGCGGAGCTAAAATCTAAACTTTCAATGTGAGAAGACACCCATGATGCGAATGTTGGAGTTGCCGGGTGACGGCATTGGTTATTAAGAATGCTGCCCAAACTTACAGTTGGCTCAACGATGTAGTTTAAACCTGCTGATAATAATGAGACAAATAGTTGAACCTGTTTAGTGTCTAATGTCATTGACTCAAGAGTTCTAAGTCCCTCTAAAGCATGTTCCTGTGAAAAATGTCCAAGATGAAAAGCCCAATGCTGCAAATGTTCAACTGGTTGTTTATCTAGTAGTTTTAATAAATTGACCGATGCGCTGTCATTACGCAAAACTGACAACATAAGCATCAGAAAAAAACGTCTTTCATTATTCAGCATTTTCATTTCTGAAGTTTTGGAGAGCAGTTCGATTTTAGCTTCTTTGGCTAAGTCAGACTTTAAAAGTGAATCGATAAGATACTTAATCGACTCAATTGGTGCATTTGGCTCAAGCATAAGGGTTTGAAAATGTTCTTCTGCATTTTCAAACTGCCAAAAAAACCTCAAACAGAAGTGTACCTTTAGCAGTTCATTCAACCCACCAGAAAAACATGGTTTAACCAGCTCATCTATCAAACTCCAGGTTTCAGTTGGTTTGTAAGATGGGCATCTCAGGTGTGCTGCAATACGAATATGTTCTGGCAAAGAAATATCACCAGCAATATTGATCCAGTGTTCTTGTGGAATGAATTGAGATGGGAGTTCCAAAATCAAGGAACTGATAGCTTCAATTTCATCTTCTGATGTAGTCGGATTACGAACACGATCAAGATAAAGTTCTAACGCCTTTTGAGCTATTGCATCAACTGCAACTTGCCAATCATACAAGCGGTACTGCCATTTAAGGTCTTTCGCCAATAACTCCTCTAAAACCATTTGCGTTAGTTCCGGGTCAGCTTTTGCCACAACAATTTCGGCTCCGCCATTTTGCAAGGCCCAGCCCTTGGAAATATACTTAAAGACCTTCTCAGGCAGAGGGTCGCTAAATCCATCTGCAAGCAGATAACCTATGCTGCTGCGGATGGAATAAGATTCCGAAGGCCACGCTGTACCCAACCGATTTCCTAATTCCAGGCGAAGTTCAGGTGTTACATGCGCTCCGTTTACCACGCAACGAGCAATCAATCGGAGCACGGTATGAAACACATCGTCAGGCTTATTCATTTGATCGCGAATTATTTGATCCGCCTCTGGATGCATTTCCAAAGCAAATTGAATAGCCTGAGCCCACGGTCGATGAACCACCTTACAGAAACGATTGGCAACATCGTCCGGCGAATTTTGCACCAGCCAACAAGCCGCCAAATACTCTTGAACAATTGGATAGGTGAAATGAATGCGTGTGGCTGATCTTCTGATGGCGCCTATTTGGATTAGTCTTTCTATATATTCACTCGATTTTGCTGACAAGTCACCTGTACGAAGGATCCTCTTTACCTCCACTTCAGGCAGACCAATGCTATCATGCTCCAGACCACGGAAAGCCAGTAATTCGGCGGCTTCTCTCAGATCTTCAATTGGTTCGGGGGAATCAGCCAAAGATTTATATCGTTCAGGAGAGAATAATAAACTCAAATAATATTCCAAAAGCTCCGAGCGATTTCGGGGAAGGTTATCTTGAGGACGTTGGGTTGCAAGAAGTAACGCCAGGAATAAGGGAATTCTTATAAGATGGCCCAGATCTGGGTGTCTGCGAGCATGTTTAAGCAGATCTTTTGGCTCTATTTTAGCTCCGGCTTCCTTGTAAGCCTCTGCAAACCGCTCAATCATCCCATCATCCAGCCGGATGATTTCCAGCACACGAGCACCAAGGGGGGCGTTGAGTGCGCTGCTATCCCGAACAGTAATTAAAAATGGGACTTCGGAGAATCGTCCACCGAATTTGGTAATGGCGCTAAGTGCCGATACACGATCCTTTTCATTCAACTCGTCAAGTCCGTCGAACAGAACTACGGCACGGCCATTATCGCAGAGATATTCCCAATCGATTTTAACGTCGTGTTCACTATTTATGGTATCGTTGAGATAATCCAACACAGGTGTTTTTTTTGAGACCAATTCGTCCAAAGGAATCAGTGCCGGAACAAATATTGGGTCATTACTTAGGATGCAAGCAAGGGCCTGCAAAAGGGTTGTCTTTCCGAAACCTGCACCTGCATTAATCACCGCACGGCGACAATTGCCTCTTGGATAATCCCGAAGATCGACAATTTCCGAGGGATGATCCCATCGCCAGCGCAAGTCTTCCTCTTCAAAATCCCGATGTCCACGCCCAACGGATTGCTCACGAAGTTGCGGCCACATGAAAATTTGCTGAATTGGGCCAGATAGTGACGTTCCTGGTACGGACAGCCTTCCCATTGTAGCAATTATTGTTTGACGATAGATATCACATCCCCAATGCGGTGCATTGGCAACAGTAATGTTATGAACCGAAGCAAGGCTGTCCAAAATCTCAGTACTTCGGAAAGCCGCACGAACCCTGGCATGGCCACCGACCATGTCCCTGAGAATTCCAAAAAGAGCCACGTTTTCAGTGTTGGCTTGCGGAATCCATTGAGGGACATAATCGGGTACAAGCCGCTCCAGCGACCAAACCCATACTTCTGTCTTCCGTAACACTTCAAAAGCAGCATCTTGTGTTGATTGAGATAACTCTGTGATTATTTTATCCGTGATAATGCGTTGCCGTTTACTAAGGCTCTTTAGCCACTCACTGGTGCTAGCTTTTCCTTGGGCGCGTTCGCAGAGTTCCTTTAAATACCCAATATCATCGGTGTACTTGCTAATAACCAAAATAAGCGAAAAACTTTCTCCAACATGAAAAGCCGCTAAAGTTTGCTTTTCAAAACTGAGCCATAATTTTCCCCATGGCTCACCGTTAAGATCCAAATTTTCCTTTGCCTGTATATAGCTTCGTGCTCCATCTGCATAACGAATCACAATATCATCAACATGCTCTGGTGCTTCAACTCGGACCTCAACAATACGGTCATTTGCCGGTCGGGGGTGAGGATCAAGTAGACGTCCAAGGAATAGGGCTGCAATTGAATTTTGATAGTAAATTCCAGATTGTGTCGTTGTGCCGCCAGATTCAGCCATAGATACTCCAAAGTAATTTTTGGTCAGGTTTAATATTTTTATAATTTGACAGGAATTCCGGTGACGCTATGTGTAACCTTCCAACTACAGCGACCCCACCGGCACAGCCTCCTGCCACCACCTGACCTTTGGTATCTGGTCCCAGGTTCTACCATGCAAATTTTTCCTGCCTTCTTCTTCATCCGAACCTCACCCCGTTGTTTAAAGAACATCCCTGCGCCCCGTTAGGGCGCAAAGCTTTATCAACCATTCATTCCGTGGGTTGCCGCGTTGCGGCTACCCACGGCTAATTTCCATTGCCCTGTCAGGGCAAAAAAAATACACTTTTCCCAGCCTGAAAGGCCGGAAGGTATATTAGCCGGGGGTAAGCCCTGTGGGCTCACCCCCGGAAAGGTTTTCCGTCGCGCACGCCTGTCGCACCGGCAGCAGCACAATAAATACGGCTCCCTGCCCAGCTTCGCTCTCAACCCCAATCTCCCCGCCATGATCCTTGACGATGCCGTAGGAGACAGCCAACCCCAGGCCGGTGCCCCCGGACTTGGTGCTAAAAAACGGTGTGAACAGCTTTTCCCGGACCTCGGCAGGGATGCCCGGACCGTTGTCGGCAACCGTAATTCGGCATAGCTCAGCGCCTTCAGGGACATCTGCCGTAACCGTCAGGACGCCACCGTTCTCCATGGCCTGCAGACCGTTTACGATCAGGTTGGTAAAAACCTGCTTCAGCTGATCTGCGTCCCCTTCGATGTTGCCCTCGACAGCTCGGTAGAGCCGCTCGATCCGGTACGGAGCCAGTGGAATCTGGTGTCCGATCTGATCCAGGATTTCGTCGAGCAGCATGGTGATCTGAAACGGTTGGACGATCTTTTTCCCGGTTCTGGCAAAGGCCCGCAGATTGGAGACAATCCGCTCGACCCGGTCCACTTGACAGATGATGGTTTCCACCTCCGACTGATCCGAATCGTTCAGGCGTGCGGACAGTTCCAGAAGTTCGGCATTGCCGCGGATGATTGCCAGCGGGTTGTTTATCTCGTGAGCCACCCCGGAGGCCAAAAGGCCGATGCCGGCCAGCCGTTCCGCATGGGCCAGTTCCTTTTGGGTGTTCAACAGCTGCCGGCTCTTCTCCTCCAGCTGGGTTGTCCGCTTTGCCACCTTGTCCTCCAGGGTCCGGTTGAGAGCGAGATTCTCGACCTCACGGGCTGCCAGGCGGTGCTTCATGACGTTGAATTCATTGGCCAGCGCTGCAATCTCATCATGGCTCTCGACGGCTATGTCCGGCAGCATCTCGCCGCTGGCAATCCTGCGCACCTCTTCCTCCAGTGCCTTGACCGGTTGTGAAAGCCGGCGGCTGAGCCAGGCTGACAGGCCAATTCCGATCAGGGTGACAAAGACCAGCACCCCGGAAAAAACGGCGTTGATCTGTGAACGGAGCTGCTGATAGGGGAGTTCCGGCACCCCGACGTAGAGTGAACCGATGACACTGCCGCGATAATCGCGCAGCGGTTCGTAGGCGGCAAAATTCTGCCGGTCAAGTACGTAGGCCTTGCCGATCCAGGTGCCGCCGCGACTGACGGTGTCATGCACCTCGGTCGACATCAGGCTACCGACGGCCCGCTGCCGGTTCTCATCCAGAACAGTGGTGGCGATTCTGACATCATCCAGGAACAGCGTTGCACTGCCGGCTTCATTCGCCGCTTGCTTTGATTCGGTGTGCCGGAAAACGACCTTGGTGATGTGGTCAATCAGGTGATCATCCCTGTTCAGCAACACCCCGCCATACAGCACGCCGGCAACGCTGCCGTCGGCAGCCAGGACCGGAGAGGCCGCCACCAGGAACATGCCGCGATTCTCGATCTGCCTGAAGTATGGCCTGGCGTGCGGTGTGGCCCGGATGGTTATTGCGATCTGCTGGGGCAGCAGCGGATTTTCCCGGGCGGCCTGTTCCTCGGAAAGCAGCATGACGCCGCTGGTGACAGCGCCCTTGAGGGCATCGGCGATTAGTTTTTCCTCCTTCTGGGAATCTCCTGTAAGGCCGGGGTTGCCGGCCCGGTAGCGCACAAAACCGTAGCGATCCACCAGCGTCAGAAAACTGAGCCGCTCATTGTGCAGCGTCAGCTGCAGCGGGAGGATGACGGCCGGTTTATCGGGACTGTTCAGAAGCGGGGAAAAGGCCGCCGTTTGACCGGTCAGACGGATGATGCCGGAGAGCCGGGCCAGTTCTCCCAGAAAAATCTCGTGGGCCGAATTGAGGTTGGTTTCAACTGACTGCTGGGCCTGAACAGCAAAGCGGGTGGTGATGATCGAAATACCGAGCAGCCAGCAGATGCCGATTGCGGTAACGAGCGGCAACAGGGTGGCTACTGTCAGTTTTGCGCGTATGGAGGTCCGGAGCCGCTTCATGAGTCCTGATTTGAACCGAGGCCGTATTCGGCGATCTTGCGATCCAGTGTCTTGCGCGAAATTCCCAGGATTTCCGCCGTACGGCTTTTATGAAAGCGGGTTTCTTTCAGAACGGATGTGATGTGCCGGCGTTCTATTTCATCAAGGGCCACCAGTGTCGGAGGAGGGCTGGCCGTCGCGACACTCCGGCCGCGACGCGTGTCCATGGGCAGCAGGTCGGGGGTGATGCTGTTGCTACGGGCAAGAATGACCGCCCGCTCCATGACATTCTCCAGTTCGCGCACATTGCCCGGCCAGTCGTACCGCACAAGATTCTGCAGGGCCGTTTCATCGATGTCACGCACATCCTTCTTCATGCGGCGGGTGGTCAGCGCCAGAAAGTGGCGGGCCAGCGGTTCGATATCCTCTCTGCGTTCACGCAGGGGTGGCAGGTTGATGGAGATCACGTTCAGTCGATAGTAGAGATCCTCCCGGAAACGACCATCCCTGACCTCACTGAACAGGTCCTTGTTGGTGGCTGCCACGAAACGCACATCCACCTTGCGGGTGCGTGTCGTGCCCACAACGATGAAATCCTTTTCCTGGGTGACCCGCAGGAGCTTGGCCTGCACCGCCGGGCTGACATCGCCGATCTCGTCCAGAAAAAGGGTGCCGCCATCGGCCTCTTCCAGAAGTCCCTTCTGATTCACGACAGCGCCGGTGAAGGCCCCGCGTATATGTCCGAACAGCTGGCTCTCCAGCAAGGTGTCGGACAGTGCGGCACAGTTGAGCGAGACAAACGGTTTGTTCCGGCGGGGACTGTTGCGGTGCAGCGCCGCGGCAATCAGCTCCTTGCCGGTTCCCGATTCTCCCATGATCAGGATGTTGGCGTCACTTTCCGCCACCTGCAGGGTCAGATCGTAGACCGTGCGGAAGGCCTGGCTGCGGAAGATGATCGCATCACCGCCGGACGCACCGCGCTGCAGTTCCTCGCGCAGCTGCCGGTTTTCCTGCGCCAACCGCTGGTGGTCCAGCACGCGCTCAAGCATGCCCAGCAGTTTCTCCTTGGGGAACGGTTTGGTGATGTAGTCGTAGGCCCCCTGCCTGATGGCATTGATGGCATCATCGATCGTGCCGTGGGCGGTCATGATCACGACCGGTATGGCGGGGCGGTGCTGGCGGAGATGGGCGAGTATCTGCAGTCCGTCCATGTCCGGCATGCGCACATCCTGCAAAATCAGATCGCAGGCAACGGACTCTTCCGCCGCCAGGCGCAGCAGCAGATCGGTGCCGCGCGGAAAGGTCTCAACCGTGTAGCCGCTGGCCCGCAGGAGTTTGTCCAGATAGCGCAGGATTTCCGCTTCGTCATCGCAGATGAATATGGTTGGCATGGGAGACTCCTGTATAACCACCCCCCGGCCCCCTCCTAATTCGCTTAGAAGCGCCTACTTCTGGTAGGAGGGGGTGCCCGTCAGGGCGGGGGTGGTCCGGGACAAAATGATACAGAACCGGACAAAAAGAAGCAACTTTTGTTTTGTTCCGTTGTATACCACCGGCCTAGGGAAGCAGACAATACCTATTATTACAGCCCGTTACAAAATAATTCAGCAGGTCGCCGGCTTGGCACGCCAGTTGCCGTATACGGCTGGATGTGGCGAGTACCAGAATATCGAGAAAGACCTGGAGGATTGTATGGGTAAGGATGCATTGTTTCCCGGAGTAAACCGACGGGATTTCATCAAGACTTGCGTGACGGTTTCGGCCATGCTGGGGCTGCCGTTCAGCATGGTCAGCAGGGTGGCGGCCGCGGCGCGCACGGCGGATAACCGGCCAGCGGTGATCTGGCTGCATTTCCAGGAGTGTACCGGCTGTTCGGAGTCGCTGCTGCGTTCCTCGCATCCGACCATTTCAAACCTGATCCTGGACATGGTTTCCCTGGACTACCACGAGACGCTCATGGCCGGTTCCGGTTACCAGGCTGAGAAGTCCCTGCACGATTCCATGCTGGCCAACAAAGGTAATTACATTCTGGTTGTGGAAGGCGCCATCCCGACCAAAGACAATGGCATTTTCTGCAAGATTGGCGGCAAAACTGCCCTGGAGTCCCTCCGGAAGGCCGCTGAAGGCGCCGCCGCGATTATCTCCATCGGCACCTGTTCCAGTTACGGCGGCATCCAGTCCGTCGGCCCCAATCCCACCGGAGCGGTCGGCGTACGCGACATCGTCAAGGACAAGCCGATCATCAACATCCCCGGTTGTCCGCCCAATCCCTACAATTTCCTCTCCACCGTACTGTACTACGTGACCTTCAAAAAACTACCCGAGCTGGATCAGCTGGGACGTCCAAAATTCGCCTATGGTCGTAAGATTCACGAGCATTGTGAGCGGCGCGCCCATTTTGATGCCGGCCGGTTTGCCAAGTCCTATGGTGATCCGACCCATGCCGAGGGTTACTGCCTCTACAAGCTGGGCTGCAAAGGCCCGGCCACCTATGCCAACTGTTCCGTGTTGCGTTTCAACGACGGCGTGGCCTGGCCGGTGGGTATTGGGCACCCCTGTATCGGCTGCACCGAGCCGGACCTGCTCTTCAAGACCGCTATCGCCGACAAGGTCCAGATTCACGAACCGACCCCTTTTGACAGCTACGCGCCGGTTGACCTGAAAGACAAGGGCAAGGGACCCGACCCGCTAACTACCGGTGTGATCGGCCTGGCGGCCGGGGCGGCCATCGGCGCTGGAGTGATGATGGCCAAAAGGCTGCCGGACGGGCCCGAGAAGGAGGATGACCATGGGAAAACCGAGTAGGCGCGACTTTCTCAAGATCATCGGCGCCACCGGCGCGGCCCTGCTGGCCGGGAGGGGCGCTGCAGCCGCGTCCGAGGGGCACCAGGTCAACAATGAGACCCTCGGCATGCTCTACGACGCCACCAAATGCGTCGGCTGCAAGGCCTGCATGGCTGCCTGCAAACGGGTCAACAGCGATTACGGCAGCCTTTCCTACGAACAAGCCAAATTCGACACTGACGGACTCTGGGACGCGCCCCAGGACCTGTCCGGCAGCACCCGCACCCTGATCAAGCTCTTCAAGGAGTCCGACAAGCAGTGGTCCTACGTCAAGTATTCCTGCATGCACTGCCAGAAACCGTCCTGCGTCTCGGTCTGTCCGGTCAGCGCCATGACCCGTGACAAGATCACCGGAACCGTGGACTACAACAAGGATACCTGCATCGGCTGCCGCTACTGCCAGGTGGCCTGTGCCTTCAACATACCCAAGTTTCAGTGGGACAAGGCCATCCCGCAGATCGTCAAGTGTGACCTGTGCAAGAACACCAACCTGGTGAAAAAGGGGATCACCGCCTGCGCCGAAACCTGTCCGACCGGGGCGATCACCTTCGGCAAGCGCAAGGATCTGCTGGCAGAGGCCAACAAGCGGCTGGGCGAGAACCCGGGCACATACATCAACCACATCTACGGCGAAAAAGAGGTGGGCGGCACCAATCACCTCTACCTGTCCGGCATGGCCTTCAATAAACTGGGTCTGCCGGTGCTCAAGGATGAGGCCCCGGCCGAATTTTCCGAGAAGATCCAGCATACCATTTACAAGGGTTTCATCGCCCCGGTAGCGCTTTACAGTACGCTCTGTTTCATTGCCCTCAGGAATAGGAAGGGGCATCACGCCGCCGATAAAAAAACGGACGCGCAGCCGAAAAAAGGGGGCAAGACCGATGAGACACGATGAATATCAGCGCTATGACGCCAAGATTCTGACTCCGTCCTTTGTGGTGCTCCTGGTCCTGACTCTGATCGGTTTTGCCCTGATAGCGGTCCGCTTCATCAAGGGCATCGGCGCGGTTTCCAACATGAGCGACGGTTACCCGTGGGGCATCTGGATCACCTACGACGTGGCCACCGGTACGGCCATCGCCTGCGGCGGTTATGCCATGGCGATCCTGATTTATATCCGCAACCGCATGCATTACCACCCCATGATCCGCTCGGCCATCCTGACCAGCATGTTCGGCTACGGCCTGGCCGGCTTTTCGGTCATGGTGGACGTGGGTCGTCCCTGGAATGCCTATAACTTCTTCATCCCCTCCAAGTGGCAGGCCAACTCGGCCATGTTCGAGGTGGCCCTGTGTGTCATGGCTTACACCACCGTGCTGCTGCTGGAGTTTCTGCCGGCGGTGCTGACCACCCTGGAGAAGACCAAATGGCGAACCCTGCAGGCCTTGCTGGACATTCTGCACCGCAAGGTCGGACTCAAGCGCCCGGAACATCTGGACGAACGGCTGGAAAACGTCAAGGAGATCGGGGCCTGGCTGAAACCGCGTCTGGACAAGGCGCTGATCTTCATCATCGTACTCGGGATCATCCTGCCGACCATGCACCAGTCTTCGCTGGGCTCACTGCTGCTGATCGCCTCTACCAAGCTGCACCCCCTGTGGTACACCGGTTTTCTGCCGCTGTTGTTTCTGATCAACTGCATGTTCATCGGTTACTCCATCGCCATCCTGGAGTCGATCATCTCCTGCTATGCCTTCAAGCGCCCCTTCGAGAACAGGGAATTGTCCGGCCTGGCCCGCATCATCCCCTGGCTGACGGTGATCTGGCTGAGTGTCGTGATCGGAGATCTGGCCTGGCGCGGACAGATCGGGGCTGCGCTCTCTCTGGACTTCTACTCCGGTTTCTTCCTGCTGGAGTTCTGTCTGGTGGCGGGTGGCTCGCTGCTGATGTTCAGCGGCAAGAAGCGCGAGTCGATCCGCTGGCTGTTCGTTTCGGCCGTGCTGATCGTACTGGGCGGCGCGCTGTACCGCTTCAATGTCTATCTGATCGGTTTCAACCCCGGCAAGGGCTGGCATTATTTCCCGGCCCTGGCCGAACTGATGATCACTGTCGGCATCGTGGCCTTCGAGATCCTCGGCTATCAGGTACTGGTCAAGGTACTACCGGTCCTGCCCAGGCTGCATACGCGGAAACAGCTCGATGCGGGACATGGCCTGGCGGAGAAGGCGTAAGCCCCCCCACCCAACCCCCCTAGCCCCCCTTATCAGGGGGGGATTAAAGGCTCCTTCCCTGATAAGGGGAGGCGGGGGAGGGGTTTGATTCTAACCAATCAATCAAACGAATTAACTATTATCTTTACCGGAGGTAGTACATATGGCTCGCATTACTCTTGACCCCATCACCCGCATCGAAGGCCACCTGCGCATCGATGTGGAAGTCAACGGCGGCGCCGTCACCAACGCCTGGTCCTCGGCCCAGATGTGGCGCGGCATAGAGACCATCCTGCAGGGGCGTCCGCCCCAGGATGCCTGGATCTATGCCCAGCGTTTCTGCGGCGTCTGCACCACGGTCCACGCCATCTCGTCGATCCGCTCGGTGGAGAACGCCCTCAAGGTCGAGGTGCCGCTCAACGCCCAGTATATCCGCAACATGATCATGGCCCAGCACTCGGTGCAGGACCACATCGTGCATTTCTACCACCTGTCGGCCCTGGACTGGGTGGATGTGGTCTCGGCCCTCAAGGCCGACCCGAAAAAAACCGCCCAGCTGGCCCAGAGCATCTCGGACTGGTCGGGCAACAGCGAAACCGAGTTCAGGGCCGTGCAGGCCAAGCTGAAATCCTTCGTGGAAACCGGCCGCCTGGGGATCTTCTCCTCCGGCTACTGGGGACACCCGGCCATGAAACTGCCGCCCGAGGCCAACCTGATGGCCGTGGCCCATTATCTCAAGGCGCTGGATTATCAGCGCAAGGCGGCCCAGGTCGGCGCCATCCTGGGGGGCAAAAATCCGCACATTCAGAACCTGTGCGTGGGCGGTGTCGCCACTGCCATCAACATGGAGAATATGGCTGCCATCAACATGGAGCGGATAGCGGCGCTGCGTGATCTGATGCTGGAGACGCGTGAATTTGTCCAGAAGGTCTACTATCCGGACATGATCGCCATCGCCTCGGCCTACAAGGAGTGGTTCAAGTACGGTAAAGGCGTGACCAATTACCTGGCCGTGCCGGAGATGCCGGAGGATACCAAAAATACGAAGTTTGCCTTGCCGGGTGCCATTATCAACGACGCTAACATCAAAGGCGCCCGGATCATCACCAATCACCAGGACCTGGACCTGATCGCCAATATCAAGGAAAATGTGGCCCATGCCTGGTATGAAGGCGACAAGAGCCTACATCCCTGGGAAGGTGAGACCAAGCCCAATTACACCGACTTCCAGGACAACGGCAAGTATTCCTGGTGCAAGGCCCCCCGTCTGGCAGGCAAGGCGGTCCAGGTCGGTCCGCCGGCCCAGCTCTTTGCAGCCTATGCCGGAGGAAATCAGAAGGTTATTAAACTGGTTGATGACAGCTGTGCCAAGATCGGGGTGGGGGTCGGCGATCTTCACTCCACCATGGGCCGGCTGGGAGCCCGTGCCATCCGCGCCCACCTGATGGCCGACTACTCGTTGGAGTACTTGGACAAGCTGGTGGAAAACGTCGCCAAAGGCGACAAGGCCTATGCCAACCCGACCGAGATCCCCAAGGGTGAGTACAAAGGGGTCGGTTTTCACGAGGCGCCGCGCGGCACGCTCTCGCACTGGATCGTGATCGAGAAGCAGAAGATCAAGAACTACCAGGCGGTGGTGCCGTCCACCTGGAACGCCTCGCCCCGTGATGAAAAAGGCGCCCTGGGCCCCTACGAAGCCTCGCTGATCGGTAATCCGGTGGCCCAGAGCGACAAGCCGCTGGAGGTCCTGCGTACGATTCACTCCTTCGATCCCTGCATCGCCTGCGCGGTGCATACCATTGACCCGGAAGGGAAAGAGATTACAAAAGTTAAAGTGATGTAGGCTCTACCACCCCTAGCCCCTCCTAAACTAGGAGGGGGACTTTGAACCTTCATTCTCTGCTCCCCCTCCTGGTTCGCTTAGAAGCGCCTACTTCCGGCAGGAGGGGGCTGGGGGGGGTGGTAAACTTCCACTTAAGGAAACAACCAATGAAAACTCTTATTTTTGGCGCCGGCAACCTGCTCCTGAGCGATGAAGGCTTCGGTGTGCACTTCATCCAGTACCTGCAGAAAAACTATCGTTTCCCGGAAGAGGTGGAGCTGTACGACGGCGGTACCCTGGGTATCATGGTTACGCACATGTTGGAGGATGCCGAGCAGGTTTATCTGGTGGACGTGATCGAGGCCAAGGGGGAACCTGGGGATATCTACCGCTACGAGAAGGAGGATTTCATGCTCGGCAGGCTGCCGATCAAGATGTCGCCGCACCAGATCGGCATCCAGGAGGTGTTGACCCTCTCGGATATGCGCGACCGCTGCCCGCAACGGGTCAGCCTGTTCGGCGTGATCCCGTTGTCATACGAGGCGGGGGTGGAGTTGTCACCGCTTCTGGCGGGTAAAATGCCCGGTTTGGCCGAGATGCTGGTCAGTGAACTCACGGCCGCCGGGCACACTATTCAGCCATTGCAGTAGCCCCACTGCATTCACATGATCCCGAAAAAAGCCGTCCTCCCTCCTGGGAGAACGGCTTTTGCCGTTGCAGCATCCGCACCTGACTTTACAGCGCTGCTGACGAACCGCTAGTAGCGCAGCACCTTGTCAAGAAAACGGCGCATTTCCGGCGTGGCCGGGTTTTCGAACAGCTGCGCGGCCGGTCCCTGTTCCAGCACCCGCCCCTCTTGAAGGAACACCACCTGATCGGCGACCTGGCGGGCAAAGCCGATTTCATGGGTAACCAGCAGCAACGGTCGCCCTTCCTGGCGCAGCTCGGCGATCAAATCAAGCACCTCCACGGTCATCTCCGGGTCAAGGGCCGAGGTCGGTTCGTCGAAGAGGAGCAGACGCGGTTTGATGGCCACGGCCCGGGCGATGGCCACCCGCTGTTTCTGTCCGCCGGATAGCTGAGCCGGTCTTTTGAGCGCATGCCCCGCCAGATGGAAACGGGTCAGCAACTGCAGGGCATAGCTGGCGGCCGCCTCGGGGGCATAGCCATGCACCTTTTCCAGCGGCAGGGTGATGTTCTGCAGTGCGGTCAGGTGCGGAAAGAGGTTGAAGGACTGGAAGACCGTGCCGATGCTTCTGCGGTAGCGTAGCAGGTACTCTTCGGAGAATTGCAGGGTATCGCCGTCCAGCGCGACCTGACCCCGGTCGGGGGTCTCAAGGCCGGCGATGACCCGCAGCAGGGTCGATTTGCCACCGCCGGACGGTCCCAATAGGACCAGGGTCCGCATCTCGGGGATCACCAGCGTGACCCCGGCTAGGGAGACATGGTCGCCATAGGACTTGTGGATATCGTTCAGATCAAGTTGCATAGCGAAATTTGTGTTCCAGCTGTTTGGTCCAGAGCGAAATGGGCAGGGTCAGCAGCAGGTAACCGATTGCCAGGGGCAGGTAGCTTTCCAGGGTACTGAAGGTGAAGGAGTTCACCTCCTGGGCATTCAGCGTGAACTCATTGACGGAGATGATCGAGAGCAGGGAAGAATCCTTGATCAGCGAGGCGAACTGGCCCGCCAGGGGCGGCAGCACCTGACGGATCACCTGGGGAAAGATCACATGTCGGTAAATCTGGGTGTGGGTCAAACCGATGGCCCGGGCCGATTCCAGCTGGGACTCGCCGATGCTTTCGATGCCGGCGCGCACGATCTCGGATATATATGCGCCGGCAAACATGGCCAGGATGATAATCCCGACCAGGTAGCGATTCGTGATCCCGAAGGCGTCGGCCACCACATAGAAAAAGATCAGGATCTGCACCAGAAAGGGGGTGCCCCTGATCAACTCCATGTACACCCGCGACAGGTAGCGCAGCGGCAGGAAGCTGGCGCGCTGTGCCAGGGCTGTCAGCAGGCCGATCACCAAGCTCAGGCACATGGCCGCCGCCGACACGGCCACCGTCATCAGCCAGCCTTTGACAAACTTGGCCCGGTAGACATAGACCGCATCCCAGCCCCAGGCAAATCGCACCTGACTGAAGGCGAACCAGCACAGCAGGCTGATGACCAGAAAGACCACCATCCAGCTGGCAATGGCGGCAGCCGGTTCAGTCCTGTCGCCCTGTTCATCGGGTATCATGAAGAAATAACGGCGCATGCAATTCCACCTAAAAGAAGAAGGGATAGTTGAGTTTCTTGAAGGCATCTTTCTGCTCTTTAAGGTGCGTATCGCCCAGTCGCTCAAAACCACCTTCGGTACGGAATTTCGTCAGGAACAGGTTGATGCGGACCTTGAGCTGATCATCCCCCTTGCGCAGGGCGATGCCCCACTGCTCCTTTTGAAAGGGGTTCAACAGGGCGCGGGTCGTGTCCGGATGCTTCTTCCCGTTCTGATAGGTGGACATCTGGTCATAGATGAAGGCATCGGCCTTGCCCTGGACAACCTCCAGCACCGCGGCCGCCTCCTTGTCCAGCACCAGCAGCTTGGCGTTCTTGAGGTTGCGGGTGGCATAGGTGTGGCCGGTGGTCCCCTTTTTGACCGCCACGGTAATACCCGGCTTGTCCAGATCCTGCACACCGTTGACCGACGAGTTTTTACCCACCAGCAGGCACAAACCGGTGGATAGATAAGGGTCGGAGAAGTCAACCGACTGTCGGCGCTCATCCGTAATGGTCATGGATGAGAGGATCAGATCGATCTTTCCGGTTTTGAGCGCCGGTATCAGTCCGTCAAAGGCGGTGTTCTGAATCACGACCCGCTTGCCGAGGTACTCCCCCAGGGCCTTGGCCAAGTCCACGCTGACCCCCTTGGGCGCTCCCTTTTCATCGGTCATCTCGAAGGGCGGATAGGACAACTCCATCCCGACCGTCAAGGTATCTTTTACAGCGGCCGCCTGCTTGTCCCGGCAGGCAACGGTCGTCATTCCGAGTGTTACCACGAGCAGAGTCAACACAATCGTTCTCAATCTGCAAGCAGCTCTGTTCATAACGGTTTCTCCTTTCAATCGGCAATCGACCTGCAAAAGTCCTGCTGGCCAGGGCGTTTCACGAAACTTTCGAGATCAGGCGTTCATGTGTGCGCCGCGCCGAGTCGATTTCACGCATGACACCTTTCACGTCGGCCGTTATGACGCTCTCCTGGAAATGGCCGGTCAGTTCGCTTGAAGGTTTGAGTTTGCCGCCGGCGAAGAGCTTCCAGATCTCCCGGCCGTAGTCGCTGGTCAAAAGTTCGGGGGCAAAACGGCCGAAATAGGCGGCCATATTGCTGACGTCTCGTTCGAGCATCTTTTTGGCGTTGTTGTTTCCCGCGGCGTCCACGGCCTGGGGCAGGTCGATGATCACCAACCCGTCGTGGCCTTCGAGCACGTTGTACTCGGACAGGTCGCCATGGATCAGTCCGGCGCAGAGCATGGTGACGATCTGGGCGATCATCGTGCGGTGATAGGCGCGGGCCTGCTCCTCGGTCAGCTTCAGGTCGTTGAGCCGGGGAGCGGCATTGCCATGGTCATCGACCACCAGTTCCATCAGCAGCACTCCGTCCACGTAGCCATAGATATGCGGCACGCGCACTCCGGCTGCGGCCAGGCGCTGCAGGGCGTCTACCTCGGCGTTCTGCCAGGCCCCCTCCTGCTCCTTCCGCCCATATCTGCTATTCTTTTCCATGGCCCGCGCCTGGCGGCTGTTCCTGACCGTGCGCCCCTCCTGGTACTGGGCCTGCTGACTGAAACTCCGTTTGCGGGCTTCCTTGTAGACCTTGGCGCAGCGGACCTCACCCTTGGAGAGCACCACGTAGACATCGGCTTCCTTGCCGCTCATGAGCTGACGGACGACCTCGTCGACGAGACCGTTGTAGACTAGCGTATCAAAGCATTTGGGAGTTTTCATATACCTTCTCTGCTCCGGCAGGCGGAGATTTTATTTACTCATGGTTACTGGTTAAAAAGGTCTTCAGGGCATCTTGACCCGCATTTTCACTGTACGGCCTGTCCCTCATCCTTCACGCCTTTGGGCACATCAGGCTGCCGCTCATCGACATCCGGCGCCAGCGGGGACGGGGCAGGTGACGCGGCAGGTGACGTGGAAGGAGCGCCGCCATGCAGGGGACAGTACTCGGTCGGTTCGCTTCCGGCGCTGTAGAACTCTTCCCGCCTCTCGGGGCAGTCCGGAGCAGCCAGGTAGCCGGTGGTGGGATCGATGGTCACGGTAACGACCGTGTCCGGCCGGGGGAAATCAACGGCCGGTTTGGCGGCCAGGGCCGTGCGCATGAAGCGTTCCCAGATGGGAGCGGCGATTGCGCCGCCGGTAAAGCCTTTACCGCCGGGGCGGGGCTTGTCGTATCCGACCCAGATGCCGGTCACCATCTGTGGGGTATAGCCAACAAACCAGGCGTCCCGATAATCGTTGGTGGTGCCGGTCTTGCCGGCGGCCGGGCGCTGCTGGCTGAATTTTTTGAGGCTCCTGGCGGTGCCGTAGGTCAGGACGTCCTTGAGCATGGAGGTGGTGACGTAGGCGGTGGCCGGGGCCATGACCGCTGTGACCGCCGGCGGGGTTTCCGCCCAGCTGCGGCGGTTGCGGTCGTAGATGCGGATGATGGTGCGTGCTTCGGGGCGCGAGCCGCCGTTGGCCAGGGGGGCGTAGGCCAGGACCAGGTCACTGAGGGTGACCTCTTCGGTGCCCAGGGCCAGGGAAAGGTCGTTGCGGTTTTTCAGCTGCAGCCCCAGCTTGCCGGCAAAATCGGCAAAGGTGGGAACTCCGACGCTCTCCAGCAGCTTGACCGCGATGACGTTATTGGAGAGGGCCAGGGCCTTCCTGAGGCTCAACTCCCCGGACCGTTTCCCGTCGTAGTTCTGAGGTTGCCAGACCTCGCCGTTGCCCCGGTTGTAGGAGGCCGGCGCATCGTTCCAGATGCTGCCGGCGGTCAGGCCCTTTTCCAGGGCCGCGGCATAGATCAGCGGTTTGATGCTTGATCCGGGCTGGCGCTTGGCATAAAAGGCGCGGTTATAGGGGTTTTTGGCGGCATCGACCCCGCCGACAGCCGCCAGGACATCACCGCTGACGGGATCCAGACAGACCAGGGCGCCCTGCAGGTGCGGCGAGATCCGTTTGACCCCCTCAGCCATAACCTTTTCCGCCAGCTTCTGCAGTTTCAGATCCATGGCCGCAGTCACCTCCAGACCCCCCTGTTCGATGACACCAACACCGTAGCGTTCAATCAGTTTGCTGCGGATATGGGCCAGGTACTGCGCGGCCTGGCTGGGCTGCATCACCGCTGGCGGGTGGGCCCGCAGCTGTTTCTGCTGGCGGGGGGTGATCATCGCCAGGTCCACCATGCGATTGAGGACCACATCACGACGCCCCGTGACACTGGCTGATTTTCCCAGGGGATTGTAGCGGCCCGGATTTTTCGGTATGCCGGCCAAAAGGGAGCATTCGGCGTCGCTCAACTCCTCCGGGTTCTTGTCGAAATAGAGCCGGGCGGCCTGCGCAATGCCCCAGGCCCCGTTTCCGTAATAGATCTCGTTGAGATACATCTCCAGGATCTGCGGCTTGCTGTATTGCTTTTCGAACTCCATGGCCATCAGGCCTTCCTTGACCTTGCGGTCGATGGTCTTCTCCTTGGAAAGATATTTGTTCTTGATCAGCTGCTGGGTGATGGTCGATCCCCCCTCGGCCATTCTGCC
>JBBQXT010000031.1:0-24411 GCA_038209415.1 Geobacterales bacterium
TACTTCGACAAACTTGGGCTGGTGTCACTCATGGGCCAGTACCACCGACTTCAACACACTTCATGAACCGCCGTGTACGGAACCGTACGCACGGTGGTGTGGGAGGACGGCGGGATCAATCCCGCCTCCTACCCGATTGCGTCGTATTCATTCACTGCAGGTATACTACGGGCCTATGGAATTCAATCTTGTTCATCTTGCAATAACGGTTCGGTCGGAGAATGTATCCGGGCTGGCGGCGGCTCTGCCGCTTTTGGGCAGCAGTTTTGCTACCACATGCCGCAATCTGGTTTGCCGCTTCCCTGTCAGGGTCTGCAATTTCTGTCCCCTCGTGGAATCATGCCCATGGTATCTCGTCTTTGGACAGAAGCTCAGCACTGACCCGGCTGAGCTGAAGCGCCATCAAAAGCCAGCCCTGCCGTTCATGTTTTCATTCCCCGTTTTGCCGCTGCCCGCGGAATCCGGGACTGAGATACAATGCGGGCTGGTGGTGGTCGGCCGGGCGATTCCTCAGCTTACCATGCTTCTGGATGGTTTTGCGGAACTACTGGCGAGTGCTGCATGCCCGGATCCCGCCGAAATTACCAGCGTCGGTTCCCGTGATTACCAGGGCACTCTGCAGCCGTTAAGTGACGGCGGTGGTATCAGGCACCCCAAAAATCTGGTTGTGCTGTCCAGTAGCGGATTGCTGGAATGCCGTGTCTGGGTAGGTGCAACGCTCGATATTCGACTGCTGTCCCCGCTGCGGCTGTTCGATAATGGACACCTGCTGGACCGCTTTGATTTCAGCCTGTTTGCCCGCTCACTGATGCGACGGGTCTCTTCGCTGGCGTATTACTATGGAGCGTATGAATCCAACTGTGACTTTAAGGCCTTGTCCTGTCAGGCACGAGCAGTGACCTGTTCGGACAGTAATTTTTCGAGCGCTACCGATAAAGGCCGGAAGATGTCAGGCATCAACGGCTATGGCAGTTTCCGTGGAGATTTCAGCGGGATCATGCCGTTTTTGGTCCTCGGTTTGTATATGCACGCAGGCAAAGGTGCATCGTTTGGCATGGGAATGTACGAAATGATTCCCGGAAGTACCGATTGATACGCTGGAACGCCGTTTCGTTGTTGCCGTATTCAGCCCGGGGCCTCTGTTCCCTGCAGGGAATCTGCTCGATCGTCTTTTAGCGGTTGTTTTTTTACCCTGCTTACACTAATATGCATTTTCTTAATATATGACCCGTTCCGGAGTTCTTATATGGCCCGCCCCGCACATATTCTAATCGTCGATGATTCGCAAGCCAGTAGGACCAAACTGACTGAAATTCTTGAGGCTCAAGGCTATCTGGTCGCTTTGGCCACGTCCGCGGAAGAGAGCATCCCTCTCTTCTGTTCCCAGGATTTCGATCTGGTCATTACGGAACTCATGCTGCCCGGAATGAGCGGCTTGAACTTGATGAAAATCCTTAAGGAAAGGCGTTCCGACTGTGACGTGGTGATCATCAGTTCGAATGCCTCCAGCTTTAACACCCTCAAGGCTCTCCGTCAGGGCGCGTACGATTATATCGTCAAGCCGATTGACGACGAAACGGTCCTCTACAATCTGGTGGAACGCTCGCTGGAAAAGCAGGAGCAGGGCCGCAAGAAACAGTTCCTGGTTAATGAGCTGATCGAGAAAAACAAGGGACTTAACGACTCCCTGGCCATGATGAAAATAGTTAACCAGATTTGTGTGCTGCTCACCTCGACCTTCGATATAGCGGTCATCCTTCAGAAACTGACAGAAACCGCGACAGAGCACCTTCAGGCAAAGCGCGGTTATCTGCTTTTACTCGACAAAAGCGGTTTAAATCTGAATGTGAAGGTTTGCACCGGCATTGATCCGGTCAGTATGGCGACCTTCAGGCTGGTGGCGGGCAGAGGAATCTCCGGTCAGGTGGTGTCCAGCGGCAAGCCGATTATTGTCGGGCAGATGTCGGATGAATACTATACGGCAGCTATCACGGAAGAAGACCCAGACGGCATCTTGCTGGCTGCCCCCAGTATCCTCTCGGTACCGCTGCAGGTGCAGGGCCGCATGGCTGGTGCCCTTACCATCTCCGGCGGTTGTGGCGGCAAGCCGTTTACTGACGAACACCTGGAATTTCTTATCATGCTCTCCCGCTACGCATCAATTGCCATAGAAAATGCCGGTGTGGTTTACAACCTGAAAAAAAAGCGCTGATCCGGCTCTATCAAACCGTCGAATATGTTTTAGAAAAACCCGCTCCCGCATGAGCTGTCATGCAGGAGCGGGTTTTGTTTTGTCGGGACCAACAGGGGGCCGTTGCCTAGAACGTAACCCCCATGGCATCGGCTACGGTATGGATATCCTTGTCTCCGCGTCCGGACAGACAGACCACGATGGTCTTGTCTTTTGACAGGCCGGGGGCCAGTCTGCCGAGATAGGCAATGGCATGGGCAGATTCCAGTGCCGGCATGATTCCTTCCTCCTGTGTCAACAGCCTGAACCCTTCCAAAGCCTCGGCATCGGTTACCGAAACATATTCCGCACGACCGGTATCCTTGAGCCAGGCGTGTTCCGGACCGACGCCGGGATAATCCAGGCCGGCCGAAATGGAGTGGGCATGGGTGATCTGGCCATCCTTGTCCTGGAGCAGGTAGGTCTTGTTGCCGTGCAGGATGCCGGGAGAACCCGCACAGAGCGGCGCGGCATGCCGGCCGGTCGCGATGCCGTGACCGGCGGCTTCCACGCCGATCATCTTTACATCCCTGTCTTTCAGGAAGGGATGAAACAGGCCCAGGGCGTTACTGCCGCCCCCCACGCATGCCACAAGGTAGTCCGGCAGGCGGCCTTCTACCTTGCGGTGCTGTTTCTTGACCTCTTTGCCGATGACGGACTGGAAGTCGCGTACCATCATGGGGTAGGGGTGCGGTCCGGCTACCGTGCCGATGATATAGAATGTATCCGCTATAGTGGTAACCCAGTTGCGCATGGCCTCGTTCATGGCGTCCTTGAGTGTGGCCGTTCCGGCGGTGACCGGTGTGACTGTGGCGCCCAAAAGACGCATGCGGAATACGTTCAGCGCCTGGCGGCGGGTATCTTCCTCACCCATGAAGACCTCGCATGACATTCCAAACAAGGCGGCAATGGTGGCGGTTGCCACACCATGCTGGCCTGCACCGGTCTCTGCGATAACTCTGCTTTTACCCATGCGTTTGGCCAGAAGTCCTTGGCCGATGGTATTGTTGATTTTGTGGGCGCCGGTGTGGTTGAGATCCTCGCGCTTGAGGTAGATGCGGGCACCGCCAAATTTTCGGGTCAGTTTCTCGGCAAGATAGAGCGGGTTGGGGCGGCCGACGTACTGGCGTAAATAATACTGAAATTCCTGCCGGAATTGCGGGTCGTGGCGGTAATACTGGTAGGCCTGCTCCAGTTCCAGCAGGGCCGGCATAAGTGTTTCAGGGACGTAACGACCGCCGTATATTCCAAAATGACCATTTTTATCGGGTAGTTTCATGTGAGTTCCTGATGTAATTGATGGAGTATTGTCAGGCTATTCGCCTGACGTGTTCAATAAATGTCCTGATCCTGTCGGAGTCCTTGCGGCCCGGGGCAGATTCCACACCGCTGGATACATCGACGGCATATGGTCCTACCTGCGTGATGGCTTCTGAAACGTTTTCCGGGGTCAGCCCCCCCGCCAAAATAATGCGCTGGCCTCTTTTTACGGCTTCGGCAGCGATCTCCCAGTTAAAGGTCTGTCCGGTCCCCCCATGGGCGGCAGGAGACCAGGCGTCCAGCAGATAGCCCGAGACATGATAGCGCAGCAATGAATCAAGTGTGCTGCTGTCCTTGACACGAAAGGCCTTGATGACGCGTCTTTGCACCGCCTGGCAGTATTCGGGAGTTTCTTCTCCATGCAGCTGAATAAGGTCGAGACCGCACTGGTCCGCGGTTGCGTTGAGCAGGGGCAGGTTCTGATCGACAAACAGTCCGACTGTTTGCACAAAGGGGGGCAGGCTGCGGATGATTTCAGCTGCCAGTTCGGGAGATACGTGGCGCGGGGACAACGGATGAAATACGAAACCCAGTGCATCGGCGCCGGCTGCAATTGCCGCCAGTGCGTCTTCAAGGTTGGTTATGCCGCAGATTTTTACTTTAACCACTGAAAGGCCTCAGTGTCTTGTGGTGGATTGGTTTATTGATTGATTTTTGGCAGCCGTTCCAGAGCCTGTATTACCATTTCACTCGGGTATTCGTAGTCCTCCAGGTTGCCCGATAGATAAGCGTCGTAAGCGCCCATATCCAGCTGGCCGTGCCCGGAGAGACCGAACAGGATCGTCCGCTGCTTGCCTTCTTCCTTGGCCAGAACCGCTTCATCAATGGCGGCGCGAACGGCATGGGCGGACTCGGGAGCCGGAACGATACCTTCACTGCGGGCAAACAGCAGTGCCCCTTCGAAACAGGCGTTTTGCCGGTAGGATTTGGCTTCGATCTGGCCGGCGTGATAGAGTTGGGAAACAAGCGGCGATTCGCCGTGATAGCGCAAGCCCCCGGCGTGGATGCCGGGCGGCATGAAGTCGTGGCCCAGTGTGTACATCATAGTGATCGGGGCCACCTTGGCGGTGTCACCGTAATCAAAGGCGTAAACGCCCTTGGTCAGGGATGGACAGGAGGCCGGTTCCACCGCAAGGCAGCGTACCTGTTTCCCGGTTGCCCGGTCAGCTATAAAAGGGAAAGCCAGACCGGCGAAGTTGGAGCCGCCACCGCAGCAGGCAATGACCACATCCGGGTAATCCCCGGCAATCTTCATCTGAGCCTGCGCTTCCTGGCCGATAACGGTCTGGTGCAGGCAAACATGATTGAGCACACTGCCCAGGGCGTAGTTGGTGTCGGCGTGGGTTGCGGCATCCTCCACTGCCTCGGAGATGGCGATCCCCAGGCTGCCGGGGTTGTCGGGATCATGGGCCAGGATTGAGTGGCCGGAATTGGTGAACTCGGAGGGGGACGGAATCACGGTAGCCCCCCACAGTTGCATCATGCTTTTGCGATAGGGTTTCTGGGTGCAGGATATCTTGACCATGTAGACGGTACATTCCAGGCCGAACATGGAACAGGCCAAGGCCAGCGAACTGCCCCACTGCCCTGCACCGGTCTCGGTTGCCAGGCGGCGGATACCGGCCTGTTTGTTGTAGTATGCCTGGGGGATGGCCGAGTTGGGCTTGTGGGAGCCGGCCGGAGAGCCACCTTCGTATTTGTAGTAAATCTTGGCCGGCGTGCCGAGCGCCTGTTCCAGGCGACGGGCCCGGAACAGCGGCGATGGCCGCCACAATTTATAAATTTCACGGACCTCATCGGGGATATCAATCCAGCGGTTGGGCGACATCTCCTGTTCGATCAGCGACAGGGGAAAGATTGCCAGCATCTCTTCCGGGGTAACCGGTTTAAGGGTTTGCGGACTGATCACCGGCGCCAGTGGGCCGGGCATGTCCGGGATGATGTTGTACCACTGACGGGGGATTTGGTCTTCGCTGAGGAGAATTTTTGTGTTCATGGGCTGCTCCCGAATAAGATTGAAATTTACTCCAGATTATCCTCTATCCTGATGAACACCGTTTTATCGCAGATGATCTCCATCCGGTCGATCTCCTCCAGGGCGGTCTGTACAGCTCCTTCATGGGCTTCATGGGTCTTGATCACGATCGGAACCGGTGTCGCATCGCCGGCCTGATGGGCCATCTGCACCATGGATTCGATGCTGATGCCGTAATTGCCCAGTGCGCCGGCGATGGATGCCAAGACGCCCGGTTTGTCGAGGGCGCTGAAGCGCAGCATGTATTTGCTGACGATGTCGCCCATCGGCTTGAGCGGCAGGGATTTGATCTCTTCATCCAGAAATCCGAGCGGCGCTATTCTGCGGCCGGCTCCGGCCAGCATGGTGCGGGCCAGGCCGATCAGATCGCCCACAATGGCGCTGGCGGTCGGGTTCTGGCCGGCGCCACGGCCGTAAAACATGACCGGCCCGACAAAATCGCCAGTCAAACGGATGGCGTTGAAAACGCCGTTTACCTCGGACAGCGGGTTGTGCAGCGGAATCATGGTGGGGTGGACGCGGGCTTCGACCTGGCCGTCGGACAGCTTGCCGATGGCCAGCAGCTTGATGCGGTAGCCGAAATCGTTGGCAAACTTTACGTCCAGCCCGCTGATGCGCGAAATACCTTCGGTATAGATGCTGTTGAAGTCGATCTTGGTTCCAAAGCAGAGTGAAACCAGGATGGCCAGTTTGTGGGCGGTATCAACACCCTCGATATCAAAGGTCGGATCCGGTTCGGCATAACCCAGTTCCTGGGCGACCGCCAGCATCTCGGCAAAATCCGCGCCTTCCTGGGCCATGCGGGTCAGGATGTAGTTGCAGGTACCGTTCATGATGCCGATTACGCTGCCGAAGTTGTTGGCCGCCAGATTACCTTTGATGGCGGTCAGCACCGGGATGCCGCCACCGACGGCCGCTTCGAACTGTACCTCGACACCCTTGCGGGCCGCCGCGGCGTAGATTTCCGCGCCGTGCAGGGCCAGCAGCGCCTTGTTGGCGGTAACGATGTGCTTGCCCTTTTCGATGGCCTTTAGCACGAAGGTTTTGGCTGGTTCGTAGCCGCCGATCAGTTCGATGACAACCGTGATTTCCGGGTCGTTAAACAGATCATCCACGCTGGTGCTTAAAACACCCTCGGCAACCGTCACCCCCCTGTCACTGGTGATATCCAGATCAACGATCCGTTTCAGGACAATGCCGGTGCCGACCTTGTTGCGGATGACGTCCGCGTTTTCCTGGAGCAGCCTGACCACTCCCGCACCTATATTGCCGAAACCCAGCAGTCCAACCTTGATGTCGCTCATTGCTCCTCGCTTGCTGCTTCAGTTTTAGGACAGGATACTATTTCATCCAGGATGCCGTTCACAAAAGCGGGTGAATCCTTGTCACCGAATTTGCGGGCGATCTCGATGGCCTCATTGATGCTGACCTTCTTGGGGATATCCTGCCGGAACATCAGTTCAAAGGTTGCCAGGCGCATGACATTCAGGTCAACCAGCGGCATCCTGGCCAGGGACCAGTTTTTCGAGCGGGCTTTGATGGCCTCGTCAATAACCGGGCGCTGTTCCTGGACACCGGCTACAAGACCTTCGGCGAACTCCCGCACGCGTGACAGTACCTCAGTCTGCTCTTCACGAAAGGTTTGCAGCGTTTCCCGGATTCCCACAGTTGGATTTGAATCCAGTGCATACAGGATCTGCAGGGCGAGTTCACGTGATTCCCGTCGTAACCCCATTATTTCAGCGCCTTCAGCAGATTGACCGTTTCAATGGCAGTCACGGCGGCTTCGAAGCCCTTGTTGCCGGCTTTGGACCCGGCCCGCTCCACGGCCTGCTCGATCGTGTCGGTGGTGAGTACGCCGAAAGCTATCGGTACTCCGCTTTCAAGCGAAACAGTTGCGACACCTTTGGACACCTCGGAAGCAACATAGTCGAAATGCGGCGTTGAACCGCGAATTACGGCGCCCAGGCAGATGACGGCATCATACTTTCCGCTTTCGACCAGTTTCTTGGCCGCCAGAGGGATCTCGAAGGCTCCCGGAACGCGGGCAACGTGTATATTCCTGTCGTCAGCGCCGTGGCGGACCAGGGCATCAACGGCGCCTTCCAGCAGGCGCTCGCAGATGAAGCTGTTGAAACGGCTGACAACAATGCCGAACTTGAGACCCTTGGCCTCTAGTTTTCCCTCGAAAAATTGTGGCATGACGATCCTCCTGAAATGTCCAGCTAAACAATCCGAAATATTAGCATAATTTTGGGCGATGGGTAGAAAAAATTGCAGTCAGGGCCGCTCTAGCTGCTGTAAAAACTGCAATTGCCGCTGTAGTCCGCCACAAGAAAATGCGGATGGATATCCTGGACATGCTGACCTGTGGCAGAACGGGCATGCTGAAAAAGCAGACTCAGCAGATCTTGGTCGAAACTGCAGGCGATAGCGATCTCCCGGGCGGTATTGGCGCTGGAGATGGCAGCAAGCACCGCTTGCGGCAGGCCTTGTTGCTGCGCCCATCTTAGAAGCTGTGCCAGGTCCAGTTCCGAAGCGGCTGCGTGGGTGTTTTCATGTCCGCAGGCGATCTTGAGCAGTTTGGCGAACTGACAGGCAATCACAGGTTTCGGGAAACCCCGGACCTGGCAGGCGTGCAGTGCATAGGCGATGTGGTCACCCATCATCACAAACGCTTCCTCGGGCAGCGGTTCCAGGTTCGAGGTTGGAGGTCCCGGGAAAAGACTTTTTACGTTGACCGGTGACCGTTGACCGTTGCAGTGTTTCTGTGCGGCCATCTCGCTGGTGCGACCGGTCGAGAGCACTACGGTCTCGCATCCACAGGCCCTGGCGACGTCAAGCGCTGCGTCGATGGTGTCAGTCCAGGCCTTGGCCGAAATTGGGCGGACGATACCGGTTGTGCCGAGGATGGAGAGGCCGCCGATAATGCCGAGACGGGAGTTGAGGGTTTTTTTCGCCCGTTCTTCGCCGTCGGGGATCGAGATGGTGACGTGAAACGTGTCCGTGGTTCGTGTCCGGGCGGCCGGGGTGGGAAATACGGCAGTGGCCACCGCCTCTTCAATCATCCGGCGCGGCACCGGATTGATGGCCCATTCGCCGGGCGGTACGGCCAGACCCGGCTTGGTGACACGGCCGATGCCGGCGCCGCCTTCAATAATTATTGGACTCCCCTCTTTGGAAAAGGAGGGCTGAGATGGATTTCGCCTGATGGTTGCATGTACCTCGACGCCGTTGGTCACATCCGGATCATCCCCGGCATCCTTGACAACAAAACATGCTGCGGTGTCCGGGCAGAAGGTCTGGCCGTGCAGCTCGAAGGTGGCGGCAACTCCGGCGGGCAGCGTCAGAGTAACCTCGCGTACCGATACCTGATGCGTCATCATCAGTGCGGCACCCTTGGCGGCGGCGGCAGCACAGGCACCGGTGGTATAGCCCGACCTGAGCGGGGTCGCAGGGCCGCTTTCGAGTTGCGGGTCGCTGCTATGGCCAGAATCCTGTTTCACTTGGGTGCCGCAGCCAATATCGACAGTGCATTCACTACAGCCGCGGCAACATTCGAACCGCCCTTGCGCCCGATGTTGGTTATGAAGGGAATACCGTGATCCTTTGTGGCAAGGGCCTTCTTGCTCTCCTCGGCGCCCACAAACCCGACCGGCAGGCCGATGATCAGGGACGGCGCTGCGCTACCCTCCTCAATCAGGCGCAGCAGTTCGAACAGGGCGGTCGGGGCGTTGCCGATGACGAAGATGCGGTTGTTGGGGTTGCGCAATGATTTGCGCATGGCCAAGACCGAGCGGGTCACCCCCTCGCGCTTTGCCAGGGCGCCTACATCGGAGTCAGCCACGTGGCAGGTGACCTCACAGCCGAAAGCGAGCAGCCGCTCCCTGCTGATGCCGGACAGGACCATGTTCGTGTCGGTGACGATACCGGCTCCGCCGCGTATGGCTTCAACAGCCTTGGCGATGACACCCTCGGACATGACCATTGACTGGATATATTCGAAATCGGCGCTGGTGTGGATGGCACGTCGTACAACCTGCCATTCCGGATCACCCCAGCCATGCTCTCCCGCCTCGCTATCGATGATGCGGAACGACTCTACTTCTATCTCTTCAGGTTTCATTCTCAAGGATTCCATCAGCGCCACCCCAGCCTTTCCAGCGCCTCACCGATGCGCTCGGTCTCGATCTCGGCCAGTTTATGGTGTGCCCCCAGATGGCCACCCATCTCCATGACCAGACCTGGGTGACGCTTCCGCGCTTCCTGAATCTCCCCGGGCAGGTCATGCAGGACATGGGCGCCCATGAAGAGGAAATAGGGCATCATCAGGATGCGCCCGGCCCCGCGGGCCACGCAGGCATCGATGCCCGACTGGATATTCGGTTCGTGCAGTTCGCGAAACGAGACTTCGACGATCTCGAAGCCGGTCATCTCCTGCACCATCTTGGCTACCTCGCGGCCGGCGTCATTGGCCTCGGCGATGCGGCTGCCGTGGGCCATTATCAGGATAGCTGTTTTCATTGTTCCTCGCTTGATTGCTGTGACTGTTTGATTACGTCCATATAGTTGAATTTTCCTTCCCCCTCCGCATCCAGCCCCTGTAACACTTCCCATCGCCCTGTCAGCGGGTTTTCCACCGGGCTTTCGCCCAAGCGCTCTAACAGCCCCGAAATGATCCGCCATGCGGGGAGCACATCTCCGCCCGGTGTATCATGACGATGTGCTCGCGGGGGGTGCAGCTCCGCTGTGAGCCCATTGATCGGCAGACCCGGCTGCATGACCTGTTTGAAACGCTGGGCGCGCCCTTCGTTGTTGACGAAGACGCCCTCCTGTTCCACCCAGGCACACGACGGCAGAACCACCTCGGCTCGAGCCAGCAGTCCGGTTGGCCGCCAGTCGGCGGCGCCTAGCACTCTAATACCATCCAGAAGCTCATCGGGAAGGTCGGCTTCAAATGAAATGATCCCCTTGACCCGTTTGTCGGCGATGACCTGGGAAAAGGGCAGGGCGCCGTGTTCACCGGCCAGAAGCGCACAACCGAAGTCGTTGGGGCTATCCATGATGAAGACCAGCTTTACCTTCGACTGGGCAGTGGTTTGAAGTCCCCCTTTGGCAAAGAGGGGAGCCAAGACAGGGTGAATCTCCTCCATCTCCTCCATCGCTTCCACCCCCTTGTGAAGGGTGCCGCAGATGACCACTGGATTCTTGGCTTCAGCCAGCGGTACGTCAGCCAGGGATGCGACGCAGGTGAATTTGAATGGTAGAGGCCCCTCACCCCGGCCCCTTCGACTCTGCTCAGGGCAGACCTCTCCCTGATGGAGAGCGAGAATAATCATATACACTTTTGCCCCGTTGCGCCAAGCCTGGCGCACGGCCAGCGCCATCATCGGCGCTTCGTCCAGCAGGTCGCACTCCAGCACAATTACCAGGTCGGCGCAGCGCACATCGTCCTGGGAAGCGGAATTCTCTCCGGTCAGCAGTGAAACCGCCTCCGTGGTTTGCGCGGCCTGGAGTTCATCGGAGAAATAACAGACGGCACCGGCAGCCAGACAATCACGCAAACGAGCCGCCATGATGTTGCCCTCCAGGGACATGCGCGGCGAACCGACGATGGCCAGGGATTCGGGGCCATGTAGCTCCAGGAACCCACTCAGCCGATCAACCAGTGTGTCCAACGCCTGTTCCATGGTTACCGAGCGGCCGTCCACCAGCGCCTGGCGCGGCCGGTCCGGGGCGTTGACCACGGTGTTGGAAAAGCGGCCCCGGTCGCAGATGAACCAGCCGTTGACGGCATCGTTTCTGCGGGCGGTGACCTTGAGCAGTTCGCGGTAGCGGGCCATGGGAACCGTGTTGCAGCCCAGCGAGCAGCCCGGGCAGACAGAGGGAGCCATGTCGTAATCCCAGTAGCGGGCCCGGAAGCGGGCGGTCTTGTCGGTAAAGACGCCGGTGGGGCAGATGTCCACCAGATTGCCGGAGAAGGGAGATTCCAGTGGGCCGTCCTGCTGGCGGCCGAAATAGACCACTCCGGCCCGGCCGGTGACGCCGAAGTCGGTGCCCCCGGCATATTCCTGGTAGAAGCGTACACAGCGGTAGCACTGGATACAACGGTTCATCTCGTGTTCGATCTGATCGCCCAGGTACTGGTTGACGTAGGTGCGTTTTCGTCCATCGTAGCGGCGGATGCCGTGGCCGCCGGCGATGGTGAAGTCCTGCAACTGGCATTCACCCCCCTCGTCGCAGACCGGGCAGTCGTGGGGATGGTTGATCATCAGCCACTCAATCACACTCCGTCGCATGGCAACGGCTTCCTCGTCCGATGTGGAAACGACCATGCCGTCTTGGGCAGGCAGCATGCAGGACATCTGCAGACCCTTGACTGGACCGTCCAGCAGCTTGACGGCACAGACCCGGCAGGCGCCGGCCTTGCCCAGGGCAGGGTGCCAGCAGAAGTGCGGAATGGTTATGCCGACGCTGCGGGCCGCCTCCAGTACATTGGTGCCCTCTGGCACTTCTACCGCTATGTTGTCGATGATCAGTTTTGGCATGGGCGTGTCAGGACGGTTTGACCCTTTCGTATTGCTGAATGACAAGCAGCGACCCGAGCGGTGCGCTAAGGATAACTCCAATGAACAGCAGGATAAAGCCTGCAAAGATAATGACATGACCTACCAGGTAGGCCAGAAACCAGTTAAGAAAATCGGCTTGGATTGATTCCACTCCCCATTTGCCGGCATCGATAAAGCCCAGGTTTTTGTCAATGATGACATACATACCCGGTATCACAAGAAAACCCAGAATGATCGAAGCCAGAGAGCCGATAACCGGCACAAAATGCAGGATGACGGCGGCAATCACATACAGCAGCAAATACACGAACAGGTTGCCAAAGCAGTCCCAGGCGTTGAAAAGATCACCAACCTGTGCGCGGCCACGCCCCCTGGAAACCTTGATAAGCGAGCGGGTGTAGCCGGCAATAAAGCCGATATTGGCAATTGGAATCCAGCAAACCAGTATAAATACCAGCGTAATAACGATAAGATCGGAGAGGTTGTTCTTCCAGAGGTTGAAGACCGTGCCGAGCGCGGCTCCGAAGTCCTCGGACTGCTGAGCGGCGGGCTGCGCCGGGAGCTGCTGTGTCAGGTTCGAACCACAGTGTTTGCACTTAATGGCTGCGTCTTGTATCTCTTCTTTGCAGTAGGGGCAGTGTTGCATACGGGTTTCTCCGGTTCAATCGTCTGCTGCGAAATGATGTCCACCTGTCTCAACGAAACGGGCAGCGTTTTGCAATGATATGCTCTTTTAATTCATCCTTAAAATGCCGCAAGAGGCCATCCACCGGTCCCATGGCGCCGGGTGCCAGGGCGCAGAAGGCGTAATTCAGGAGGTTGACGTGTTCATGCAGGATGTCGATGTCGCCAGCGTGGCCCAGCCCATCCTCGATGCGCTCCAGGATGTGCTGCACAAAGGGCAGACCCTCGCGGCAGGGTGTGCACCAGCCGCAGGATTCGCGGGCAAAAAAACGGATCAGGTTTAGGGTTACTGCAACCATGCAGGTCGTCTGGTCAAAAACCACGATCCCGCCGGTGCCGAGCCGCGATCCGGCTTTGGCCACAGGATCGAAATCCATCGCTACATCCCAGTGCTCTCCCGTGAAGTAGGGGGTCGAGGCTCCGCCCGGAATACAGGCCTTGAATGTGCTGCCCGGACGCATTCCAGCGCAGGGCCCGTCAATGATCGCTCCCAGGGTTGTACCCAGGGGCAGTTCGAAACAGTCCGTTCGGTTGACATGCCCGCTGATGCAGAACAGCTTGGTGCCGGCCGCCTCGGGTGTAGCCGCCAGACCCTTCCACCAGGCGGCGCCACCTGAAATGATGGCCGGGATATTGGCCAGGGTTTCCACATTGTTGACCACGGTCGGTTGCCCCCACAGGCCCTTGACGGCCGGGAAGGGGGGCTTGGCGCGGGGATTGGCCCGAATACCTTCCAGAGCGTTCATCAGGGCGGTCTCTTCACCGCAGATGTAACGACCGGCCGACTGATGCAGCTCCAGCTTCAGACAGAAGCTCGAATTGAGGATCTTGTCACCCAGCAGGCCGGCTCGCAGGGCCTTGGCAATCCCTTGACGCAGATTTTCGGCGGCCTGCTCGTAGCCGCGCCGAATAAAGACAAAGGCGTGCTCCGCGCCCAGGGCATAACAGGCCAGCGCCATGCCTTCGATGAGCAGGTGCGGGTTTTTTTCCAGCAGGATGCGATCCTTGTAGGTGCCTGGTTCCATTTCATCGCAATTACAGATCAAGTAGCGCGGGCCGGGCAGGTTGCGGGGAACGAAGGACCACTTCTTTCCCGTCGGGAATCCGGCACCACCGCGACCACGCAGGCCGGAGTCGATGACCGCCTGCTGTACCTCGTCGGGTGACATGTCGCGAAGTGCCCTGCGCAAGGCATCGTAACCCCCTTCGCTGTAGTATTCGCTGAAGGTGGTCACATGATCGTGTCGGTTATGTTTGAAGAGTATTTGTTCCATGGAGTGGGTAAACCGGGGGGATATACGGCATATCCCCCCGGTAAAGAGGGTTACTTCTTGAAGGTCTTGATGATGTAGTCGGCCAGCAGTTTTGCGTCGGAGTCGGAGATGGCCTTGGAATCAAAGGCAGGCATGCCGCCGCCACCCTTGCGGATTTTTTTGGTGATCATCTTGGGGTCTTTAAGGCTTTTTAACGTCTCCTTGGGGTTAATGATGTTGCCGCCGTCCGGGTGACAGGAAGCGCACTTTGCCTTGAAAATCACTTCAGCAGCGGTTCCTGCCGCGGAAGCTGCCGATGCCAGCAGAGCTGTGGACAGCACCAGTGTTGCCAGTATGATACCTTTTTTCATTGTTTGTCTCCTTTTTCTGTTGTTGTCCTTCCCATGAGAGGCAGCTTGCAGAAGTGTCGATAGTGACAATCATGGAAGGATTTTGTCAGGAGCATACCATTGCTGATGGAGTAAAACAAGCCCCTGTCTGCTTGTGGCAATGAGCTTGGAATATTCACAGTTTTGTTGCACTAAACTGTCGCTTTGAAATAGAGGATGATGCGGACAGAATGGTTCCACAAAACTCTGATGTTGATAATGAGATTTGAAGTAGCGAATGGAGGAGGCAGAAAAAAAGTCTGACATATGACCTCGCGGGGAATCGAAAAGAATGACATTTCAAGAGACGAGGGGTTAATGGAGAAAAAAGACTGAACAAGAAAAGGGAAACAGGTTTTTTTTGTAGGTAAAAAAGTAACCTGTCCCCCCTTGCCTTCTCAAAGGCGGATATTAACGCCGCAAACCGGTGGATGGAACTTGCGCAGACCTCTCTCAGTGCCGCATATTTTACGATCAGTCGTCGTGCCCGTGGTGCCGGCCATGGTCCTCATGATCTCTATGCTCATGCTCGCCCTCGTCCTCATGCCCGTGCTTGTGCCTCTTTTTGTAGTGCCGGTCCCTCTCCATGTAGACCCGACGACCGCTTTCACGGTAGTATGGACGGCTGTCTTGATAATAGATCTGAACACCGGGAGGGGCCGGCAGGTAACCATTGACCTGGACATTCACACTTGGCGGCCCCGGCAAGCCGGGCAGACCTGGCGGACCAGGCAGTCCTGGCAGTCCTGGCGGCTTCGGAAAACTGGCCATTGACATGGTAGCGCTGAAAAAAACGATCAGGGCGGCGGTTGTGGTTGTATGGATAAGCGATAGCTTTCTCATAGTTGATTCCTTTTGGATCAATTGATGCGCGTGTCATGTAATCCAGGCTGCAGTGCCCTCCGCCTAGTTGAAGAAATAACGCACACCGACGGTAGTGGAAAAGCTGGTCGGATCGAAATCACCTGTGTGGTTGCCATTGTGGGTAATGCTGGTGTCGGGGGCTATCAGCAACTTCGCTTCGCCGGTCAGGGCCAGCTGTTTCATCAGGAAATAATCGACGCCGGCGCTGGCATGTACGCCAACCGTGGTGTCCACGTCACTTTTTACGCCGTCTTTGGGATCATAGTCACTGACAAGGATGTCCAGGCCGGCTCCCAGATAGGGAACCAACTGGGGGGTGGAAAGTGCGAAACGATACTGAGCGCCGAGGGAGACGTTGGTAACGCCGAAATCACCGCGGTCGGAGCCGTATTCGGCGCGGGTAATATCCAGTTCAGCGGCAAAGTGATCATCGATGCCGTAGAGAAAACCGCCGCCGCCGACAAAGCCAACGTCAGTTTTGTTATCGCGAAAATCAGGATTGTTGTCGGCCGGTACAATGAGACCGATTTTTCCGGTTACGCCGAGTCTGCCCTTGATGCTGTCGGCCATGGCAATCCCTGAGGTCAAAGTTACGGTTGATACGAGACAGGCAATAGCGATGAGCTTTTTCATGGTAGTTTCTCCCTTTAGGTTGATTTGGTACATTGTTACGAATTCTGCATGTTTGACGTTTATGGCTTTATTGTCCTACCCGACAGATACTATGGATAGGGATGTTTTCACATATCTTGTCTTCCTACCTTCTATGGTCTGAATTACCTCCTTCCTGTCTTCCTTGAGACTGCTCGTGTTGTGATTCCCCCTGCTGCTGGTCCCGAGTTTGAGAACGCTCCTGTTGTGGCTGCTGCTGCCTTTCTGGTTGCTGTCGCCTTTCTTGTTGCTGCTGCCTCTCGGGCTGCTGCTGCCTTTCTGGTTGCTGTCGCCTTTCTTGTTGCTGCTGCCTTTCTGGCTGCTGTCGTCTTTCTTGTTGCTGCTGCCTTTCTGGTTGCTGTCGCCTTTCTTGTTGCTGCTGCCTCTCTTGCTGATGTCGCTGTACCTCAGGACGCTGCTGATACTGCTCTTGTCTCTGTTTTCTTATTTCCTGTTTTTGCCTTTGCGGTTGAGGTCTATAGTTCTGGACACCCCAGGTTCCTTGCCGTTCCCAACGGCGATTGTTATCCCAACGCTTCCAGTTCTGTTGAAGTTGTCGGTTGGGAACCCGTTGATAATCCCAGCGGTGCCCATACCAGTAACGGTCTCTGTAGTAGTCTCTCCAGCCCGGATCTACATCGTAATAAAAACTTGGGGTGTAGTCGTAATAAATCCAGCCGCGGTTATAGTAATGCGACCGATACCAGCGACCTTCCCATGGACGCCACCACCAGCCATTCCAGAAAAACATGTCTTCATCGATATCGGGGACAACATACACTCCTCTGGTTTCAGGCATCACGATCACTTCCGGCGCTGCCGAAAATACGACGAGTGGCGGCAGAGAAATCCCTATACTTACATCCACTCCCGCCATTGATGGAACAGGAACGACAATGGCCAACGTCAAAAGAATGGTTCCCAAAAGTAAATTTTTCATTTTTTGTATCCTCTTTTCAGCATTTGAGACTTTTATCTTCTATCATCTTTAGTGAGAAAAAGTTCAATGGCCAAACCGTTACGCATCATATATAGGCGCGTTTTACCTTGTGCCTCGTTAAAAACAAAAGAAGAAATATACAAGAGACAAAGGGACTACGGGGAAAGATGGTCAGGACGGGGAAAGGGAAACAGGCCGCTTTATGTCACGTAGATCTAAAAAGCAACTTGTCCCCCTGGGCTGCTCCCTTGCCGGTTGTTAATTATGGGACATGCTGTTCGATACGTTATTTTTCCTGTCAATCTCTTTGATTGCATGGCTTCAAAAAATGGGGGGGTTGGAGATCCCCCCCTATCACAAGAAGGAGGCTCTGTTGAGCCTTTGCTGCATTTTGCGGCCAAGGTGAGGTCTTTGTCGCGACTTCTGGTGTTCAAGACTGCTGGAAAACCAGAAGTCGCGACAGTACGGTCTTGTCCGCAAACTGGATTTATTTGAACTTTGAGGCTGCACCGTGGAAGGCGCTCTTGACCTCGGTCCAGGCATTTTCTGCCCCTGTTTTGAGGTCTTCCCACGCCTCATCGCTGGCGGACTTCATCTCCTGCAACCTGGTCCAGGCCTTATCGTGCTTGTGTTGGAGAGCTTCGGTGATTGCGAAGTATTCGATCTTCGCCTCAGCCGAGGCTTTATTTGCCTTGGCCTTGAACAGAGCAAGCTGCGCGCTCCATTCTTCCAACTGCGCTGCCAACTTTTCTTCGTACGCTTTTCGTTTGTCCAATTTACCCACCTCGCTGGATATAGTTATTAATGTAACCTGTTCTTTTGATCCGCTATTTTGCCCCGCCACGAACCAGCTCTGCCTTAGCGTTGTCGATAGCGGTCAACACAGGTTTAACAGCTTCCTTCAGGTAATCGCCGTCCCGTACCGATTTCTGGGCTGTCGGAGTAATGGACTCGATGCCCTTGGGCGTGAGGTCATTGGAGAGGTAAGTCTTGATTTCTCTGTTGTCGGATATGTATGCCTTATACGTACCCTTCACTCCAACACTTGCCTCGGATATTTTGACATATACGGCACTCAAATCGGAGCGACGTTGTTCACTGAGCGACTGGATCTCGGGGTTTGTGTACGTATTGCCCTGCTTCCGCCACTCCTCGAAGTACTCCTTGCCCTGAGCGCTCATCTTGTCGGCATGTTCGAACAAGCGTTTCCCCAGGTCATCCATCTTTTCGACGTTGGCGGAGTATTTCTCGAAGGCCTTTTTCACATCGGACTGGCCCGGCCTGGTGAGTTCATCCAGCGACGCCGATGTGACATCCACCTGTGCGGTTGCCTGTCTGATATCTGATTCAACGGCCTTCATCGTAGTGCCGGTTTTTTCCGAGCGTTGCATGCCGGTCGTTGCGCAACCGCTCAAACCTGTAATCGCTGCGAGCAGCATAGTTGCGATGATAGATGCCAGTCGGGTTCTGACTTTCATGGTGCTCTCCTTTTGTGCCTGCTATTTTGTGCACAACAGCAATAACTACTTGCCCAGTACCTTCTCGACCTGACCGATCTTTCCCTGAACCTTGCCGGCGATCTTTTCGACGGTGCCTTCGGCTTCCAGATCCGGGTTGTTGCCGAGTTTCCCGGCGACCTCCTTAATCTTGCCCTTCACCTCATGAAACGTGCCTTCTGTCTGGTCCTTGATACTATCTTTCATGGTGATCTCCGTGATTTTTTTCTTTGGCTGATTTCAAAAGAGAGGCAAGGGGACGGACGCGTTCAAAACGCCTTCCAGTCCCTTTGCCTGCCTGCGTGCTTATTTCTCTTCCATGATTTCAAAAACTACTCTCATGTTAGCCAGCGCAGCCTTTGATCTAAGGTTCCTGGGATTTGTTTCTTTTACTGCCGGTCTTGTTTTGCCGTAGCCGATTGCTTCAACTCTCTCCGGAGCAATGCCGCCTTCTTTAACCACGAAGTCCCTGACACTGTTTGCTCTGCGTTCGCTCAGGGCCTGGTTGTATTTCGCGGAACCGGATGCGGAGGTATGACCCTGAATCTGGACTTTGACATCGGGGTTTTCTTTCATGATCTTGATATTCTGTTTAATCAGTTCCTTGCCTGCCGGGGTAATGACCGCACTGTCGAATGCGAAATGCGCACCCGTGAGCATAACGAACTTGTTAACGACGACTGTTTTGGTTTTAACCTTGGTTTCGGTTTTCGTAATAACTACCGGTTCAGGTGTCGGAGCTGTTTTGAAGTTCCAGACGTAGTCTTTTTTCAGCGGATTGCCCGCCAGGTCCGTGGCACCGGTTGTAATCCTGCCGGTATAGTTCGTGTTTGGTTTGAGGTCGCTTACTTGCGTAAAGCTGGCCGGCGCGTTGCTGGGTGCAGACACTTTGCCCGGAACAGGCGTAGTCCCCTGATACAGAGTAAAGGTGTTTGTGTTGATCGTGGCCGTGTCCATCGCCTTACTGAAGGAAACGTATATCTGTCTATGTACAGGTACACCCTCGGCATCATTATAAGGGGTTGTGAGAGTCACATAGGGCGCGGTGGTGTCTTTCAACACAACCGGAGGAGGACAAGCCACACACGTCGGACATGCGGGACATACGGGGGCCTCAACGGCCGGGGCTGCGTAGGGTGTACCACCGAATGCAATGACGATCCCGGCGGTACCATTAACATTGTGTCTGATTTCCTGGAAAAGTTCACTGACCATATTGTCCCTGAGGTCGAATCTCAGAGCGACATGTTCCGCCACCTGGTATTTCGCTCCTATGCCAAAATCAATAACTGACATGTCCTTATTGGATATTCTGGGATGAGAGTGGACGCCGCCAAAACCGGCAAAGATGAAGGGGGTGAACTTCTCTTCAGGCAGAAAATGATAGACCGCATCGAGACCGTAAAAGCCCAGGTCCACTTTATCCATGGAAGCACTGTAGCGTCCTTCCTTGGTGCCGGTAATATTTTTGTTATCAACATGGCTGTTGATGAATGCCACGGAACCTTCCAGACCGAAATGATTTGTAAAATTGTAGCCCAGTCGGCCGCCATATATAAGACTGTCTCTCAGATTCTGTGATCGTTGGAATAAGTTGTAACCCACGAACGGAGTCAATTCAACGCTCCCTGCTCGTACCTCGGCAAGGGCGGATACGGGCTGAAGAAACACAGCGGCCAATAGCCCCGCCGCAACTATTTGTGAAACAGGAATCTTTTTAAATATCGTCTTCATTTGAAACCTCCTTTAGTGATTTATGATCTGATCCGACGGTTTAAACCGTCGGTATGGTCTCTGGCCTATTCGATGGTCATGCGGTTGGTTACGCTATTCACTCCGTTTATGTCATTGGCGAGCTTGGAGGCCAGAGCCTTTTCGGCTGTGTTCTTGGCCTTGCCGTACAGCGTAACGACACCCTTGTTCGTTTCGACCTTGGTCTTGAGGGCGCTGGTCGAGCGATGGGACAGCAGTGTCATCTTGACCTGGGCGGTGATGGAAGCGTCATCGATATCTTCGCCCACAGTTGTCTTGGTCGAAGTCGTTGGCGTTGACACAGTCATCTTGTTTTTAACATCCTTGATCCCCTCAACATCTCGGGCATATTCGGTTACCAGTTCTTTTTGCGCCTGGCTGGAGGCTACGCCCCACAGAGTCGCAATGCCGTCTTTGACATCAACTTCAGTCTTGAAGGAGTTCACACTGCGATGGAACAGGAGTGAGGTTTTCACTTTCGTAGTAAGCCAGGCATCCGAGTTTGCGGTGGGGGGAGCACCCTTGAGTTCCAGCCTATTGTCCACGCTCTTGACCCCCGGCACACCGGCCACGGTCTCATTGGCCAATGATTTATGGGATTCTTCTGAGACGATCCCGGTCAATGTAACAGCGCCGTCTTTGGACTTGATCTTGATATCGTCGCCGGTCAGGTAGGTCCTGAATACGTACGAATTTTTGGCCGATGATTCGATCCTGTCATCCGTCTCTGACGCAAACACATTCATGCTAGTCGCAAGCACAGCGCCCACAGACGTCATCATAACGGCGGAATACAGAGTTTTCATTTTCATGATTGATCCTTTTTTGGTTGCTGCCAATTGGGCTCTTTGTGGGGAGACAGGCAGGATAGCCTGCCCCCCCTTTACGTTATCCTGCTTTTATGTCGAATGATTCATGCCTTATGGTATGGCAATTACGTTTTTATCCAGGGTCACATCGCTGTTCGACAGCACACGGCCTCCAAGCAACGTTGTGTTGGCGCCCAATGTGATCGCTGCACTTGAATCAGGCATGATGGTGCCCAAAAATGCGTTATCAGCGGCAATCGTTACTAAACCTGTTGGCACCCAGAATATACTGGTATTGCCGGCGTTCGCGGAGCCACCATATGCCACGGTGATATTGGGTGCTGAGGTCAATGCACCGGTGGAGCGGAAGATGTAGACACCTGGATTGTTCAAGGTCAGGGGTGTGCCGACAGCCATCGCACCTGAGACGCAATGTACGCCTGGTTGCAGCAAGCTACCGCCAAAATCCTTAACACCAGTGTAGCTGAAGTCACATGGACGACCGCTGGCACAGGTTATGGCATTCAGCATGGCGGCCTTTGCTGCGACATACGGTGGAGCGGTCCCGGTGTATTTGGTACCAACGAGCGTGCTGACACCAACGGCGGGAATGTACGATGCCGCGCCGGTGTCACCGGTGACCGTTGTAGGATTGGTAACGGTGAGCGTAGCTCCGCCCGCCGGGCCAACCAGTACACCAAAGCTGGTTGCCGCACCAATGTCCACGGGTCCTGGTCCATTGCAGCTTGCGGCTGCGGGTGGGACTTGGGCTGCGGTCACGGTCAAGGTTCCTGAGGCGGACGGCAGGGTGCCGAAAGTGGCCGTGATGAGCGATGTGCCGACGGCATTTCCGGTAGCAAGGCCTTTGGTCGGAATGAAGTTTGAGACTGTGGCAACGAGGGGTGTGCCTGAAGTCCAGGTGGAGGTCGCGGTCCTGTCCTGGGTTGAACCATCGCTAAATGTCTGTCTCGCCGTAAATTGTTGGGTGCCACCAACCTGTGCTGAGGCAGCAGAAGGTATCACCTCGAACTTCACCGATGTGGCTGCGGTCACGGTCAAGGTTGCTGAGGCGGGCGGCAGGGTGCCGAAAGTGGCCGTGATGAGCGATGTGCCGACGGCAATTCCATTAGCGCGGCCTTTGGTCGGTACGGTGTTCGAGACTGTGGCAATGCTGGGTGTGCCTGAAGTCCAAGCAGAGGTAGCTGTCCTGTCTTGAGTTGACCCGTCGCTAAAAGTCTCAATCGCCGCGAATTGTTGGGCGCCACCAACCGGTGTTGAAGCCGCTGTAGGTAGCACCTCAAACTTCACCGATGTTGAAGTGTTTACAGTCAAGGTTGCTGAACCGGTCATGCCGCCGAAAGTGGCTTTGATGTTTGAATTGCCGGCATTTGCTCCGGTAGCGATGCCGGAGTTTAACACGACTGTAGCAACGGTAGTGCCGGCAACGACATTCGTTGCAGACCAGGTGGAGGTTAATGATACATCACGGGCTGTCCCGTCGCTATATCTCGCAGTCGCCGTAAATTGTTTGGTGCCACCAACCGGTATAGTGGCCGTTGCAGGCGTTACTGCAATTGATACTAGCACTGTCGTCGCACTATTCCAGTGTCCGGTGCCATCGCCTTTGCCGCAGCCGGCCACAAGTGCGGTCATCAGGAAGGCCATGAAAAGCCACGTCAAACATTTACTGTTACTCTTAAATCTGTTCATGTTGTTTCTCCTTTCTTATTTTTACTTCTGAATTCACTAAAGACATCGGGTTAACAGCGTTGATCGGTTCAGCGGCAATGGCCAGGTGCTGCAAAGAGCTTCATCATTTTTGCCTCCTTTAGCTTCCTTCATGACATTGAATCATAGATTGAAATAGTGCTGTTGGACTTGTACGTGCCGATCTCGAAAAGGTGAGCGCCACTGAGCAGATTGTGATAAAGTTTGCCGCTATCAGATCGATATCTTATCGAGGCTGTGCATCGCGGCCTACAGGACCCTCCGCCCTTGAATGATGCGAACCAGCACCACTACTATGGCAATTACGAGCAGAATGTGGATCAGACCGCCCATGGTGTATGAAGTAACGACACCCAAGAGCCACAAAATTACGAGAACCACACAGATTGTCCAGAGCATAAAATTCCTCCCACGTTGGTTTTTATCCGGATATCCGGACGGAATGCTAAGTACATTTGATTCCGTTGGAATTCAAAATACACGTTCAGAGTTGCCTTACATATTGGAGTATGTCCGTTTATTTAATAGGTTATTAGGAATGGGAATTTGTCTTGTCCTATGGCAGCAGGAATTGCAATCAGAGCTGCATCCATTAGATATGAGATGGGCGGGTTGCAGTGCATAGTGCTGTCGTGGCAATCGATCTGATATCATTAGATAATCCGTACAGTCATAGGACAAACCATTACGGTCAGGTTCATTAATACTTAGGCAATACCGTTAAGTTCTTTGATGGCAAATACAGACAGCCACGCATTCACCGCAGGCGGAAGATGGATCATAGTTGCTGGACTTGTGGCTGCTGATAGAGTCGGATACAATAATTATTCACTGATAGCGGAGTTAAAGGGTCACTAATGGGGAACGGACAAAAAAATATCCTGTCTGTAGATGCGGTCAAACTGCGCCGCCAGGCTGAAGGGCTTGTGCAGAAGGGTGTGCAGGAGAAGTCGCTGTCCGACTTGTCTGAAGATGCCATGCGGCGACTTCTGCATGAGCTGCAAGTCAATCAGATTGAGCTTGAACTGCAAAACCAGGAACTGTGCCAGACCAGAAACGAGGTTGAGGCGGTACTGGAGAATTACACCGAGCTCTACGATTTCGCTCCGGTTGGCTACTGTACCCTGGACCGCAATGGAACTGTCCGGAGAGTAAACCTGACTGGCGCCAGCCTGCTTGGGGAACAGCGCTCCAAACTGATCAACCGCGCTCTCGCACAGTTTATCTCCGACGACGACCGGCCGCTTTTCAAAGGGATGCTGACTGAGGTATTCAATGGTCAGCAGATGAAGGCCCATTGCGAGGTCGTCGTCCTCCCGAATGGGCTTCGGTCGCCAACCCCGGTGAAGATCGTGGCCATGTCGTCCACCACCGGTGATGAATGTCTGGCCGTTGTCATCGATATCACCGAGCGCAAACGGCTGGAGGCACAGATCCGCAACGCCAAGGACGAGGTTGAATTAGGACAGGTGAAGGAGCGTGCTGCTGAGTTACTTCAGTTAAACAGTATGCTGGTCCAGGAAATTAAAAACAGGAAAGAACTGGAGGGAACGCTGCGCGATTCGCAGATGCGGCTTCGCAATCTGTCTGCTTACCTGCAGTACATCCGTGAAGAAGAACGCAAGGCCGTTGCCCGTGAGATCCACGATGAACTGGGGCAGATGCTGGCTGCTATCCAGATGGGGATTTCT
>JBBQXT010000032.1:0-24092 GCA_038209415.1 Geobacterales bacterium
CACAACCGGCGACTGCACCAAGTGCCATCCGACTCTGAAACCGGGCGTCATCAACTACATGATCCCGAAACCGGCCGGAGAAGCCACCTTCAGCCACGAATTCCATCTGCAGAGCTACAAGTGCACAGATTGCCACACCAAAATCTTCCCCTACCGCGTCGGCGGCACCAAGGCCACCATGGCTGAGATGGAGAAGGGCAAGGCCTGCGGCGCCTGCCATAACAAGGGCAAGGACGCCTTCTCGGTAGCAGACGAATGCGGCAAATGCCATAAGATGTAACAACCGCTCATATACGGCAAACATAAGGCGTCCCCCCGATTCGGGTGGACGCCTTATTGTTTATAGGTAACGAAGCCCTAAGGTCTGATCACCACGTTCTGTAGCCTCGTTGTCCCATTTTTCAGTACAACTGCACCAAGTACAGACGGCAAACCGCTGCCATCTGTGAATGTTACATCATACCCCCCCTTGATGGTTACCGTGTCAGAGTCGGTCTTGACGAAGGGACCAACCAGCGTTTCGGCAACGATCTGAATTTCGGGCGTATTCGCATTATAGGCGCTTTGCAGGGTCAGATAACCGATAGTGCTGGACCCACTATTGCGTAGCGAACCGGGTTTGGTGCTGGCAGAAAGGCCAGATGCCGCTCCCGTACCGGCACTGTTTGTTGCCCGTGCACTGAAGGAATATGTTGTGCCGTTGGCAAGGCCGGTCAACGTAACGGGACTCATGGTAACGGATGTGGTCTGTCCGCCGTTTGTGCTTACAGTGTAGCTGGTAATGAGGCTTCCGCCATCTGACGCGGGGGCCGAAAAGCTGATCGTCGCTTGTCCACTGCCAACCGAAACTGTGCCAATCGCAGGTGCACCCGGCACCGTGGCCGGAGTGATGCTGTTGGAAGCCGCTGACGGCGGCCCGCTGCCAATGCTGTTGGCCGCAGTAACGGTAAAGGTATAGGCCGTACCGTTGATAAGACCAGCCAAGGTGAGCGGGCTGAATGTACCGGAAACGGTTTTATCCCCTGGCGAAGAGGTTACTTCGTAGCCGGTAATGGTGCTTCCGCCATCGTAAGCAGGGGTGGAAAAAGACACGCTGGCCTGTCCATTACCGCGTATAGCAAGCCCCAGGTTAGGTGCGCCGGGTGTGACGGGAGACCCGGATGAGAACTCTGCCGTCATGGTGCTGTTTGGCAAAGAGATCGCAGTCAGATAGATGTTTGACAGGGCTCCATTGTAGTAGTTTGAGTTGGGGACACTGGAGGATGTCCAATTGTTACTGTCATTCCCGGAATAGAAGAGCGTCTTTGAATTTCCCCTGCAGGAGCCTGATGACCCACTCTCAAGCATATTGCACGAAGTCGTACTGGCCTGGACCGGGACAACCCCTTGCCGATTGGCGACATTGTTTGTGTAGTCATTTATGGATGAACCGGCATTGTTGTCGATATGGAGTACCAGCAGCCCACCCTTCCAGCCAGATCCAAAATAAGGCATGCCTCTCAATCCCAGGTCCCAACCGGTGGGCCATCGATTTTCAATGAGAAAATACTCACTCGTACTGATCGACGGAAGTATCAATTTATAGGGGCTATACGTAGATGAAAGCTGATAACCGAAGCTGAAGGGGCTGATTGGGTTTGACATATCGGGAACGACGGGGGTCAGCCACCCAAGAAATTCCCGAGACCATGCATCAAGCGAGGTCGGGGTTGTGCCACCATATGACTCATTATAATCCCTTCCCCAGCTGCCGCCAGCCATAATGGAAAAATTACCCAAACCGGCATTAAACTGAGATATATCATAGAGATCGGGAAGACCGCACATCTGATGGCCGAGTTCGTGGGCGATGACTCCCATTGGGTGTTGCACACTACTGTTGTTGAGTTCTCCGTTCTGAGACCAGCGCTGGATATTCTTGCTGCCGGCTGTCAGACCGGTGCCTGAGGTGGACCAGGCATGGGCCCAGACAGAAGGCGTTTTCGAGCTTCCCGATGCCTCGTAGCCGGCAACGACAAAGTAGATCACGACCTCTGAAGTTTCAAGCTTGCCGTTACCGTTGGTATCCAGGCTGTTGAAATCAACATAGGCTGATGCAAGCGCCAAGGCGCTGTTGCCCCAGGCCTGGTCCGACGCGAACGTATAATCCCCCCCAGTATTGGGGTGCTTGGTAGGGAGCGTGACCGAGACAATACCGGCAGGATTGTCAGCTTGTGAATGACTGACAGGCGTAACTCTCATCAGACCGAAAGAGTTATCCTTGTAAAACCTGGTAACAGATTTATCTGACTCATCGAAAATCTTGCTGTACCAGCTTGCAGGGCTGGTCTGAAAAGGTCTGTCAGCAAAACTCACCATAATAACAAGCATCTTCTTGGTACCCGATACCGGGGTCGGATTCCAGATAGCAGCCGCAGCAACTCCATCGGTGACCGCAACAGCCTGAGAGGCCGATGATGAGGCTTCTACCTGCGACGTCGACTGTTCCTTCAACATGTGCTGCATATGCCGTTCATTGTCTCTATTTCGTGGGGGGCGTAATCCTTGAGGTAAACCAGCAGGTGCATTTCGTCCGCTGGGAAGGACACGCATCCCGTTGGGCCTGAGTGTGCCATCCTTGGCCCGTTCGGAATATTCCCAGTACCCTGATGTCGTGTTACGGAGGATGGTGTGTCCGGTTTCTTCGGATTCAGTCCAGTTCTGGAGTTCGTCCCCTTGTATCCGTACCCTGATAGAGCTTCCGTCAGGCTGCTGGACATCAATGGGCTCCGGTGAAGCCATTACTGCATAAGTGGAGGGACAGGCAAACAGAACAAGCAGAGCTACAGTCAGAATGCATTTTACCACGTCATAGTATCCTTTTCTCTGAAGAGATCTATTAAATCCGATCTTCGGAGACAAGTGTTAATGAGGCCAATGCCGCCAATTTTCCAGCATGCAGAATAGTGGCACTGTGCAATTGCTGACCATTTTAATGTATGTGCTAAAAAAAATGCTACCTCAAAATAATTAACAAACGATCATACAGCTAACTGACAGATATTACTGCGTCAAAAGATCGCTGTCCCCTCCTCATTCCATTCTGCAGCCAAGGCGGCACCTCCCAGCAATCCGGCATCGTCTCCCAGCTCTGCCTTGAGGATTGACAGTCGGTTCGCAATCTGGACAAAGCAGCGCTGTCTGACCTGTAGCTCCAGTGCCGGCCGCAGCAGGTCAAAACTGGATGCAACGCCACCGCCAATGACAACCGCTTCGAGGTTGAGAGTATTGTTCAGGGATGCCAGAGCTGTGCCCAACCAGTATCCGAGCTGGTCGAATGCTGCCGCTGCAGCAGGCTCGCCATTTCGTGCCAGACCAGCTACCAGCTCGGCATCCAGCCTGTCACCGACATCTGCCAGCACATCCGGCGGCAGGTATTCACGTGCCATACGCACCAGCGCCCCTGCTGAAACATACTGTTCGAGACAGCCGTGGTTGCCGCAGGGGCATGGCAACCCGTGCGGGTCAACCGTAACATGACCGAATTCGGCCGCGAAACCACCGCTTCCACTCCAGATCCTGTTATCGAGGATCAGGCCGCTCCCCAGGCCGGTGCCGATAGTGATCACCATGCATGAGGTATAACCACGACCGGCGCCGAAACGCTGTTCCCCCAGTGCAATGACATTGGCATCATTGGCACAGATTGTCGGCAGGCCGGTCTGCCGCTCTATAAAAACAGCCGGGTTGAAGCCTTCCAACGGCTGCATATTGACTGACGAATGGATCAACCCGTCCCGGCCGATCAGACCGGGAATCCCAATTCCGACAGCGCTCACCGTCTTTCCGCGTAGCGCGGCAACGTCCATAAGTTCTGATATCTCAAAGAATATCCGCTCGCAGAAGGCATCCCGCCCCGCTTCGATACGACTGGCAGTTCTACGGCGATCCACAATGTCACCGCGGCCATCCACAAGGGCACAGCGCAGGTTGGTACCGCCGATATCGATGCCAATAAACAGCCGCTCCATTTTGCTCTGTTCCATCAGACGCCTTCCGCAAGTGCTGCTGAAAATCGGTCATAGGCCGCCATCAATCCATCGGGTATCACCCGCACATCCCCGACAACCGTCATAAAATTGGAATCACCGTTCCAGCGCGGTACGATATGAATGTGAAGATGTTCCTCTACCCCTGCCCCGGCCGCCCTGCCCAGGTTGATGCCCACATTGAAGCCGTCGGGGTTGGCTACCTTCCGCAGCAATGCGCGCCCCCTGCGAAGCACATGCATCAGATCCAGCATTTCGGCGTCCGACAGGTCGTCCAGCTCAGCCGTATGCCGCAGCGGAGCGACCATCAGGTGACCACCGGTATAGGGATAGCGGTTGAGCATGATCAGACAATGATCACTTCTGGCCAGGATCAGGCGTTGTCGGTCATTCCTTCCCGTAGCGTCCGGGCAGAAAATACAGCTTTTATCAACCGTGTTATTGCTGACATAGGACATCCGCCAAGGCGCCCAGATACGCTCCATGTGCATCTCCGTTCTGTGGGAAGTGGTTGCAGATTGTAGCAGTAGATACAAAAGTGGCAAGCCATAACTACAAATAGAATGATTTTATACTGGACAGGATTAACTGCTTGACAAACCAGTGGTCAGAAGACTATTGTTTTTCACTTTTAGTAAAAGAATCAGACATTATTCCACAAACAAACACTTATTTTTTAACTTGACTAAACAGGGGAGACCGTAATGGCAAAGTTCAAAGACTCACTTGAGTATCACTCAACCGGCAGAAAAGGTAAAATTGAAGTTATATCCACCAAGCCCTGCCAGACGGCAGCAGACCTGTCGCTGGCTTACTCCCCCGGCGTGGCCGAGCCCTGCCTGGCGATCAAGGAAAACCCGGAAGACGCCTACAAATACACTGCCAAAGGCAACCTGATTGCCGTCGTCTCCAACGGCACTGCCGTTCTGGGTTTGGGCAACCTGGGCGCCCTGGCCGGAAAGCCGGTCATGGAGGGCAAGGGCATCCTCTTCAAACGATTTGCTGATATCGACGTCTTCGACATCGAATTGGATACCGAGGATCCCGAAGAGATCATCCGCACCTGCCAACTTCTGGAGCCGACCTTTGGCGGCATCAACCTGGAGGACATCAAGGCGCCCGAGTGTTTCTACATCGAGGAGACCCTCAAGAAGACCATGAAGATCCCGGTCTTCCACGACGACCAGCACGGCACCGCCATCATCTCGTCAGCCGCCCTGATCAATGCTCTGGAGTTGGTGGGCAAGAAAATCGAGGATATCCGTATCGTGGTCAACGGTGCCGGTGCCGCGGCCAATTCCTGCGCCAAACTGGCCATCGCCCTGGGGGTCAAACCGAACAATATGATCATGTGCGACACAAAAGGGGTCATCTACAAGGGACGTGTCGAGGGGATGAACCCCTACAAGGCACTCTTTGCGGCCGACACACCCTTCCGCACCCTGGAAGAGGCCGCCTGTGGAGCCGACGTCCTCTTTGGTCTGTCGGTCAAGGGGGCTTTCACTGCCGAGATGGTTGCCAGCATGGCCCCCAATCCGGTCATCTTTGCCATGGCCAACCCAGATCCGGAGATATCCCCCGAAGCCGCCCATGCCGTACGTAAGGATGTCATCATTGCTACCGGGCGCTCCGACTATCCCAACCAAGTCAACAACATCCTCGGTTTCCCCTTCATCTTCCGTGGGGCGCTGGACTGTCGCGCCAGCTGCATCAACGAAGAAATGAAGCTGGCCGCCGTCCACGCCCTGGCCAGACTGGCCCGCGAAGAGGTGCCCGACTCCGTCAGCAAGGCCTATGGCAATGTCAAGTTTGCCTTCGGTCGCGACTACATCATCCCCAAACCGTTCGACCCGCGCGTATTGCTGCATGTGGCCCCGGCCATCGCCCAGGCAGCCATGGACAGCGGCGTGGCCCGCCAGCCGATCGCCGACATGGACAAATACATCGAGCAGCTTGAAACGCTACAGGGCAAGTCGAAAGAGATCATGCGCATGATCATCAACAAGGCCAAGAGCGATCCCAAGACCATCGTCTTCCCGGAAGGTGACAACGAAAAGATACTCCGGGCAGCCAAGGAACTGGTGGAGGAAGGGATCGCCAAGCCAATCCTGATCGGTGATCGCAAAAAGATCGTCCAGAAGATGGCCGAGCTTCATATAGAACTGGATGTTCCGATTATTGACCCCACCGACTCGGAACTGACCGACAAATACGCAGAGGAACTCTACCAGTTGCGGCAGCGCAAGGGGTTGACCCTTTCTGAATCGTCGCGCATCCTGCGTCGCAAATCGCGCACTCATTTCGGCTCCATGATGGTTCGCATGGAGGATGCCGATGCCCTGTTGGGAGGTATCGACACACATTACCCCGAAACGATTCGTCCGGCGTTGGAAGTAGTCGGCAAGCAGAAGGGGCTGTCCAGCGTACACGGTCTCTATATGATGGTTTTTAAGAAGGATGTCTATTTTCTGGCGGATACGACCGTCACCATCGACCCGACTGCCGAGGAGTTGGCGGAAACCGCCATCCTGGCTGCGGAAAAGGTCCGCATGCTCGACATCGAACCACGCGTCGCCATGCTCTCCTTCTCCAACTTCGGCTCGGTCAACCACCCCCAGGCAAAAAAAGTCCGGCGGGCCGTGGAAATCGTCAAGGAGCGGGCGCCTGATCTGATCGTCGAAGGTGAAATGCAGGCTGACACCGCAGTAGTGCCGGAAATCCTGGAAGGCTTCACCTTCTCGAAACTCAAAACCAATGCCAACATCCTGATCTTCCCGGACTTGAACTCCGGCAACATCTGCTACAAACTGCTGCACCACCTGGGAGGAGCAGAAGCCATCGGTCCCATCCTGATGGGTATGGAAAAACCTGTTCACGTTCTGCAGCGCGGAGATAGCGTGGATGATATCGTCAACATGGCGGCAATCGCCGTGGTTGACGCCCAAACGAACTGAGATGCGCAACATGGCATGAAGATTGTACATAATTGTTTCGCTAAAAGGCAGCAGGTACCGGCTCATGGGCGTAACCTCCTGCCTTTTTTAACTATTAATGAAGGCGGCGGTTTTCATTTCACGCCCGCTAGTTGACCTGTCAGCGTCACAGCTACGCGATATCACAAGCATTTATTCATAAAGCCGTTATTTGCCGTAAACCTGACGTCCTATTTAGTGCTGTGATTACAAGCAATTCCGTACTATTTGCTGCATAATTTATTTTGACTTCATCGACGATTTGTTTTAAAGGGTATAACGTTTTATCAGACTGTCGCGAAACCCATCCGATTCAGGAGGCACAGATGTTCCTTCTCCCCAAAGGCAACCCCCTTTTTGAAAACCTGGCGGCCACCAAGCTAAAGCTGCCAGAGGTCATGGCCAAGCTAAGTTCCGGAGCGTTTACCGGTTACGCCAGCTTTGTCTTCCAGTCATCAACAACCATCCTGGTATTCGAATCGGGTAAACTGGTCAGCGCGCTCCTTGAAGACCAGAAGGGCGGGCGCAAGACCGGATTCGAAGTCCTTTCCGAACTGGCAGAACTCATGGTGACCTCGAACAGCGGCGCCATGAACGTCTACAAGCTTTCCAAAGACCTCACCATGTGCATCCACGCACTGCTCCAGGGCGAGATCCTCTACAAAGCCCAGGAACTCAAGCTGATCGACATCAAGACCCTGCTGGAGAAGGTCAAGGACGACCAGATGAATGGTTGTCTGCGCATCTACACCGAAGACCGCTCGGCCATGATCTTCTACAAGGATGGAAACCCGCTCGGTTTCTTCCACGATGGTTCGCACGATATCGAGACATCTTCAACGGAATCGCAGAAGGTCGCCGCGATGCCCGGTGCGAAGATCGACCTGTTCTCTACTCAGGGAGTGGAAGAACTGATGAACATGGACCTCCTGGAAGTTGCGAATATTCAGAAAATTTGGGAAGCCTGTGTTGCCCGCCACCATTCGGATAACGAAAAGATTAACAAAGATCGTGAAGAGCGGGATCAGAAATCCGTTTCAATCAAACTGGCTGAACTGGAGGAGCAGTTCAAGTCCATTGTCGCCGAATACATCGGCAAGGCCGGTCGCGGCATAGTAGATAAAGAGATCTCTGATCAGGGAGGCAATGCCTGCCTGGTTAATACAGTCGGCTCGGCAAAGCTTCTGGCCGCTGTTGAGCGTTCCTCAAAGCTGCTCATCAGCGGGACCAACAGCAAGCTGATGATGGAAAAGCTCAACACTCTCATCAGTGCGGCAAAGTCGGAATTCTAATCTTACCCCTGATAAACGGGATACGCGCGTTACCGAAATTATTTCTTTTAAACTGAACCGCAAAATAATTTTAACTTACTAAACAGGTTTTTATTGGAGGGTATATGCAACAACTCAGTGAACTCCTCACCCAGCTAAACCCAATCGATCTTATCCAGGTAATATTCTGGGGAATTGCCGGTGCCATCAGCTTTTACTTCAGCCTGGGAAATGCCCGAGTATGGACGAGTATCTCAATCGGCTTCTTCCTGATCTTCATCGGCCAGGCCTATTCCATCAACCCCTTTGTCCATTATTACAAGCTTTCCGCCTTTCACTACATCATCGGTACGGTGGCGGTCATGCTGATCACCCATGGTTTCCTCGAATACTATGTTTTCTGTAAAACATTCGAAATCTCCGGCCAGAAGATCTACGTGTATCTTACTACCGTTGTAATCCTGGCAGGTTCAGGTGCCTTTCTGATTGTCAACCCGACCCCCAGCCCCAATACAATCAGAAACATCAAGATGATTGAGAATGCCATCTGGGTATTCCTGTGCGTTATGAACCTGGAGCTGATCAGAAAAATCTACGAGTCCATCAAAGACGCAACCATATCGAGAGGATTCATAGCCTTCGGTATCGTTTTCTTCTGCATCTTCCTCTGGAAAGGGGCCGAACTCTACCTGCAGGTTTTCCAGTGGGACCAGGATTGGCAAGACATCATCGCCGTCATGAGTGATGAGGCCTCCGATATAGACAAATACCCGCTCAGGGTAGCGTTTTCTCAAACTGTCAGCCGCTATGCGGGCCTTGTTTCAGGTCTGTCGGTAGGCGGCACATTTATATACATCTACAGACTGCTCAAATAAGCAGGAAAAGGCGGGTTTACCGCCTTTTCTATTTCAAGTCAGCCCGTATTCCCTTCGGATTCAAGAGGTAAGAAGAAATGAAATTAAAGCTCTCTAGGTATGTGTTCACACTTGGTAGCCTGGCGCTGCTGCTGTCGGGTTGTGGCGAGAAGACCGTAGTCGCCCCCACTTCAACCAAGCTCGAAGAATCTCAGACCTGCATCGATTGCCACTCATCCTACCAGTCCCCGGTGACCGGCAAGTTCGTCACCGATGAATGGAAACTGTCCGCCCACAATACCAAGAACAAGGCCGGCTGTGCCGACTGCCATGAGCCGGAAGCGGGCCACCCCACCAGTTGCAACCGCTGCCATTCGGGAACCCCGACCGGAGCACCAGGAGCAACCAACCACGTCAGTAAGAACCCCGACCGGGACGGCAAGTGCGCCAAATGCCACACCAGCTTGGCCGGATACAGTTTTGCCGTTTTTGATGGCATTACAACGAATACATTGGTCAGGCATTTTAACAACATCACAAGCCCCGCAAATTCAGAAAACTCTGGGCTAAGGCGTCCAGGTTATCCTGCTTCATATGTCAGCTCACAGAATGTCGGCAAGTGCCGTAATTGTCACAATCCGCATGATACCACCTCCCAGATGCAAAAGTTTCGCGAGTGGTCCCGCAGCGGCAAAGGGAATATTTACGCCAAACCGTGGACAAACTATGACTTCAAAACTCGCGGAACAACCACTCCCGGCGCCACCCCGTCCAACTCCTTCGGAGATGACTGTGTCCGCTGCCACACAACCACCGGTTTTGTAAGGTACATATCAGACAGCAGCCGACCCATTGCACCGTGGGACATCTACGGCACCGTCTATCCGAAGGTCTCTCTCGACAAGACTAAGGAGACATTGGGCTGTCGCGCCTGCCATGACGACGGCGCCGGCAATGTCTATTCCTACAAGGCTCGCTTCGCCAACCAGGTGGTGACTTATTACAACTATTCGACTAACTCCAAAGTTGCTGGTGTCACCAACAAGATTCGCCAACACATTCCAAAAACCTATCCGGACATTTCCACTTCCAACGTGTGTGCCACATGCCATGTCGGCCGGGAAATCGGCGAGATTATACGCACCTCGGCACCGTTTATGAATTTCTCAAGCATCGGTTTTATTAACTCCCACTATTTGACCGCCGGCGCCACCATCTTCAAAACCAGCGGCTTTCATTTCTATACCAGCCAGGCCAAATACGCCAACAAGTCATTCTATCTGCATGACCAGATCGGGGTGGTCAACAAGAACGGCACCGGCAGCGATGGTCCGTGCGTCACCTGCCACATCGGACAGAACGGCGAATACAAGCGTCATACCTTCCTGCCGACCGACCGTTCAGGCAACCTGTTGGCGAAGGTCTGCATTAAGTGTCATGATCCGGCTTCAAACCCGGACAGCAGCGCAATGAACGGTACCGTTATCGAGGATGAGGCTACAGGATTCAATGCCGCACTGGCCGTACTGGCCAAAACGCTCAAGAACAGAGGTTTCGTCTTTCAGGATGGCTACCCCTACTTCGGCACATCAAGCAGTCCTGAAAAGAACTGGCGCAAATTCACGGGTGGATTCGGCTCGGGGATTGTCCCGGTTGCAGGTAACATTCCAGCTGGGGCGCTCACCATGGGAGCAGCCTTCAACCTCAACCTGCTGGTACATGACTACGGCGCTTTTGCACACAACAGATTTTATACCAAGCGACTTATCTACGATGCCATTGACTGGATGCAGGATGGCGTGATGGGCAACGGGATCGAGGCTGGGATTAATGCCCTGGCGGATGAGACTTCCATGTTTGTATTGGCCAAGGACGGTACCGTCTTTTCAATAGACGCAGCCACCAGGGCAAAGGCAATAGCATACCTGCAAGGGACCAGAGACAACCCGAGCGGTGGCGGCGGAACACGACCCTAGTATTCTTGAAATCATCTATACAAACAGGAGGGCTTTCGATGAGATTGCATCAATGCATAGCGATAATTCTAGTGACGTTCATAATCCAGTTTCTGGCAGCAGACAGAGGCTACGCCATACCGGCCTTCACAAGGGCCTACAAGGTGGAATGCACCACCTGCCACACCATCTATCCAGAGTTGAACGAATATGGAGATGCCTTTCTGAAAAATTCCTATGTCTACTTCGGCAAGGCGAAGAAGGACGAGAAAAAAGGGGCACCCGCCCCAGCCAAGAATGAGGCGCCTGCCGCTGACATGAAGATACAGGGTGAAGGAGATGCAGCCAAGCTCAGTAAACTAAAGTCCGGAGCCATGGGGGCATCGGACGCCGCCCCGGCTGCGGAACCACTCGCCACTTCCAGTTCTCCGGCAAGCGGGGAGCAGAAATCCGAGGGTCTGCTGCTGTCCGGCATTCCCGAGCAGTTGCCCATATCCTTCACCGGATCCGTAAACTACGCCTACGACACGAGTCAGGTCAATGAATTGGATTTTGCAGCCCGCTCGCTCAAATTGCACGCCGGCGGCAACTTCCGCGAAATGATCGGCTTCTTCGGTACCTACGTGGCTTACAGTGAACAGCCTCCGGTTGGCACCTACAACACCAGCAAAATCTCCGAAAACAACAAGACCGACCTGAACGAGCTCCTTCTCTCCTGGCGGCACATGTTCAACACCCCCCTCAACCTGAGGATCGGGCGCATGCAACCCAAACTGGGCCTCTGGAAGACCAGCAACAAGATCTCCGTCACCAACAACTACCTTCCTTACAGCTATACTGTTGGCAAGGAATCCCAGTTCAGGATCGACCAGCCACAGGATGCCCTGGAACTGAACGCCGTGCTGGCCAATCGCTTCTACACCGCGGCCGGTATCGTCAACCGTAAGGGTCAGAACACCAAGGAATTCTACGGCCATGCCTCCTACAAGTTCGGCGGGGCCGATTATCTCACCAACGAGCCCGATGTTGATCTGGCAAAAGATGAAAGCATCCTCGACTTCCTGACCCTGACCGTCGGAACATATGGCTATTACGGCAAGAACGGGATGGATATTGCTTCGAGTGCCGGTGGGCCCCGCAACATCTATGGCCGCGCCGGACTTGATCTGGAACTGCAGTACAAGATCTTCCGCCTGCGCATGCTAGGTGGTTGGGGTATCGATGACAACGTGGCCACCTCTCAGCTCACCTTCTGGCCAACGGTTATTTCAAAGGCCGCCACTATCGAAGGAGAGTTCACCCTGCTGACAAACCTGATCGCTGCTGGTCGCTTCGAGTACCTTCAGGAAGAATCCGGTGTCGACATCCCAACGTCCGTTTTCCACAACGTGTATCAACGCCGTTACATTATGACCATTGGCTACACGCCGATTGAGAACGTCAAACTGTCAGGCGAATACAAATATGAAGTCGCTAATCACGACATAAACCGGGTCGGGACACTCGGCGCAACATTCAGCTTTTAGATGATAAATTTTCACCACGACCTGGCATATCTTCACTTGTGATATCTATTTAATGCACACACGTATCAAGGAGTCGCTATGAAAAGAATCGTCATATTGGCTGCACTCATGACCTTAGTAGTCTCGGCAAGCGCTGATGCTCGTATCAAGGTTAAGGGACGCGGTGCTGCCATGAATTTTGATGCCGCAAGCATCCCACCTCAATATCATGCAACATATGAAATGATGACAAAGAAATGCAGCAAGTGTCACACTATGGAACGAACGGTTGTTGCTATCCAGACCGGCAGGGCTCCGATAACTGGACAGATTTTCGACAGGCAGGCCGTCAAGGCCTATGGGATCAAAATGCTGCGCAAGCCCAATTCTGACATGAATAAACAAGAAATTCGAGACGTTGTAATATTGTTAAATTACATCCTCGAGGAGAACAAGAAATAAGCTGCTTTTCGTTTTCCTACAATACTGTATGCACAAAAAAACAGCCCGATAAGGGCTGTTTTTTTGTTATCAACACTATCTATAGAATCCCGAGTAATCTATCAGCAACAGCGATACAAATTATCGGGCATACGACGAATGAATTCTGCTGTACAACCTTATTTAAAGATGATCCGCACTCCGTTTTCTACAGTAACGATCTCATGCTTGGGGAATTTGGTCCGGGTAGTATCCAGCACAACACGAACAGAACCGGGAGTCGCTCCGATACGAACCTTGGCAACGCCAAATCGCTTTACCTGTACTGAGTTGACTTTCATGGAACTCGTACCAGGAATCTCGATCGACAGTCTCTCAGGCTTGGACAGTTTAAGTTGTTTGAAGGTCCCAACCGGTCCATTCGTCTGGATGTCGATAAACGATGCCCCGATGACAATCCCCTTGACGACCACCACAGATGGCACAGTCGTCTGAACCGCTGTTACCGGTACGATCGGCTCCAGTTTCATGGGGCGCACAACTACAGGCTGCGGCTCGTCAAGACCGAGAGGATCTTCTTCCTGTGAAACTGGCTTTGAAGAAGCAGTTACGGCAGCAGGCGCAGAAACATTAACAGGTGCCGCTGCAGCAGACTGCGGCTCATCAAGACCGAGAGGGTCATCCTCTTCCTTGGCAGCCGGTATTTTAGACTCAGGCGCGGTTAGCGGTGCAGTAACCTGAACGGGAACCGTTGCAGCCGCGGGCGTGGCAAGTTCTGCTGCAACAGATTTACCTCCGCCAAATGAGACGGTCAGGGTCTTACGGTCCGGTGCCTGCTTTACGAATATTTCGGTTTCCGATACAAGATTGAAAACGAGGCGACTTACCGTCATCTCGCCAATCATGGCCTTATCAACACCGATGCTGGCCACCGCGCCTTTATTTACAACGATCAGGGGCTCAACCTTATCCGGGTCTGCATCAGCGATATCGACTACTGCGCGGGCCTGCCCCGGGACCTTGTAATAAGTATAGGTCATGGGAATGTCCGCGGTCACCTCGATCACAACACCTGAACCGGTCACGACGGGCTTGACATCGAGGAGCTCCGCCGCCAGCACCGGGACAGCCAGCGAAATAGCAATCAGAAAAAAGACGACAACCGGAACAAACACCATTTTTTTCATGCATTAACCTCCGGTGATGCAAATTCTAAACTGTCAGCAGCAAACCCGCATTCATCCGGGCTAAATACACCACTCTCAGAATAACAGAGGACGCTACTTGAAATCCAGTCCCTTCAAATCGTCATCGGTAAAATCGAGGAAGTCCTTATCATTTTTGTTTGTTGCCAGACGTGCGTGAACATCCCGAAAATTACGATCTGAGGCATCAATTTCGGCAAGCAGCGCGATATACTCTTCATTCTTACCACACGCTTCACAGATCAAGGCAAGTTCATACTTGACTGTACACAAATCTTCAAGACTGAGTCCCGGATTCACAAGGGATCGCAGAACTTTTTCCGCATTCGCCAGATCCCCCTTCTCTCGCAGGCAAACTCCCTGAAACACGAAACAGGCAAACCGTCTGCCGGTATCGGCAGCTGCTTTGCGAAACTCCGTAAAAGACTCGTCATAGAGCCCCATTTCCATGAAGGCCAGGCCAAGGTCGTAATGCGACTGAGCGTCAGACCCTTCAACACTGCTGGCAAACTTGACCTTTCCACCTTTTGTGGCAAGCGTATCCAGCATTTTACCGACCGTTTCAAGCCAGCCGTCTCCAGCAGGCTCTGTTACTGTATCCTCCAATGGAATCTCAAGGTCGGCTTCGTCTTCAAAATCAACCTCAATTTCGAATTCTTCCTCCTTGTTCTCGAACCCACCGGAGATGGTCCCGGCATCAGGATCCTGCGGCTTGTCAACGAGAGCTATACCCGTATTGATATCAACAAAGGACACTTCGCCAAATTCTGGCTCATCCGAGGCCTGTCCGACAAAATAATCCGGTTCGACAAAAGATTCCCGTTCTGGTTCTGGCGCAGAAATCGCTTGAGTCTTCGCACCAGACAGGTTCTGCAAAGACTTGAGCTTGGTTTCAAGCGTTGCAAGCTCTTCAGATTTTCCGAGTGCCGCATACGCCCTGCTCAGGCCTTCAAGTACGCGAAGATTGATCGGGTCGATCTCATCAAGAAGACGATAGATGCGTTCAAGTTCATCAAGAAGACCACCGGCGAAGAGTTCCAGCTCATAGCGGTCAAGAAGGTTCAAGGCCCCCGCAAGATCCCTTTCAGAGGCCAGGCAAAGCACCAGACCGGCCTTGGCAGACCGTTCTTCCGGGAAAAACTTGAGATAATGCTGGTAGGCAACCTTGACCCTCTGGGACTGTTGAAGCTGTTTATATGCCTCTATTATCAGCTCCCACAGACGTTTGTCATTCGGGTTGGTTCTGAGCAGCGCCTGAAGCCCGGTCACGGCACTGGAGGCATTGCCGTCAGCTACCTGCCCGGACAGGATTTCCAGCATGAATTCTGATTTTTTGGGGAATAGCTCCTGTATACGTGTATTAAGCTTTGCAGAGGCGGCCGCATCTCCCCGTTCCTGCAGCAGTGTTGCCAGTTTACCGAAAACGGCATATGACTGATCCGTCTTGCCGGCCCTGAAATATGCCTCGGCCAGTTTCAGCCGGATGTTGACATTCTGCGGGTCAACATTCTGCATCTTTTCCAGAATCTTGAGCGCCTCCTCCGTTTCGGAGACCTTTTCATAATAGTCATAGACTCGCTTGTACTCCGCCAGAGCATTTGCCGTCAGTCCATGTTTTTCGTTCAAACCGGCCAAAGTCAGGGCAATCGGGATATCGCCCGGAAAGAGCCCCTGAAGCTTCGTGTAAATCGCAATGGCCTTGAGATAGAATCCATTGGTCGAAAAGTTTTTACCGATAGCCTCGAATTCACCGCGGGCATCATCAGGGCGACCGGCCTTTAACAGGAGATCGGCCAGGCGCTGACGATGATTCATGGCAGAAGGCTCCATTGCCACCAGCTGCTCATAGGCCTTGACTGCTTTGTCAACCGGCCCTTTGATCGCCAATTTCTGGGCTTCTTCTATGAGCTTATCTTTCTTTGAACTCACGTATGCGGCATCCTTTTCATTTCGCAATGAAACCTGTTCTGAATGATGAATGTATAAAACTGCTTGAAAGTACTGTAACAGACCCTTTTATGTCAAGTATAATAAGCTGTTTATATTAGGATTTTAACACTGTCAGCCTCCGAATTTAGTTTTTGACATGTTCGTTAAAATACTTTACGTTATCCACCTCGCCCTGGTAAAACAGGATACGTAATCATCGGCGTACCACTGCATTCAGCCTCTTTCCTGTTTGATACTACGCAAGCGTCATACAAAACACTCTATCGGAGGCAGTGGCAATGTATTTTTTGCCGAAAGCAAACCCGCTCTATGAGCAAATTTCCGCAGACAAGGTTATCCTCCCCGATATACTTGAAAAACTTGCCAAAGGACACTTCACCGGCTACCTCAACCACACGGCAGCAGGGTTTGAAGCCTACTGTATTTTTGCGAAGGGGAAACTGATCTGCGCAATCAGCACCGAAGGCGGGTGTGACAAGACCGGTTTTGAGGCGATAAAACTTATATTTGATAAAATAGTCAGCGCCGGCGGTGAGATCAATGTGTACCGCATGACTGCTGATCTTGCCATGTGTGCCCATGCTCTGGTTCTCGGCAAAAGGGTTTTACACGGAGATGAGGTCAGGCAGGTCGATATGAAAAGCATGCTTGCCCGCCTCAAGAGCCAGGACATGAATGGTGTCGTTCGGTTCTACACCGATGAACGGTCTGCGATGATGTTTTATAAGCAAGGCCTGCCGATCGGGTTTTATCATGACCACATTCGAAACATCGAAACATCCTCCGATGAAGCCCGCAAGGTTGCCTCCTTGCCCGGCGCCAGAGTTGAAGTCCGCTCCACGAAATCGGTCGAAGAGTTGATGCTCAACGATCTGCTGCAGATGGTCAACCTCGGCAAGCTGTGGGAAGCCGCGAGTTCTCGTAAGGTGCCATCGGGCGCACCAGAACATTCGTATCCCGTCCCGGAAGTCCCGCTGCAGACTATCACGCCCCTGGTGCCGGACGATGAAAAGCTGGCGGAACTGGTTGACGACCTCAAGGAAGTAGCGATGGCCTATCTTTCCAGGGAAGGTCGTATTCTTATCGAAAAACGCATGAGTGAAGCCGGTGGCAACAGCATCCTGCTGGATGATGTCAAAACCGAAGCGCTGCTCAAGCAGATAGAGGAAGAAGCCAGGGTTATCGACAGTCATGCCCGTATCGACGAGATGGTTGACCTGATGAGATCCGAGATCGCGGGGCGCATTGCGGTCTAAACGCCTGCCCACCTTTATCTTTATCCTACCCTGCTGACGGGAGCAGATGGTGCACTTCCAGCAACTTCTCAGAGACTACCTCGAGGTTCATGGATACTGGGTGCTGTTTGTCGGCACCTTTCTGGAAGGAGAGGCCATCCTGATCATGGCTGGTTTCCTGGCCTTCCAGGGCTATCTGCATCCGGTCGGCGTGATTATGACGGCTTTTGCCGGATCTTTTTTCGGTGATCAGTTCTTTTTTCATCTTGGCCGGTGGCAGGGCAAATCACTGTTACGGCGCTTCCACTTTATCGCTCGCAGATTCCGTGAAGCAATTCGCATGATCGAAAAGTACGGCGCATTTGTAGCCTTCATTTCCCGCTTCACCTACGGTCTCAGGATCATACTGCCGATCATCCTGGGAATAACCTGCCTTCCCTCGCGGACCTTCCTGATCATCAATCTTGGCAGCGCATTTGCGTGGGCCTGCATATTCTCACTGGCGGGCTACCTCTTTGGCAAAAGCGCTTCCCTGTTTCTCGACGATGTCGGCAAATATGAACACTATCTGCTGTTGTCGCTGGCAGGGTTGATCATGATGTTCTGGCTGTTCCATGCCTATCACGCCTGGAAGACCAAAAAACCGGCCCGGATGCGGCTGGCCCGAATGCGGGAATTCCACGCATCCCACAGGGAAAACAGATGAGTACGTTTACCGAAAACACCGCCATAGTCCTGGTAGAACCGCAATCACCCGGCAACATCGGCATGACCTGCCGGGCCATGAAGAATATGGGCATCAGGCAATTGCGCCTGGTGAACGGCTGTGACCGGTTCCACCCCGAATCGCTCAAATTTGCGGTATCAGCCAGGGATCTGCTTGAATCGGCCCAGGTCTTTCCCGACCTGGCATCCGCCCTGGCGGATTGCACCTTGACTGCCGGCACCACGCGGCGCCACGGCAAATACCGTCAGGAGATCCTGTCTCCGCCGGAACTTGCAGCTATCTTCCGGGAGCAGACCGGTCCGGAGTGCCGGGCAGCGCTTGTTTTCGGCCGTGAAGACAGCGGCCTGACCACCGACGAGCTTTCACTGTGCCGCTGGCATGCGACCATTCCCACGGCAGAGGAATATGGCTCACTCAATCTATCCCAAGCAGTGCTGGTGTTCTGTTATGAGCTTGGTAAGGCTGGGGCCTCGCCCGGTGGTGGCCGGGACACCCGGATGGCCGACTCCTCGGAAATGGAGTCCATGTTCAGCCAGATGGACAGTTGCCTGCAAAAGATCGGTTTTCTCAACGAACAGAATCCGGGACACATCATGCGCTCCCTGCGCCGCATTTTCTTCAGGTCGGAACTTGACAGCCGCGAGGTTTCGATTCTGCGCGGCATGCTGACTCAGATCGACTGGGCCAGCACAGGCTTCGACGGGAGAAAGCGTTCGTGACTCCCACGACACTCGGCCTGATTGCAGGTGCACTTACCAGTATCGCCGCCGTGCCGCAACTGGTGAAAACCCTGCGCACGAGACATGCGCGCGACATTTCCATCTGGCAGCCGCTGCTGCTTGCCGTTGGTGTCGCGCTCTGGCTGGTATACGGCATGCTGATCCACGATACGCCGCTGATCCTGTCCAACATCATCCCCTTGATTTGCAACACCATGCTTACTATATTGAAACTGCGCTATCGTAACGACACCGTCGCGCAAGACAGTCACTAAGCCAACCACACACAAACGGAGGATCTACCATGAAACGCTTTGTATCCAGAATATCCCTGCCTCTGCTGCTGATCGTGTTGCTTTCACTTTTGTCCGGCTGCGGATACAACATTATGCAGGCCAACGAAGAGGCCGTAACCGCAGCCTGGGGCAACGTCGAATCTGCCTACCAGCGCCGTTTAGACCTGATCCCCAACCTGGTTGAGGTCGTCAAGGGCTATGCAAAACACGAAGCCGAGACCCTGACAGCCGTCACCGAGGCCCGGGCGAAAGTAGGGTCGATGCAGGTATCCAAAGACGTTCTCAACAACCCCGAGAGCCTGAACAAGTTTCAGCAGGCCCAGGGGCAGCTGACCGGAGCCCTGTCACGTCTGATGGTGGTTGTGGAGAAATACCCGGACCTGAAGGCCAATCAGAACTTCCTGGATCTGCAGAAACAGCTGGAAGGCACCGAGAACCGCATCAACGTGGCCCGTGAACGCTACAACAAAACAGTCCAGGAATTCAACACCAGTATCCGCACCTTCCCCAACTCTCTGACCAACTCGATGATACTGCACCTGCAGCGCAAAGAGGCGTTCAAGGCTGAAGAAGGCGCCAAGGTAGCACCCAAGGTCAAGTTCTGATTTTACCCTGCATGGGGATCTGACATGAAAACGTTTACCCGCTTTGGCATCTTCCTGATGCTGGTGCTGCTGCCACAGCTGACATACGCCCTTGATGCGCCCTCCCTCAAGGGGCGTGTCAGCGACTATGCGAATATGATTCCCCCGGAAGCGGCAACGCGGCTGGAGCAGAAGCTGGCCGGTTTTGAGCGGGAGACCTCCAACCAGATAGCTGTCCTGACAATCCCCTCTCTGCAGGGTGACACTATCGACCAGTTTGCCATTCGGGTGGCCGAACAGTGGAAACTCGGCCAGCAGGGCAAGGACAACGGCGTGCTGCTGATCATCGCCCAGGCCGAGCGCAAGGTCCGCATCGAAGTCGGCATGGGGCTGCAGGGGGTTTTGCCCGACATAACCGCCAACAGAATCATTCGCGAGGTCATGCGGCCGTACCTGAAGAGCGGTAATTTCGATCAGGGCATCGACGTCGGGGTAGATGCCATAATGGCAGCCACCAAGGGTGAATTCAAGGCAGCACCCCAGGATGCTGCCCGGCGTCCGGCCAGGAAAAAGACTTCATATACGACGATATTTCTCATTGTAGTGGTTGCAGCGGCAATCTGCGGCATGATCTCCCGCTATCTGGGCGGGGCGGTCGGGGCGGTCGGACTGCCGCTGGCCGCATCCATGGCGTTTCCCGGTTTGAGCATGATGATGCTCGTCCTGCTGGCCCTGGCCGGCCTGGGAGGAGGTTTTCTGCTGAGCATGTTCCTGGCCGGCATGTCCGGTGGTGGTTTTGGTGGAGGCGGATTCGGCGGTGGTTACTGGGGAGGCGGCGGCGGTGGTTCGTCAAGCGGCGACAGCTTCGGTGGCGGCGGTGGTGGTTTTGACGGCGGCGGGTCATCGGATGATTACTGAAACGTCGCAAGTAATCGGTTTGCAGAAGGCCGGTATTTCTGCCGGCCTTCTGCTGTTGGGGCTTTTCTATTGACCCGGTCAGGTTTTTACATACAATGGCACCCCATGGACATTTTTGCGGAAGAATGGCAACCATTGCTATCATTGAGTTTACAGCCATTTTATGACTACGTTTGACTACACTTTAACTGAGGGCGCGCACCATGCTATACTTCGAAGCCATTAAGGAACAAGTTGATGTCGAAACGGATCCTCGGCAGCCCATACTATGGGTAGCCGTCGAACGCCTCCACGACCACGGCAGCTGATCGGCGGCCAGGAATAGAGCACCAGGGCGAGAGGTTGCCGGAAGATCGGCGGCATCTTCTCGATTCCGTTTTTGTTGTTATGAATGCGGTGGTGTAAATATAGATGGTAAGGCGATTGGGACAAGGGGGAGTATTTCTGTTTGATACTATCTTAAAACGCTCGTATTTCATTTGTAAGCCGTTTTCTGCATACCTCTCTTACCAGGTAACACGAAATCAGCACTATATCATTCTCCGGTGCCAAATTTAACGGTATGACGGGAGAGCACAACACCCCCAGCAACCGTTTAAATGAAATTCGCCGGGTCGATATCAATAATTGCAAGCGTGGGTCTTGCACTTGCGCGGCTTCTTTATGCTGGTATTTATCCTGTTGAGAGTAGATTAAAGTCGTGAGCATCCACACCCGCCTCTGTTCGAGTTAATTTCCACATGGCTTGCTATATTTCAAAATATTGGCTACAATCAAAATCAGATAATCAGATTGAGAGTGCTATATGCAAACTGTGACCGCTACTGATTTTGCCAGAAATTTTAGAGGAATGCTCGACCGGGTTGAATTCCGGCATGAGGAATTGCTGATCGTGAGAAATAATCATCCTGTCGCCAGGGTCACACCAGGGCCAGCTACAATGACCGCAATGGAAGCGTTCGCGGATTTGTACCAAACCTTACCGGCAGAAGCGGGTAGGAGTTGGTTGACAGACAGTCGGTTTGATGATGACCGGTCCGACGAGGTGCGTAATCCATGGGAGTGCTGATTGATACTTGCATCTGGATCGATGTGGAACATGGACATCTTACTCCGGAGGCTATTGCTGCCGTAACCGGTAATGAGCCCGTCTACCTTTCGCCAGTGACTGTCGCTGAACTGAAATTCGGCGCCGAATGTGCTTCAGATGAAAACACCAAACAACAGCGCCTTGCATCACTGGCCCGACTGCGGGTAAAACCTTCTCTGAAAATTGACGAGGCAACCGGTGAGGTCTTCGGTTCGCTGGCCGCATATCTCAAGAGTACCGGGAAAAAACACCGTCCACGCGTTCAGGATCTTTGGTTAGCAAGCCAGGCTATTCAACATGGTTATCCACTCCTCACACGAAACACAAAAGACTTTTCCGACATCCCAGGACTTCGGCTTTTGGAAATATAGTACCTTCTGACAATCGCACCCAGGGGAGGAGTCTATAAATGAAAGAAGTCACCTACATAAAAACCGGTAATAAAAAAAACCATGCGGTTGTGCCTATCGATATGGCATCGGCACCGGGTATATAAATGAGCGTTCGCCCGCATCCATCACGTGACGGCTGGTATGTTGTTGACTACTACCCGGACGGGCGCAACGGTAAGCGGATCCGCGAGCCGGTCAAGGGTTACTCTGAGGCCGTGGCCTTCGAGCAGGCCCTGAGTAAACACAAAACCGCGCCTGCCGCTGTCACCCATCCCCGCATTAAAGACGTTGCTGCTGAATATCTGGTTTGGTGTACCAATGAAAAACAATCTCCTGTTACCATTGCTCAGAAAGTGCGCAGACTGGAGATGTTTATACTCCCGGCCCTCGGTATCTACCGGGTAAAAGACCTCAATCAGAACATTCTCGATCATTACAGCCAGACAGTTGCCTTCTGGACTTACCAGACAGACCTCAGCATCCTCGGTTCTATAATCAAGTGGATGATAAAGCGCGGATACAGCCAGCCACTTCACTTTCAGCCAGAACGGAGAAAGGGGAATCATGGTGTAAAGCCGGTTCCGCACCCCTCCGACCTGATCCCCGCGATTGAGGCTATCCCTGTCGAACGTCAACGGATCCTGTTCAAGTTGATGCTGTTCACCGGCCTCCGGTGGAATGAAGCACGTAATTTGAGGTGGGAGGATGTGGACATAAACTCCATGACCGTCAGTGTAAAAGAGGTCGAAAACGCCGAACAGGATATAATTTACATTCCCCATCCGCTGCAATCATGGTTTGAGATAAACAGAATCGCCGCAGGATTCGTTTTCTATGGTAGACCCAAGGGTAAGCCCTATGGTGTGCTGTGGAAGGTTTTAAAAACGCTGTCAGCGGCCTGTGGTGTCCATGTCACAAACCACACATTCCGTCATGCCTCCGGGACATACCTTTACGAGTCAACCCGCGACTTGTACCAGGTACAAGCGCATCTCAGACACAAGGAAATTAAAACGTCGGCAATATACGCCCGCATGTCAGTTGCACGCCGGAAATCAGCCGTTGGAAGCGTTGTTGACTACGTAGTCACGCACACTTAACAATCAAAATACAATAATTACAACAGGTTGTATTCAATTGGACATTTTTGCTGAAAAGACAATCCTGACGGTCAGCCGTCTGACGGCCCTGCTACGTGGGGTCCTGGAAGAAAATTTCGAACAGGTCTGGGTACAGGGCGAGGTATCGAACCTGTCGATGCCCGCGTCAGGCCACCTCTACTTTACGCTCAAGGACACGGGCGCCCAGTTGCGCTGCATCATGTTCAAGGGCTCGGTCAAAAATCTGAAATTCCGGCCGACCGACGGCCTGGCCCTGATTGCCCGCGGCCGCATCTCGGTCTATGACCAGCGCGGCGAATACCAGCTGATCTGCGAATACCTCGAACCGGCCGGGGTCGGGGCGCTGCAGCTGGCCTTCATGCAGCTCAAGGATCGCCTTGCTAAGGAAGGGCTCTTCGACGAGAGCAATAAGCGGCCGATGCCGGCTTTTCCCCGACGTATTGGCGTGATCACTTCGGCAACCGGCGCAGCCATTCACGATATTCTCAACGTCCTCAAACGCCGCTTTGCTTCACTGGAGATCCTGCTTTATCCGGTACGGGTACAGGGAGAAGGTTCGGCAGCCGAGATCGCCCGCGCCATTGACGACATGAACCGACTGCATCTGGCGGATGTGCTGATTGTCGGACGGGGCGGTGGATCGCTGGAGGATCTGTGGGCCTTCAACGAAGAGGTCGTGGCCCGGGCAGTGCACCGTTCAAAGCTGCCGGTCATCTCGGCGGTCGGGCATGAAACCGACTGGACCATCTGCGATTTCGCGGCCGACCTGCGCGCCCCGACACCCTCGGCAGCGGCTGAAATGGTCATAGCCAGCTCAATCGAACTGCAC
>JBBQXT010000033.1:0-23513 GCA_038209415.1 Geobacterales bacterium
GATAAAACCGGCGCCGATGCCCTGGATCTTGTGCGGGGCCGGCTGAATCGGCTGCCCGGCCAGCTGCTGGCTGATGACCGGGCTCTCTTTCGGCTCGACCGCTACGGAGATGATCTGCTTGCCCTTGGTGTTCTTGATATAACGCGAGATGCCGGTGATGGTACCGCCGGTGCCGACACCCGAGACGAGGACGTCGATGCCGCCGTCGGTGTCGTTCCAGATCTCCGGTCCGGTGGTCTTCTCGTGGATCTCAGGATTGGCCGGGTTTTTGAACTGCTGCGGCAGAAACCATTTCTGCGGATCGGAGGCGGCGATCACTTCGGCCCTGCTGATGGCGCCCTTCATACCTTCGGCGCCGGGGGTCAGGATCAGGTTGGCCCCCAAAATGGCCAGTACCCGGCGGCGTTCAATGCTCATGGTCTCGGGCATGGTCAGGGTCAGCTTGTAGCCGCGGGCGGCGGCCACAAAGGCCAGGGCGATACCGGTGTTGCCGCTGGTGGGCTCAATGATCTCGATACCCGGCTTGAGGATGCCGCGCTTCTCGGCGTCCCAGATCATATTGGCGCCGATGCGGCACTTTACCGAATAGGCCGGGTTGCGTCCTTCCATCTTGGCCAGCACGGTCGCTTTTGCTCCATCTGCAATACGGTTGAGTTTTACCAGCGGGGTGTTGCCGATGGACTGTGAGTTGTCCGGGTAAATCTTGCTCATAACGCTCTCCTTTTTAATCAGCCATGGATTTCGCAGGCAAAACCGGTGAAAATTTATACCGTAAAGTCTACCACATTTGTACGAATGCTGCGCACTGTTTCACAGTGGACGATGAATGAATGCGAGACATAAATTTTCATGAAGTTAACCATCCCGAAGTATGTAACCTGACAATGTCAAGGTGCCTTCCAAGCAAATACTGGAGAAAAAAAGCAAAAATGCTCTATACTATCTTTCATGATTAACGTAATTTGATCGGAGGATTCCATGGTTTTGTACGTTATGCGGCACGCTGAAGCGGTTGAGGGCAGTGACACCCTACAGGATGAATGGCGCTATCTGACTGAAAAAGGGAGGTCAGCGGCTAAAACAGTCAGCTCGGCTATCGCAAAGTACGGCCCCAAACCGCGGCTCACCATCACCAGTCCCCTGACGCGCGCGGTACAGACCGCTGAAATTGTAGCTGAAAAGGCCTGCCGGAAAAATGTGGTTGTCGCAAGTGAACTGCTGCTGCCGGGGGCCGACATCAGTGAGTTGGTAACGTTTTTGAAGGGCAGCAAGGATGCCAAGCGCGTCATAGTGGTGGGCCACGAACCTCAGCTTGGCTCATTGGTTGCAGCCTTGCTTGGTCGCGAGAACGAGTCTATTTCGCTGAAAAAAGGTGCCTGTGTCGCATTGGAGTTGAATCCGGACAGAGAAGACAAACCGGCCGGTTTCCTCTGGTACCTGGTGCCGGGCGCTAAGGTGAAAACTTCCTTCAAAAAGGCATTTCCTCAGCTTGGTAAACATGGTAAATAGCATGGACATATTACAAGTAATCAGCTAGCGGGGGGAATCAGGAGAGTCGGTTTCGGGATCGGATCAGGCAATCAGAAATCATGTTGAAGTCTCTGCGGCGAGAAACGTACCGCAATTATCCTGATACAGGCCAGTGACATTACCAGGGCTATAACCATGGCAACCTGTTGCCAACCCAAGTCCCGGTACCAGAAGGCCATGACTTCGGTTAGAACGGTAACAATCACGGTATCGATTATGTAGGTCACTTTCACCCTTCCTTCAGTGAAATAGGACAGAGCAGTCCTCAGCACCTCAACCACTGCAAGCACGGTCAGCATATCCACAAGTATCGATTTGAACGCGGCATGGAAATCCCCGCCCAGAAACAGCCGCAGATCGTACAATGTACAACCGATACCGGCCAGTATCGCCAGCAAGATCACCACAATCAGAAGCGATAGCAGTACGCGTGCCGAACTTTCGAAAAATCGGGTTATCTTCAGGTCAATTGCTTCTACTCTCCACATCGGTAGATCTCCTTATGCCTGGCACAACCCGGCGGCGACAGTACCGTCAATGACAATGCCATTCACGTCCGGCAGTTTCATCGGACGGTGGCAGGCGCCGCAATAGGTTCCGTCCTGCAGCTTTGTCCAGAGCACCAGGTTTTCCGAATCGCAGTAGTCGCAGCACCAGAAGTAATAGTCATCGTTGAGCCTTATTTTCATAAACGTAGTCCTCCTTGATTTTTCTCCAGTATATCCGAACATTATTACAATCATGTGGAGTTCAGATAAAATCTTTGTAAATTCTGCCACATAAGCCCCTTGGGATGCAGTTTCTACATGATCTTTATCTGTCTGCAACACAATTGTAACAATTGTATGTTACAAATAATGTGTCTGAGTACGGATGTAGTTGATTTTCAAACAGGATCAGGAGCGCGACATGAAGAAGGTGTTGATCATCGAGGACGAAAAGGACCTGGCCGAATTACTGGCTTTCAACCTTGAGAAGGAAGGCTATGCCGCTACCTGTGTCCATGACGGGAAGCTGGGCCTGGAAAAGGCTGGCACGGTTCTGCCGGATCTGATCCTTTTGGACCTGATGCTGCCGGGGTTACTGGGAACCGAGGTCTGCAAGGCGCTTCGCAAGGATCAACGCACCGCTCATATCCCGATTATCATGATAACGGCAAAGGGTGATGAAATTGACCGCGTGGTCGGATTTGAGGTCGGAGCGGACGACTATATTGTGAAACCGTTCTCCATGCGCGAGATGGTCTTACGGGTCAAAGCCGTCATGCGGCGCTTCGAGCAAGAAGTCGGCACACCCGTAGCTGAAAAGCTTTCTATCGGCGATATCGTCATCGACACGCAGCGCCACATTGTGACCAGTGGCGGCGTAGAAACGGAACTGACCAGCACCGAGTTCAAGCTGCTGCTTTATCTGGCCGAGAAAAAGGGCTGTGTGCACAGTCGTGAAAAACTGCTGCAGAATGTTTGGAGTTACAATAACGCCGGCGACACCAGAACGGTTGACACGCATGTGACGCGACTGCGGGGAAAACTGGGTACTCCCGGCGATATCATCAAGACGGTTCGTGGTTTCGGCTACAAGATCGAGGAGTAAACCATGGGATTTAGAACCAAGCTGGTGTTGTCCTACCTGTTCCTGATTGCATTGATCACCGGAAGTTTTTACCTCTATTTCAATCACAGCCTGCAACAAGGGATGATCGAGGAAAGTCGGGCCAACCTGGCCAGCCAGACACAGTTGGCCCGCCTGCTGGTTATGAGTGACAATCAGGGCAAGTCGCCTCAGCTGCTTGCCGAATCGATCGGTGCCGTTACCAAGGCCAGGGTCACGTTGATCGCACCCAATGGCACGGTTATCGGCGACTCGGATGTGGGTCAGGCGCGTTTGGCCCAACTTGAGAACCACCTGCACCGTCCCGAAATACAGGAGGCGCTTAAAAACGGCAGCGGCAGCGCGCTGCGCTATTCTGACACCGTTCAGATGTCGATGCTCTACTCGGCCATGACCTACGGCAGCGGAACCACCGACGGCGTCATTCGCCTGGCCATGCCCTTGGCATATCTCACGTCCGCCTGGAACACCCTGCACGGACTGGTTGGCGGTGCAGCGTTGGTTGCAATAGTTATCGCCCTCCTGTTCGGCTATGTCCTCTCCAACCTGACCTCCAAACCGCTGCGTGACATGGCTGATGCAGCTGCCCGCATCGGCCACGGGGGAACCAAAGCCAAAATCCCGGTGGTTTCCAAAGATGAGATCGGCATGTTGGCAGGTGTGTTGAATGACATGTCGGAGCGCATCGAAGATCAGGTTCGGCGCATTTCAGCCGAAAAGCAACGCCTGGATACCATTCTGAGCAGCATGGGCGAAGGGGTCATGGTTACAAATTCGGATGGGGTCATAAGCCTGGTTAATCCGGCCTTTCGGCGCCTCTTTTCTATTACCGGCAAGGTGGAAGGCAATAAGCTGGTTGAAATTTCCCGACACCCCGACCTGCTGGAGGCCTTTAACGATCTTGACCAGCCGGATGTCAACGAACTGGTGCGAGAGATCTCCATTCAGCCCAATGACATTACCCTCTTTACCCATTGGGTCCCGTTGCATGTGGACGGTGTCCGGCAGGGGGTTGTGGCGGTTTTTCACGACATCAGCGACCTGAAAAGGGCCGAAAACATGCGCCGGGACTTCGTCGCCAATGTCTCCCATGAACTGCGGACTCCGGTAACTATCATCAAAGGCTATGCCGAAACCCTGCTGGACGGCGCCCTGGAATCAGACCCGGCCCGGGCCATGCGCTTCGTTGAGATCATTTCAAGTCACTCGGTCCGTTTGGCTAACCTGATCAACGATATCCTGACACTATCCAGTCTTGAATCAAAAGAGGCGCTATTGGAACTCAATCCTCTTGATATCTCGGGGACGATAGCCAAGGCATGTGTGCTGCTTCAGGAAAGCGCCGCCCGGAAGCATATTACAATCACCAATGAATCCATGAGTGGGGCTGTACCGCGGGTTGTGGCCGATCAGGGCCGAATTGAGCAGGTGGTGGTCAATCTGCTGGAGAATGCCATCAAATACACCCCGGATGGCGGCAGCGTCCGTTTGTTTACAGAAGATGATGACCAATTTGTCAGGGTGTCGGTGGCAGACACCGGCATCGGCATCCCCTTCAAGGACCTGCCGAGGATCTTTGAGCGTTTTTACCGGGTGGATGAGGCCAGAACCCGTGAACAGGGCGGCACCGGACTTGGGCTGGCTATCGTCAAGCATATTGTACAACTTCACGGCGGTACTGTTTTCGTAACAAGCGAGCCGGGCCAGGGGTCGATATTCTCGTTCACAATCAAAAAAAACGACCACCAACCGAAGAGTTAACCGACTTTTTACCAGGCTGTAACATGTATGTAACAGTCGTTTGCTATAGTGCGACACATTCTGTAACAAACCCAAAAGGAGGAATTATCAATGTTCAAGAAGTCTATCCTGACTGCTGCACTGCTGTTTGTCTCTGTGGTGGCTGCCCAGGCAGCACCGACCCATGTCGATTCCAAGATTGCCAAGTACAAAACTGCGTCCGGTGTGGCCGGCAATCTGGGCAGCATCGGCTCCGACACACTCAACAACCTGATGACCTACTGGGCGGAAGGTTTCAAGAAGAAGTACCCCAACGTCAACCTCCAGGTCGAAGGCAAGGGTTCCAGTACCGCACCACCGGCTCTGATCGCCGGCACTGCCCAGCTCGGTCCCATGTCCCGCGAGATGAAGTCCACCGAGATTGAGCAGTTTGAAAAGAAGTACGGCTACAAGCCGACCAAGATCGGTGTGGCGCTTGATTCGCTGGCGGTTTACGTCAACAAGGACAACCCGATCAAGAGTCTGTCACTTGACGAGGTAGACGCCATTTTTTCAAAAACTCACAAGCGTGGTCTCGCCGAGATCACCACCTGGGGACAGCTGGGCCTATCCGGCAAGCTGGCGGCCATGCCGATCAGCCTCTACGGCCGTAACTCCGCTTCCGGCACATATGGCTATTTCAAGGAGCATACCCTGAAGGGTGGCGATTATAAAAACAGTGTCAAGGAACAGCCCGGCTCCGCTTCAGTGGTGGAAGGTGTCGCCCATGACATTGCCGGCATAGGCTATTCCGGTATCGGTTACGCCACGTCCGGTGTTCGTGCCCTCCCTCTCTCCGACAAAAAAGGGGGCGCTGTTGAGGCCGCCAACTACCAGAATGTGCTTTCCGGCAAGTATCCACTCGCCAGAATGCTCTATATCTACGTCGCCAAGAAACCGGGCCAGCCTCTGCCCAAGGTGGTGGAAGAGTTCCTGCGCTATGCCCTCTCCAAAGAAGGTCAGGAGATCGTTGTAAAGGATGGCTACGATCCGCTGACCGCAAAGATGGTGGATGCTCAACTGAAGGCCCTGAAGTAAACCTCAAGTAAAACTTTACCACCCCCAACCCCTCCTACCAGAAGTAGGCGCTTTTAAGCGAAATAGGAGGGGGGCTTTGAGCTCCCCCTCCTTCCTTATAAGGAGGGGGTTGGGGGGTGGTTGAAATGACGATCCATGACAAAAAAATTCATCGATAAATCCCGACGTAACGACCGTCTAGCCGAGCTGCTGATCCGCATCGGCGGAATTTTTGTCATCGTAGCGGTGGTCTGGATCCTGGTGATGATCTCGCAGGTCGCACTGCCGCTCTTCTACCCTCCATCCGCCAGGATAACAGCCACGGTAAAGTTGCCGGCCGCCATTTTGACCGGCACGGTTCTGGCGGTCGGTACCGAAGAGAGTCAACAGGGCGCCTTCATCCTCGATGAAACCGGCAGTTTCCATTTTCTGAAGCTTGCCGACGGCTCCGTCTCCGCCAGCATCAAGACCCCCGTGATTCCTTCGGGAACCGCTCGCCTTGTCTCTGCCGAATATACGGGCAAATCAGCCTACAACCTGCTCTGGGACAATGGCGCCATCACTGCGGTCACGGTGGCTTTTGCTTCCGCGAAGGATGCGGAAGGCAGGTATTCCCTCTCCCAGGACGTCACCTCCCAGGATGACCTGTCTTTCCCCCCGTCCAGCGGGGTTGTGCAATCATTTGCCCGCCGCATCGAAGGCAAGGGTGCCCTGCGGGTTGACCGCCTGGTGGGCGACCACCTGCGGGTAACCCACCAGCTGCTGGAGACAGACCTGCTGGGCAATGAAAAAAGAAACAATTCCAGCACCGAAATAACGGACCCGCTGCCGGGCCGCCTGACCGTCCTAGCCGTTGATTCGAAGGGGCACTACCTCTATGCCGGCACCGATAACGGCTGGCTTTTGCGCTGGGATGTGTCCGAGCCCGGCCAGGTGCGCCTGCTGGACACGGTTCAGGCCTCTGAAGGGCGTCAGGCCATCACCTCGCTGGCGCTTGTGCTGGGCGACATGTCGCTTGCAGTGGGAGATGCCAACGGCGCGCTCTCGACCTGGTTTCCGGTGACCCTGGCCGGGACGGGCGAGGACAAACGTCTGACCCGTATTCATCGCTTGCGCTCCGGTCATGGCCAGGTATCCGTTATTATCCCCTCGCCGCGCGGCAAGACCCTCTTTTCTGCTGCTGGCGCTGAAATCCATGTCGATCACATGACCTCGGAACGCAACCTGCTGACCCTCAAGCCGGCCGCTGCAATGGTCCAGGCCGCTCTTTCACCCAATGGCAATACCTTCACCGTCCTGGACGACAATCGTACCGTGACGGTCTGGAAAATGGATATCCCGCACCCCGAGATCTCGTTCGGCACGCTGTTCGGCAAGGTCTGGTACGAAGGCTATGACAAGCCGGAATACGCCTGGCAGTCCTCGGCCGCCACTGACGACTTTGAACCCAAGATGAGCCTAGTGCCGCTGCTGTTCGGCACGATCAAGGCCACGCTGTGCGCCATGCTGTTCGCGGTCCCGCTGGCGCTTCTGGCCGCTCTGTATACCAGCCAGTTCATGTCGCCGAAGTTGAAGGGGCGCGTCAAACCGGTGGTGGAAATCATGGCCGCCATTCCGTCGGTGGTGATCGGCTTCCTAGCCGGGCTCTGGCTGGCGCCGTTGATCGACAAGAGTATCCTGACGGTCTTTCTGAGCCTGGTCATCGTTCCGCTCATGCTGCTCCTGACGATCTTCTTCTGGAAACGGATCAAGACCGCCTCCGCGCTGCAGCGGTTCACCCGCGGGCACGAGTTTATTGCCATGATCCCGGTCGTGCTCCTGGGCATCTATTGTGCGTATCTCCTGAATGGAGTGGCAGAGGTCAGCCTGTTTGGCGGTGACTTCAAACAGTGGTTGTACAGCTCGCTGGGTATCCGTTACGACCAGCGTAACAGTATCATCATCGCCATCGCGCTTGGTTTTGCCGTGATCCCGATCATCTTTACCATTGCCGAGGATGCCATTTCCAATGTGCCGCGCAACCTGACCGCCGCTTCACTGGCCCTGGGCGCCAGCCGCTGGCAGACCGCCTGGAGGGTCGTACTGCCCTCGGCACTGCCGGGCGTCTTCTCGGCCGTGATGATCGGCTTCGGACGAGCCATCGGCGAGACGATGATCGTGCTGATGGCCACCGGCAACACGCCCATCATGAGCTGGAGTCTCTTTAACGGCCTGCGCTCCCTGTCGGCCAACATTGCGGTGGAAATACCCGAAGCGCCCCTGGACGGCTCACTGTACCGGGTGCTGTTCCTTTCGGCGGTACTGCTCTTCATCTTCACCTTTATCATCAATACAGTTGCTGAAGCGCTGCGCCAGAGGTTCCGGAAAAAGTACGGACGTTATTGAGCACCACCCCCGCCCTGACGGGCACCCCCTCTTGCCAGAAGTAGGCGCTTCTAAGCGAATCAGGCGGGGGATGGGGGGGTGGTTTTGTGGAGATCACTGATGAATAAATTCTGGAAAACAGGAGAGCCCTACGTGCTGGCGACCGGCGCCGCCCTGGCCATCATACTGGTCATGACCCTGACGCTGGTCGTGACTGTCATGTCCAATGGCCTGGGATATTTTTGGCCGCGGGAACTGGTCAGATTCGAACTGAAAGACGGTTCTTTAGCGCTTGGCCAGGTCACGCAACAGGAGAAAAACCCGATCAGCGGGACCCGCCGCCTACAGCTGAAAGTCGGCAACCGTGATGTATTCGGCCAGGATTTCCGCTGGATCGACGAGCAAGATATCGCGACTCGCAGCCTGCCGGCCGATGCGATGCTGCTGGAGCGCCGCGAGCATGGCAATTTTTTCGGTTTCCTGAAGGGGGTTACGGCGGATGGACTCACGTTGACGGCCGCCACGCCGCGGGAGCAGCTGCAGCAGGCCTTGAAGCTCGTGGCGGGCAAACTGGACGACACACAGGCAATCAAGAAGCAGATGTCGAACCTGAACCATACCGCCGAGCGGCTGCGACTGAAACTGCTCAAGCTGGAATACCGCGACAAAGAAAAAAACTCCGCTGAAATCGCTGAACTGAGCGCTGCCCGCGAAAAGGCCCTGGCTGAATTCACCCGCTTGAACGAACAGTATAGCGCCGCCCTGGCCGAGATCAGTCGCGTTACCGCACAGTTCACGGATGTTAGCGGCGCTGGCAAGGATATCGCCCTGACGGAGATTGTGGCCCTGCAAAACCCCAACAGCATGTCGTTCTTGGCCAAGTGCGGGGCCTACGTCGAGCGGGTCCGCGAACTGCTGCTGGATGACCCGCGCGAGTCCAATACCGAAGGGGGGCTCTTTCCGGCCATCTTCGGTACAGTCATGATGGTGCTGCTGATGAGCGTGTTTTCGCTGCCGTTCGGCGTAATCGCCGCCATCTATCTGCGCGAGTACGCCCGGGACGGCCTGATGACCCGCCTGGTACGCATCGCCGTCAACAACCTGGCCGGTGTTCCTTCCATCGTCTACGGCGTCTTCGGCCTGGGGTTTTTCGTCTACGGCATCGGCGGCAGAATTGACAGCCTATTTTTCCCGGAGCGCCTGCCGACCCCGACCTTCGGTACCGGTGGTATCCTCTGGTCGAGCCTGACCCTGGCGCTCTTGACCGTTCCGGTGGTGATTGTTGCCACCGAGGAGTCGCTGGCCTCTATTCCGAAAGGTGTTCGCGAAGGGTCGCTGGCACTAGGCGCCACCAAGTTTCAGACACTTACCAGGCTCTTGCTACCAATGGCAACCCCCGGCATCATGACCGGCCTGATCCTCTCCATGGCCCGTGCCGCCGGCGAGGTGGCGCCCTTGATGATCGTCGGTGTGGTCAAGCTGGCGCCGACGCTCCCCTTTGACGGCACGTTTCCGTTTTTTCACATGGATCGAAAATTCATGCACCTCGGCTTCCACATCTACGATGTCGGCTTTCAGTCCCCCAATGTAGAGGCCGCCAAACCGATGGTCTACGTCACCACCATGCTGCTCCTGGCAATTGTTATCGTGGCCAGCAGTGCGGCGATCTACCTGCGCAACCGCATGCGCGGCAAATACACTACTTCGACGTTTTAAGATAACAACAAGGAATGATCATGGCACAAACGCAGGAAAATACTGGAAATGAGACCATTCTTTCCGTCTCCGACCTTGACCTCCATTATGGTGCCGCACAGGCCTTGAAAGGTATCAACCTCGGCATGGCCCGTCATCAGGTGACCGCTTTTATCGGACCATCCGGCTGCGGCAAGTCAACGCTGCTGCGCTGTTTCAACCGCATGAACGACCTGGTGGAAAGCGCCCGGATCAACGGGAGTATCCGTTTTAACGGGGATGAGGTCAACGATCCCGTGACAGATGTCATCGCGCTTCGCCGCAGTATCGGGATGGTTTTTCAACAGTCCAATCCGTTCCCCAAGTCGATCTACGAAAACATTGTCTATGGCCTGCGCATTGCCGGCATTAATGACAAGGCCACCCTTGATGAGGCGGTCGAGTGCAGCCTGCAGAGCGCCGCCATCTGGAACGAGGTCAAGGACCGACTGAACGAGTCGGCTCTGGGTCTCTCCGGCGGCCAAGCCCAGCGAATCTGCATCGCACGCGCTATTGCCGTCAACCCCGAGATCATATTGATGGATGAGCCTTGCTCGGCGCTCGATCCGATCTCGACCCTCAAGATAGAAGAATTGATTGAAGAGCTTAAAAACAAGTATACTATTGTCATCGTCACCCATAACATGCAGCAGGCCGCCAGGGTTTCCGATGTAACAGCCTTCTTTTATCTCGGAGAATTGATTGAGGTCGGGGGGACGCGCAAGATTTTCACCAACCCGGAGAAGAAGCAGACCGAAGACTACATCACCGGCAGGTTCGGGTAGTCTCAGGTGTCTTGACGTCATTACAATAGATGAGTAAAATACCCGGCAAAATCGGCCTCACGCAGAGTCGCGGAGAAAGTCAAAAACAAAAGATTTATGGTTAAACCTCGAAGCTTTTAAATCTTAATCTTGTTTTGGTTTTCTCCGCGTTCTCCGCGTGAAGCTTTTTTGTTGGTTCCGGCGTGACCGGTTTAGGAGAGATGATGGAGCGCGAACATATCAGTACAGTATTCGACGTAGAGTTGGCCGAATTGCGGCAAAGCATCCTGGTCATGGGCGGCAAGGTGGAATTGATGATCGCCAATTCGGTCAAGTCGCTTGTTGACCGGGATACCCCGCTGGCCGAACGGACGATAGCGCAGGATCATGAGATCAATGCGGCGGAGGTTGCCATCGACGAGCGCTGTCTTGAACTGCTGGCGCTGCGCCAGCCGGCCGCCCGCGATCTGCGCTTTATAACGATTGCGCTCAAGATTGTCACCGACCTGGAACGGATGGGCGACCAGTGCGCCAATATAGCCAAGCGCGTCCGCGAGTTGAATGATGAACCGCCGCTGAAACCGTATATCGACATCCCGCGCATGGCCCACTGGGCTGAAGTCATGGTCAAGGAGGCGCTGGACGCCTTTGTGAGGGGGGATTCGGAACTTGCCGTCAAGGTCTGCATGGATGACAATTTCGTCGATGATCTTAACATCCAGATCCAGAGAGAACTTCTGACCTACATGATCGAAGAACCGGCCTCGATCTCACGGGCAATGAAACTCAACTACATCTCGAAATCTTTGGAACGCATTGCCGACCACGCCACCAACGTTGCCGAGATGGTTATTTTTATGGTCAAGGGCAAGGACATTCGTCACACAATTGCTTAACGTTTTTGACGTGTTAATGGTACAAAAGTTGAAATGAACACATCTGCAGGGGCTCACTTTGCAGTATAAAATCAAGGCGGTTGCCAATGTGCTGGCACCGCCTTTTTTCATTAACCGGCCTGCAACTCGGCGAGGCTTTTTCCGGTTTCCACTTTAGAATATTCTACACCCTCAGTTGAATATTCCCCCACATTGATTTGCCTCTCAGTGCTGTACATAAAAACAAATACAACAATATTATATTGTTATGCGATTAAATGAGCTTGGCATAGTACTTGTAATGATCTGTGAAACACACAGCAATCCAAGGAAGTGCCAGATGTCCCCAGTCAGGATTTGTTATGAACGCAAAAAGAATATCTACTTCGCTGCTCGTTATTACGGTCGTCACTTTGCTGGTGGTCCTCGCCTTCCATATCAGCAACGGTGCGACAGCTGATTCGATTGCCGTATTAAAGACGACCGGTATGACTTGTGGCAGTTGCTCCAGCAAAATTACCAAAGCACTTGAGTTAATGAAAGGCGTAGCGGTCACAGAGGTAGATATAGAAGGTGGCTGGGTTATCGTGGGTTATGACACCAAGATCGTGAAACCTGATGCTTTAGCTGAGAAAGTCAGTGCCACCGGCTTTGGCAGCAGCGTACATGATGTTCTGACACCGGAGCAGTTCAAACAGATCACAGGCAGAGCGATTGGTCAGGACACGGCTCCCTCCAAAGGTTGCTGCGGTGGCAAGGGCGGTGGTTGTGGTTCTAAAAAATAAAGCTAAAAGGGAGATTGGCATGGCGACAAAACAGACGAAACAGATGGTATGGGCAGCAGTAGTAATTGGAGCACTTTTGATAGGTGCAGTTAGTGTGTTTGCTTTCTCATTGGGCAAGTACGAGAAGGTCAAGGCAAACGGAACGGTGGTGTCTATCCCGGTGGACAAGTTGTCTGACGGCAAGGTCCGCTTCTACAAATTCGAAGACAGCGGCAAGGAGATCACCTTCTTTGCTGTCAAAACGGCCGACGGCAGCTACAAGACCGCCTTCGATGCCTGCGACTCCTGCTACAAGTCCAAAAAGGGCTATGAACAGCAGGGAGACAAGATGAACTGCAAGAACTGCAACCAGAAGTTTGCCATCAACCGTCTCGGCCCCAATGCCAGCGGAGGCTGCAATCCCGGCTACCTGCCGCTCCAACAAAACGGCAACACCATTTCGATCAGGGTGGATGATCTGAAGGCCGGCGCACATTACTTCTAATTTCAATTTATCCTGGAAAAGCGGTTTCGCGCAGAGCTCGCAGAGAACGCAGAGGAAAATCAGACAGTTATTTGAATTTCTCTGCGCCTCTGCGAGTGTAAATACCGTTTTTAGGTTTATCGGAATATCTACTTGCATGGCAACGGCGGAGAATTATGAAACTGCACAACATATCCATCAACAACCTGAAACGCCGCAAGGCCAAGATGGCCTTTCTGACGGTCGGCCTGATGGTAGGCATCGCCACAATCGTTACTCTTGTGACCCTGACCCGTTCCATGTCCAGCGACATCGAACGCAAGATGGACGAGTTCGGGGCCAATATCCTGGTCACCCCCCAGAGCAACGGCCTGGCCATGAACTACGGCGGCATCAGCCTGGGGGGCGTGACCTTCGACCAGCGCGAGATTCTCGAAGAAGATCTGGCCAAGATCAAGACGATTGCCAACAGCAAAAACGTCTCTGTAATCGCGCCCAAGGTGCTGGGCGGCATCCAGGTGGGGGGACATGATGTCCTGCTGGTAGGGGTCAACTTCGACAGCGAATTGAAGATGAAACAGTGGTGGAAGATCTTCGGCGACGCCCCTAAAACGGAAAATGAGCTGTTGCTGGGCAGCGATGCATCCAAGGTTCTCAATGTCACTCCCGGCGACAGCATCACGATCAAGGACGAAACCTTCAAGGTCGCCGGCGTGCTGGATCAGACCGGTTCCCAGGACGACTCGTTGGTCTTCGCCTCGCTGAAAAAGGCTCAAAAGCTGCTCGGTAAGGAAGGTAAAATCACCCTGGCCGAAGTGGCGGCCCTCTGCTCCGGTTGTCCGATCGGCGACATGGTCACCCAGATCGCCGAGAAGTTGCCCGACGCCAAGGTGTCAGCTATCCAGCAGGTGGTGGAGGGACGACTCAAGGCCCTGGATCAGTTCAAGCGTTTTTCCTATGCCATGGCCGGCGTGGTGGTCTTTATCGGCTCCCTGATCGTCTTCGTCACCATGATGGGCAGTGTCAACGAACGGACCACCGAGATCGGAGTTTTCCGGGCCATTGGTTTCCGGAAGAGCCACATCATGCGGATCATCCTGCTGGAAGCGGCCCTTGTCAGCCTGCTGGCTGGTTTCCTGGGTTATGCCGTCGGCATGGGAGGCGCAAAACTGGCGCTGCCGTTCATGGCTGAGAGTAAGAATGTACACCTGGTCTGGGACACCACCGTGGCCTTTGGTTCAATCGGGCTGGCACTGACCTTGGGGCTCTTGGCGAGTCTTTATCCGGCACTGCATGCAAGCAAGATGGACCCGACCGAAGCATTGCGGGCACTTTAAAACGAGGAAACTATGGCACTCATCGAAATTAAAAACGTGAAGAAGCAGTACACCAGCGGTGATGATGTCGTCGAAGCGCTGCGCGGTGTGGACATCAGCATAAAGGCTGGAGAATTCATCACCATCATGGGGCAGTCCGGCTCCGGTAAAAGTACCCTGCTGTCGGTGTTGGGCGGGATGAATCACCCCTCGTCAGGAGAAGTCGAGATGGCCGGAATCAAACTGTATCAGCTCCCCGGCGAAAAGCTGGCCGATTTCCGGGCGCAAAACCTGGGGTTTGTCTTTCAATCATTCCACCTGATCTCCTATCTGACCGCCATCGAGAATGTCATGTTGCCGCTGGCCATCGTTAAAATGAGCACACCGGCAAAAAGGACCGCTGCGCGGCAGGCCCTTGAGCGAGTGGGACTGGGCAACAAGCTTGACCGACTGCCCAGCCAGCTCTCCGGCGGCGAACAGGAACGGGTCGCCATTGCCCGGGCAATTGTGAACAATCCGCACATCCTCCTGGCGGACGAGCCGACCGGAAATCTGGACTCGAAGACCAGCGAAGAGGTTATGGCGCTGTTCCGGGAACTGAACGACGCCGGCCAGACCGTTGTCATGGTAACGCACAACCCCGAGAATGGGGCATATTCTGACCGAACCATCAGTTTGAAGGACGGCATGGTACTGGGGCAGGCTTGAGATGTTGATAAATCAGATTTCGGATAAAACAAGTTGAAGTCCATTATTTTCGCACTGCTGATTTTACTGAATCTCCCGCTCATGGCGCTGGCGGATCTTGATCTGCCGGTAGAGAACGGCGTCGTTACCTCGGGGGTTGGATGGCGGGTTGACCCATTCGGAAGTGGCAAGCTTGTCTTTCACCGTGGGATCGATATTGCTGTCCCGGTTGGCACACCAGTTCATGCCACCCGTAAAGGTAGAGTCGTTTTTGCTGGTGATCGTCGCGGCTATGGTAACACCGTCATCGTTGAACATGCCAACGGAGATCGCACCCTGTATGGGCACAACGCTTTGGTTAGAGTCAGTCCCGGCGATGCGGTTGAATCCGGCACGGTCGTGGCTTTCTCGGGGAATACCGGCAGGTCGACCGGCCCTCATGTGCATTTCGAACAGCTGCCAAGCGGCCGACCCGCCATAGAACCGGCTGAAACAGCAGAAGCGACCGTACCACAGCTTGCCGACAATAGTGATCAGCGATACCTGCTGGAGCAACAAATAGATGAATCGGTCAATTCTGTCCTCAGGACCATCAACAGGTTTGGGGCCACCGGACAAGGCGGATGAATCCAGCTCTCAGGGAAATTCAAAAGCTGTACGATATGGACAAATAAGGAGCATGTATGACTGATACCATCAAGACCTCCGTAGAAAATCTGATAGCCACCGTCAAGAAAAACCCACAACTGGCCAATTCCGTTTTCCGCGCCTCTACGTATTCGGGTACCCCAGGTTTCACCGTTCGCTCAAATATTCGAGGTTTCACAGTTCCAATCGACGAACCTCGGGAATTGGGTGGCAACGATACCGCACCCAATCCGGTGGAACTGCTTCTGGCAGCCTTGGGAGGATGCCAGGAAATCGTCTATCGTGCTTTTGCAGCTGTGCTGGGGATTGAAATAACCAGTATTGAAGTTCACGCCAAAGGGTACCTGGATCTGCACGGTTTTCTTGGCTTAGCGGATGTTCCCGCAGGGTTCACCAACATCAGCTTCACCACTCGGATCATTTCGCCGGCGTCACCCGAAAGCATACGCCAGCTTGCAGAACTGGTTGAGAAACACTGCCCGGTTCAGGATACTCTCGCCCGCCCCATACCGGTGAGCGGAAAGGTCGAGCTTATGCAACCCGGCGACCCTGCCGGTGCCGTCGAGATCATTGTTCCAGGCGCATAGTTTCTATAGCAAGGAGGATCTCTGAGATTCCATGAATAGGTCATCGCCCGTCCGGCCAATTATTGCGGCTTGATCTATTGTTGGCAACAAGCTCCTCCATAACCTGACGCCGCTTCATCTGCCCTGTCTTCACGACATATGTCAGTTTACTGATGAATAATGGAGTACCTAAATGAAACAGAAAATTCTTGTCATCGACGACGACGCCTCGCTGCGGCGGGTGTTGGAATACAACCTCCAGGAGGAAGGCTACGAGGTCCAGGCTGCTTCCTCGGGCGAGGAAGGCTTGTATCTGTTCGGGCAGTCTCCACCTGATCTGGTCATAACCGACATGAAAATGTCCGGCATGGATGGGCTCATGGTGCTCAATTCAATCAAGGAGCGCTCTCCGGAGTCACTGGTAATCATCATAACCGCCTTCGGTACGATTGATGTCGCGGTGGAGGCCATGAAAGCCGGCGCCTACGATTACATTACCAAGCCGTTCAACAGGGATGAACTCAGGCTGACGGTCAAAAAGGCACTCCAGTTCAACGGCCTGGCAGAGGAGAACAGGCGCCTGAAGAGCGAGTTGTCTGACAAAACTGATTTCCGCACTATCGTCGGCTCATCCAAGGAAATGGAGAAGGTCTTTGATGTGATCCGCAAGGTGGCCGACACCGAGGCCGCAATCTTGGTCACCGGCGAATCCGGTACGGGAAAGGAGTTGGTTGCCCGCTCCATTCACGCCAACAGTTCCCGCAGGGAGGCGCCTTTTATTGCCATCAACTGTGCCGCAATCCCCCGTGATCTGCTGGAGAGCGAACTCTTTGGCCATATCAAGGGGGCTTTTACCGGGGCGGTGAGGGACAAGACCGGCAAGTTCCAGCTGGCGGATGGTGGAACGCTTTTTCTGGATGAAGTCGGTGAACTTCCCCTGGAACTACAGCCAAAGTTGCTCAGGGCGCTGCAGGAAAAGGAAGTGGAGCCCGTCGGCGGCACAACGGTTCAGAAACTCGATGTCCGCGTTGTATCAGCCACCAATCTGGATGTCGATAAGGCGATAGCCGGCGGCACATTTCGAGAAGATCTGTATTACCGGCTGTCGGTCATTCCGATCCATCTGCCACCACTCAGGGAACGGCGTAAAGACATTCCGCTCCTGATCAGGTATTTCTGCAAAAAACACGGCAGCGACAAGATCTCTTTTGACGATGACGCCATGGAGGCCCTGGTCATGTACCCTTGGCCTGGTAACGTGCGGGAGCTGCAAAACAGTGTCGAGCGGCTATTAATAATGCGAAACGGTGATACGATCATACGGGATGACTTGCCTGAAAAGATTCGTGGCAATCAAACAGTAATCGGGCCAGCGGTTATCAATCTCCCTGATGAGGGGTATTCGCTTGAACAACTTGAACGGGAGGTGGTTGTCGCTGCCCTGGAGCGTAACGTCTGGAACCAGGCTGCTGCTGCCCGTTTTTTGAGGATTCCGCGTCATACGCTGATATATCGGATGGAAAAATACGAGATCAATCAACAAGGAAAGGATAGACAGTGAAGAATATGCTAGACATGGTGTTGAATATTCCACTGATTATCTCGTCAAGTCTAGTATGCAGCCATTGTAATAGCGCAAGATCAGCATGATATGCTGTTGGCATGACCTGTGTATCATGTATGACAAATATTCATCACTTCCGAGGTCACCATGAAATTTCACAATACCCTGTTCACGATTGCCTCAATCTTCATCTTCTCGGCTGGTTTTGGCCACGCCGAAGAAGTGAAGCCAGTGGAAAACCTCCCCACGCTTGTCAATACCGCCCTTACCAACAATCCCGAATTAAAGTCCTCCCAGGCACGTTGGCAGATGTTCAGAAACCGAATTGCCCAGGCGCGATCCTTCGACGACCCGATGCTGATGCTGAAGATCCAGAACGGGGTAGTAAGTGACCCACTCAACTTTCGCAAGGAGTCCATGACCGCGAAGGTGATCGGTATTTCTCAGCAGTTGCCGTTCTGGGGCAAGCGAGGACTAAAGGCGGAGGTTGCGGAGAAAGACGCCGAGTCCTACCGCTGGCAGATAGATGAGCGAAAACTCGAACTGGTTCGCATGGTCAAGGAAACCTGGTACCAGATCTACTTTACCGACAAGTCTTTGGAGATCGTCGACAAGAACATCAGGATTCTCGATGATTTTATCATCATTGCCGAAACCAAGTATTCAGTCGGCCAGGGGGCGCAGCAGGACGTCTTCAAATCACAGGTGGAGCGCTCCAAAATGCTGGACATGAGGATTTCACTGCAGCAACAGCGCAAAAGCCTGGAGTCGGCCCTCAATGCCCTGCTTTATCGTACGCCCGAAACTCCGGTGGGCACGATTGCCGACTTCAGTCTGGCATCACTGCCCAGCCCGGCCGTCGGGCTCAGAAAAGCAGCACGTGAACAGCGCCCCATGATCAAAAGCCTGCAGGCCCTCATCGACAAGGGAGAGGCGGGACTCAAGCTGTCCAGGAAGGAATTCTACCCGGACTTCAACGTTTCCCTTGAATACATGCAGCGTGAACCGGCCATGGGAGGAGAAGGGCTGGACATGTACAGCCTGGGCGTTACCTTTAACCTGCCGGTACAACGGGAGCGTCGTCATGCCAGGGTGGCCGAATCCAATTCAGAGATCGGCATGGCAACCGAGGAACTGAACAGCCTCAGAAACAGTATCGATGCCCGTATCTCCGACCTGCTCGCCAAACTTGAGAAGCGCGAGAAGTTGGCCAGTCTCTACAAGACCGGCATCATTCCCCAGTCAGAACAATCGCTGGAATCGGCAGTCATCGGTTACAAGGTCGGCAAGGTCGATTTCCTTACCCTCTTGGACAGCCGGGTGACCCTGTTCAATTACGAACGGGATTATTACGAATCCCTGGCCGAGTATCAGATCAGCCTGGCCCAACTGGAAGCTGTGGTAGGGATCGACCTTGCAGTTGGTACGCCGCCGCGGGCAGCGCCCTCCACCACACCTGCCCGCGCACATAACGGAACCCGCTGATGGCCAATCTCTGCATCGCTAAAAAATAACCATATCGAGGTATGACCATAATGAACCTGAACAAGAAAATCGCAATCCCCCTGGTGGTTATCATACTGGTCGCAGCAGCGGGTGGAGGCTGGTATGCCTGGCAGCATAAAGGGCACGATCATACATCCGAAGGGAAGGCCTCCCAGGGCAAGCAACTCTACACCTGCTCCATGCACCCCTTCATCATCAAGGACAAACCGGGCACCTGCCCGATCTGCGGCATGGAACTGATCAAGAAGATTGATGCTGGATCCGGAACCACCGAACAGACGCCAGAGCAGAAGCAGCAGGCCGAGAGTCTTGGTCAGATTGCCATTTCCACTACCCAAAGAGTCATGGCCAACGTAGCCACGGTCGTGGCGAAGCAGGAAAACTTCGCCAAGGAGATCAATGCCGTAGGGAGCGTGCAGTACGACCAGACCCGCCAGGCCAAGGTAACCGCCTGGATTGCCGGACGCCTCGACAAGCTCAATGTGGCTGCCGTGGGTGCCCATGTTACCAAAGACCGCCCGGTGGCGGAAATATACTCCCCCGAGCTGGTGGCCAGCCAGCAGGAATACCTGTTGGCGCTCAGGAGTCGTGATCAGCTCAAAAAGTCGCCGATCCCCTCCATCGCGCAGAACGGCGAGGGACTGGTGGCATCGGCCAAGCAGCGCCTGATGCTCTTCGGGGTCAAAGAAGCACAGATCACCGAACTGGAGAAGGCCGGCAAGCCCATTATCCGCTTGCCGATTTACACCCCGCTTTCCGGTATCGTCATCGACAAGCTGGTCCAACAGGGACAGTACGTCAACGTGGGCGACGTGATCTTCACCATCGCCGATCTGTCAAAGGTCTGGGTGGAGCTGGAGCTGTACGACAACGAAATAGCTGCGGTTCATATTGGCCAGGCGGTGGAGATCCGCCCCTCGGCCGAGCCGGTCAAACCTGTCATGGGCAGGGTCAACTTCATCTATCCCTTCCATGACCCAAAAACCCACACGGTCAAGGTACGGGTGGAGATCCCCAACCATGGCCTGATGTTCCGCCCCGACATGTTCGTCTCGGCCACCATCAAATCCCCCCTGCCACGAGGCATCATCCTGCCGGTCACGGCGGTGATGGATACTGGCAAGCGCCAGGTCGTCTGGGTTGAGTCGCAACCAAATGTATTCGAACCGCGCAACGTACAGGCCGGAGAACGCATAGGCGACCGAATCCAGATCCTTTCCGGCATCCAGCCGGGTGACAAGGTGGCGGTCAGCGGTGCCTACCTGATTGATTCCGAATCGCAGCTGCGCGGCGGCGGAAATCAGAGCATGCCCGGAATGAAGATGGACGAAACGAAAGGGGCTAAACCCGCAGTCTCAACACCGGCGCAGCAACCGCCGGCAAAGAAGGGGACGTTGAAGATGGATGACATGAAGATGTAGTCTACTCTCAAAGCGACCACCCCTAGCCCCTCCTAAACTAGGAGGGGGACTTAACTGCACCCCCTCCTGATTCAGGAGGGGGACGGGGGGTGGTTAAAGGTTCAAACTCATGATCGAAAAAATCATCGAATACTCCGCCCGCAACCGCGTCATCGTGCTGATGGTCTTCGGGCTGATAACCGCTTGGGGCATCTGGTCGGTCTACAAGACTCCGGTGGACGCCATCCCGGACCTGTCCGACAACCAGGTGATCGTCTTCACCGACTACCCCGGCCGCTCACCCCAGGTCGTAGAGGACCAGGTCACCTACCCTCTGGCCACCAACCTGCAGGGGCTGCCCATGGTCAAGGCCGTGCGAGCCTCCAGCGCCTTTGGTTTCTCCATGATCTACGTCATCTTCGAAGACAAGGCAGATATCTACTGGGCCCGGACCCGTGTCCTGGAACGGTTGAACTTCGCCGCCTCGCTGCTGCCCCCCGGCGTTGTCCCAACCCTGGGCCCGGACGGCACCGGTGTCGGGCATGTCTTCTGGTACACCCTGGAAGGCAAGGGCTACGACCTGGAGCAGCTCAGGACCCTGCAGGACTGGTTCGTCCGATATCAGCTCAATACGGTGCCGGGCGTGGCCGAGGTGGCCTCCATCGGCGGCATGGTCCGCGAATATCAGATCGATCTGGATCCCAACAAGCTGTTTTCCTACAAAATCACTATCCAGCAGATCATGGAGGCGGTCAAGGTCTCCAACAAGGACGTGGGTGGCCGGCTGATCGAACAGGCCGACGCCGAATACCTGATCCGTGGCCGGGGCTACGTCAAGTCCCCGGCTGACCTGGAAAATATCGTGGTCGGCGCCGACATGCGCGGCACCCCCATCTATCTGAAGGACCTGGGCACCGTCCAGATGGGGGGCGCCATCCGCCGCGGCCTGCTGGATCTGAACGGCGAAGGCGAGGCGGTCGGCGGCATTGTGGTCATGCGCTATGGCGAAAATGCCAAGGATGTTATCGACCGGGTCAAGGAGAAGATCATCGCCCTGGAAAAAGGGCTGCCGCCGGGGGTCAAGATCCGGGTGGCCTATGATCGTTCCGACCTGATCGCCCGGGCTATCGACACCCTCAAACACTCGTTGCTGGAGGAATCGATAGTCGTCTCGCTGGTGATCCTGGCCTTCCTGCTGCACTTCCAGAGCGCCATGGTGATTGTCCTGACTCTGCCGATCTCCGTGCTGATTGCCTTTATCACCATGAAGCTGATGGGAGTCACCTCCAACATCATGTCTCTGGGGGGCATCGCCATCGCCATCGGCGTCCTGGTGGATGCCGGCGTGATCATGGTGGAGAACTGCTACCGCCACCTGTCGGAGATGCCGCCCGAGGAACGGGCCGCCAAACGACTGGAGGTCATCATCGCCTCGGCCAAGCAGGTCGGCCGGGCCATCTTCTTCTCCCTGGCCATCATCGTACTCTCCTTCGTGCCGGTCTTCATGCTGGAGGGACAGGAGGGCAAACTGTTCCACCCGCTGGCATTCACCAAGACCTTCTCCATGATGGGCTCGGCCATGATCGCCATCACCCTGGTGCCGGTCCTGATGTACTACTTCATGCGAGGCAAGATGCCGGCTGAGAGTGCCAACCCGGTATCGACCTTCTTCATACGGCTCTATTCTCCGGTCATCCGCTGGGTGCTGGTCTGGAAAAAGACCACCATTGCCCTCAATCTGCTGGCGTTGGGCATCGCCATCCCCATGTTCATGAGTCTTGGTTCCGAATTCATGCCCCCCTTGGACGAGGGCTCGCTGCTCTATATGCCGGTCACCCTGCCCAATGTCTCCATTACCGAAGCCAAGCGCATAATCCAGGTGCAGGACAAGATCATCAAGAGCCTCCCCGAGGTGGAAAATGTCCTTGGAAAAGTCGGCCGGGCCGAGACCTCCACCGACCCGGCCCCGGTTTCCATGTTCGAGAGCATTATCATCCTCAAGCCCAAGGATCAGTGGCGGCCGGGGATCAAGAAGGCCGACATCGTGGCCGAACTGGACAGCAAGCTTCAGCAGACCGGCGTACGCAACGGCTGGACCCAGCCGATCATCAACCGCATCAACATGCTCTCCACCGGCGTTCGTACCGACCTGGGGGTCAAAATCTTCGGAAGTGACCTGAACGTACTCAAAGACCTGGCGGTCCAGGCCGAGGGGATCCTCAAGACCGTGCCGGGAGCAGCCGACGTGGTGGCCGAGCGGGTCACCGGCGGCAACTACCTTGATATCGATATCGACCGCGAGGCTGCCGCCCGTTACGGCGTCAAGGTGGGCGACATCCAGGATGTGATCGAGACCGCCCTGGGGGGTGCCACCCTCACCACTACCGTGGAGGGGCGCAACCGCTTCCCGGTTCGCATCCGCTATCTGCGCGACTACCGCGACAATATCCCGGCCATCCGCAGCATCCTGGTCTCGGGTATGAGTGGCGACCAACCGGTGCAGATCCCGCTGGCACTGGTGACCAAGTTGACCGTCTCCACCGGTGCACCGGAGATCAACAGCGAGGGGGGGCTTTTGCGCTCGATCATCTTCCTGAATGTGCGCGGCCGCGACATGGGTGGCCTGGTGACGGAAGCCAAACAGGCACTGGAGAAGCAGCTCAAGCTCCCGGCCGGCTATTACGTGGCCTGGTCCGGGCAGTGGGAGAACCAGGTACGGGCCAAGGCCCGCCTGCAGGTGCTGGTGCCCTTGGGGATGGTGATCATCTTCATCCTGCTGTACTTCACCTTCCACTCGGCCCTGGAGGCCTCCATGGTCATGCTCTCGGTGCCCTTCGCCCTGGTGGGCGGGGTCTATCTGGTCAAGGCCCTGGGTTACAACCTGTCGGTGGCGGTCTGGGTCGG
>JBBQXT010000034.1:0-23159 GCA_038209415.1 Geobacterales bacterium
GCACCATTGGCCGCATCGGCCAGGCTGCCCATCATCAGGTCCACCGAAGGCACATAAAAATTGCGCGGATAATCGCCGGTGGGGGAGAGCCGCACCACGATCCCCTGCGCTCTTTTTTCCAGGAGCGTATGACTACCGCCCGGCGCCACAAGGACCTGCCCGGGCTTGAGAATATCTCCCTCTACCGCTTCCCTGACCGGCAGCTGGCACTTGCTGTTGAGCCGCTCTGCATAGGGTCCGGTGAAGGCCTTCGGCATATGGATGGCAATCATGATCGCATGGGGAAAACTGGCCGGAAGCCGCGACAAGACCTCCAGGAGCGCCGTCGGCCCGCCGGTGGATGCTCCGATGCCGATGTAATTCACACGCCGGGAGGCGCCGGCGTGCACTCTTGCCACGGGTTGGGCGGTTGTCGGAGCCGGAGGCTGGGATGATTTGCGCTGAATTGCGGCCTGGCCGGCCTCTTTGACCTTGCGCAGCAGATCGCTGCAGAACTGTTCACGGGTGGCGGGTGTGTCCGCGACACTCTTCGGCACGTAATCGACGGCGCCCGCTTCCAGGGCCTCGAACGTGGCGCTAGCGCCTGCGCTGGTGAGGGTGGAGACCATGATCACCCGGGTGGGGGCCGTTGCCATGATCTGGCGCACCGCGGCTATCCCGTCCATGCGGGGCATCTCCACATCCATGGTGATGACGTCAGGTTTAAAGAGTGCGGCCTTTTCCGCCCCTTCGAGGCCGTCGGCTGCCGTTGCCACTACCTCGATCTCCGGATCACGGCTGAGAATATTGCGAATGGCCATCCTCATGAAGGATGAATCGTCGCAAATGAGTATACGTAACTTCTTCCCGGCGATGTTCAGCATAGATCATCTCTCGTTTCTGTTCGGCGGATCATTTGGCGCTGCCTTCGAAAATGGAATCGACCAGGTCCTTGATCTCCGGCACCCGTTCGTCCAGATCAAAACAGAAACGCTCCACGTCCAAGCCGGAGAGACTGGGTGAAAAACCCTGCAGTATCCCCCAGGCCGGCTCTTCGGCCAGGTTGAAGCTCACCCATTCCCGGCCGCCGTAGTCCAGTTGACGCACGGAGCAGAAGAGGTCCGCCAGGTTGACGATCGCCACCAGCATCGGGTCGAGGGTCGCGTTTTGGGGAGCATGGTGATGAGCGATCACATCGCAGTATTCCCGGGGAAAGTTCCATTTCTGGGCCATGCAGAAGCCTATTTCGCAGTGGCTGGTGCCGAGTGACCGGATTTCGGCATCCATGAAGCATTGGGAAGTCCCCTTGATCTCTTCGATGATCCGTTCGAAGTCTTCCCGCAGATAGTTGCTCAGAAATACCTCGCCGATGTCATGGACGATCCCGCAGATGTATGCCTTCTCCAACTCCGGGTAACGCACCTTTTCCGCTATGATCTTCGAGACAATGCCGACTCCGAAGGAGTGCTGCCAGAAGGTCTTGATATCGAAGGCCCCTGTGCCGCCCTCGAAGGCCTTGATGATCGAACAGGTCAGGGCAATCTCCCGGATGCGCCGAAAGCCCAGGTAGATCAACGCCCGCTTGAGAGACGTGATTTCGTGCATCGGTTTGAAGAGCGGGGAATTGACGATTTTTATGACGCGGGCCGCCATGACCTGGTCGGTCAGGATCAGGTCGGCCGCCTCTTCCAGTTCCACTTCCGGGTTGTCCAGGAGAGCGGAGACCCGCGTGGTGATTACCGGAATGGTGGGCAGATCGGTAACCCCATTGATCAGAAGCTGTGCTTTTTCCAACATGTTTTGCATGTCCACGGTATCCCTCCACTCGATCATTTTTTGTAGGCAAAGCCGCCCGGGAAATGGAGAGTTTTAAACTTCTCACTGACCCCGTGCAGCGATTCGGCCTGTCCGACAAAGAAGTAGCCGTAGGGCTGCAGGTTGTTGTAGAAGTGTTGTACCACCTTTGACTTCGAGGGGATGTCGAAATATATCAGTACATTGGCGCAGAAGATGAAGTCGAAGCTCTTCATGAAGACCATCTTGGTGTCTTCGTACAGGTTCAGTCTCGAAAAAGTGACCATCTTTTTCACCTCCGGCGAAAGAGAAAACCTTCCGACTGCTTCGCTGGTGAAGTACTTCTTGCGGAACATCTCGGGGGTGTTTCTGACCGAGTAGGGCGAATAGATTCCTTCCCTGGCCTGGGTCAGCACCGCTTCACTGATGTCGGTGCCGACGATCTCGATTGTCCAGTCTTTCAACAGGGTGGCGCGCTTTTCCAGCAGGAGCATGGCCAGCGTGAAGGCCTCCTCGCCCGAAGATGAGCCGGCGCTCCATATGCGCAGTTTGCGAAAGCCGATTTTCCCCTTGTAGTCGATGATTTCGGGGAGCAGCTGCTTTTCCAGGGCAGCCAGTTGGGCCGGGTTTCGAAAAAAGCAGGTCTCATTAGTGGTGATGTCGTTAAGAAGTTTTTTCAGCTCTTCCGAGCCTCGCGTGTTGTTTTTCAGCAGGGTGACATATTCTCCCGGAGTAGCCGTGCCCGCTTCCGCCATGCGGAGCTTGATGCGGCTTTCCAGAAAATACTTTTTTCCGATATGGAAATACATGCCGCACACTGAATATATGAAGTCCCTGAGAACTTCAAAATCTATATCGGATAGTTTCATCTTCGTTCCCTGGTGCTTTTCATGGAGTTTATCTTCATGCGGCCTGATGCAGCCCGTTTTTTGCTGCTTCGCACAGGCCGGTCAGCTTGGACGGATCGACAATCAGTGCCACCCTGCCGTCGCCCATGATGGTCGAACCTGCAATGCCCGGCACATTAGCCAGATAATTCCCCAGCGATTTAATGGCAACCTCCTGTTGTCCCAGGAGCCTGCTCACCATCAGGCCGATTTTTTTTTCTGCCACAGCAACCACCACAACATAACAGAAATCCTTGTGCTGTGTTTCCTGACTGACATGGAATGTCTCGGCCAGGGCCACGATCGGGAGCACCGAGTCTCTCAGCTGCAGAAACTTGCGCCCAGCGATAGTATGGAAGTCTCCGGCATTTACCCGCAGCGTTTCAAGAACCGCAGACAGGGGAATGGAATAGGTCTCCCGCTCCACCTCGACCAGCAGGGACTGGATGATGGCCAGGGTCAGCGGGAGTTGGAGGATAAACTCGGAGCCCTGCCCCTGTTCATTTTTTATCTCGATTACGCCGTTCAGCTTTTCGATGTTGGTCCGGACCACATCCATTCCCACGCCCCGGCCGGAAAGGTCCGATGCCACATCTTTCGTGGAAAAGCCGGGCAAGAAGATCAGACTGAGTATCTCCCTTGTGCTCATGGCTGACAACTGGTCCGGTGTGATCAGCCCCTTTTCGAGCGCCTTGGCGGCGACCCGCTCGCAGTCGATGCCGCGGCCGTCATCCTTGATGCTGATGATGATCCGGTTTCCCTCGTGGTGGGCGGAGAGTACAACCGAACCGGTCGGAGGTTTGCCGGCAACAGCCCGCTCTTGCGGTGTTTCCACCCCATGGTCCATGGCGTTGCGCAGCAGGTGGATGAGCGGGTCGCTGATCAGGTCAACAACCGAACGGTCCAGTTCAGTATCCTCGCCGAAGACCTGCAGTTCCACCATCTTGCCCAGGTCGCGAGCCATGTTGCGCACGATGCGGGGAAATTTCTTGAAGACATTGCCGACCGGGATCAGGCGCATCTTCAGAATCTGCATCTGCAATTCCGATGTGACAAAGTTCATTCTCTTGGAGAGCTTGGCCAGTTCCTCGCCGAAAGCGTCCAGATTTATTTCATTCTGGTAATCGCTGGTCAGCTGCATCATCCTGTTTCGCTCCAGGACCAGTTCCCCCACCTGGTTCATGAGATCATCAACCCTTTTCACATCGACCCTGACGGTGGCCTTGTCGGTCAGCTCCTCGCCGCTTGCCTTGGTCGTTCCGGCGGGTGCAGCGGGCGGAGCTAGTTCATCAGAGATGGACGTTCCGCTCGATTCCGGCAGCGTGACGAGCAGATCTAGCGCGACCGGCTCCTGTTCCGGGGCAGTATGCGGGGTGGCAACCACTAACACACCAGTAACGATTTCGGCCGCGCCTTCCACGACATTTTCCGCCAGAACTGCCATGAGCCGGACGATGATCCCGTCGATGGGGCGTTCCTTGAGTTCCTCGCCCTTGATATCGTTAATCAGAATCTTGACCATGGTGACCGCATCAAGAATAACGTCCATGATCGCCGGATGCGGAGCCAGTTCCCCCTTACGCAGCCTGTTCAAAACATCTTCGGTCTTGTGGGTTACCTTGACCAGCAGCTCGAACTCCAGGAAGCTGGCGGCGCCTTTCACCGTGTGAATTGAACGGAAAATGCGGTTTAACAGCTCCATGTCTCCGGGAAATTTTTCCAGAGTGATCAGATCGTCATCGATCTTCTCCAGGAGCTCGGTCGCCTCGGTGAGAAATTCATCCAGCAATTCCTGATCGTCGCACAGCACACTCATTGACCACTCCTTGATAAACTAATAAGTCACCTGCTATTCCACCATCGTGCCGGAAAAAGATTACCGCTCCTCGTGTGAAAACAGCCTTTCCACGTTGAGCATGACCATGAGGCGGTCCTCGCGGTTGATCACCCCGGTCAAGTATTCCTGGTCGATGCTTCCCGCGATCACCGACGGGGGCGGCTGGATTTCGCCGGCGGAAATACGGATGACCTCTACTACCGAATCCACGATGAAGCCGGTCAGTTCGCTGGTCATTTCCATAACGATGATGCGGGTTCTGTTGTCACTTTCCGCACTGTCCAGTGCGAATTTTTTCCGCAGGGAAATGACCGGGATTACCTTGCCGCGCAGATTGATCACCCCTTCGATGTAGTGGAGAGTGTTCGGGACCCGTGTAATATCGGTCATGCGGATGATTTCTCTGACCTTGAGAACCTCGACCCCGTATTCTTCTCCGTCCAGGCTGAAATTGACCAGCTGCATCCGTTCCTCTGTATGTATATCACCATGAAGGCCTGCTGCCGCTGCATCCATCTGCACTCCTCCTGTTGCCGTTTACAGGTCCTGACAAAAACCGGCATGTTTATCGGTGATCAGATTCTGTAAGTCCTTTCGTCATTTTTCCTGAAAAAGTTAATTTTATTTACGCCTTCTCCGGGTTGTCACCGGATCGTGGTGCACTTTCACGCACTCCGACTGAAAAGAGCGTTTGATAGTGCATAGTTGTGCATAACGCCGTCCAGGCTGAAAAGCGTTCCGGCTCCCCGCTTCACGATGACGGATGGGATGACCTGAGGCAGCCGCGACCCTTGCCGGCACCGGATACAACTGGGCCGGTCATGGCAAGAAACGAGGCGGATTATTAGAAAAAAAATGCTCAATGATTTGCAGTTTGTACCGATAAGAATCAACAGATTTGTCGTCATATCCTAATGTGCGCAAGGAGTTGTAATGTGGAAGCGCAAGCTGATTTACAAAGTACTGGGTATTATTTCCCTGACGCTGTTTGCCGGTTTTTCAGCCATGGGCATTATCGCTCTCTGGATGGAGTACCGCTCAATCATGAATCTCCAGACGGCCAACAGCCGCAACCTGGCTGCAATCATCACCAAGGACTTCACCGATACTATGATGAGAGGAGATGCGCGCGAGGTTGAAACCTACATCAAGGATATCAAGGAAAAACAGTTCGTACGTGACCTGAAGATATTCGATATCGAGGGAAAAGAGGCGAACACCGTTGCCAAGGTGAGCAATCCTGACGTGGTCAAAGCCATTTCGGCCGGCAAACTTCAGGAACAATTTCAAAAACGGGATGGAGTGCATACCCTCCACGCGCTCATACCTCTGGTCAATGAGGAGCGTTGCAAAAAATGCCATGATGCAGCTCCCCGTTTTCTGGGGGGACTCCTGATTGATACATCTCTTGAGGAGGGTTATGCCAGCGCCCGGAATCTTACCATCATGCTCTCTGCCTCCGGAGTTTTTTTCTTCTTCGTCATGCTGGGTGGCATGTACATCTTTTTCAAAAAGACCATTATCAAGGATCTTGTTGACTGTTCAATAATGGTAGGTGCCCTGGCCCACGGGGAAGGAGACCTGACCATGGACATCCCGGTTCATTCCACGGACGAGATCGGCCAGCTTGCCATGGGGATCAATCAATTGACCTGCAAACTCAGGGGGATCATTGCTGACCTGTACCTGCAGGCGGAACAGATTGCTGTTTCGATCTGCAAGGTCAAGCAGGAAACCGGCAAGAACGTCCTGGTGGCGGCTGATCAGAAGGAACAGTCTGTTTCTGTTGCTGTGGCAGCGGAAGAGATGGCCGCCACTCTCAATGATGTTTCAGCCAACACGCAACGGGCGGCGCACCTTTCGACACAGGTAGATACTGCGGCCGGAGCAGGGATGACGGCCGTGGGAGAAACCTTCCACTGCATGGAAGAGATTAATGGCAGTGTCGCCGAAACACTTGGAACGGTCGAAAGGCTGGTCTGTTCCTCCGGCCGAATCGAGGCGATTATTACCCTGATCGAGGATGTGGCCGATCAGACCAATCTTCTGGCTCTCAATGCAGCTATTGAGGCGGCCAGGGCCGGTGAGCATGGCCGTGGCTTCGCGGTGGTGGCCGATGAGGTCAAGAGCCTTTCCGCCAAAACAGCGGCATCAACAAAGGAGATCGCCCAGATCATTCGGTCGATCCAGAATGAAAGCCGCGCTGCCACAAAATCCATAAACATCGAGCGGGAGCGTGTCGAGGAAGGGGTGGCCAAATCGATTGCCGCCAGGAATTCACTTGAGAACATCCTGCAACTCTCCGGGGAAGCCACCGACATGATCAACCAGATTGCCTGCGCCACCGAGGAGCAGAGCGCTACTACGGATGAGATCTCGACCAAGATCCACCAGGTTTCCGGCAATGCTGCACTTGTTCATGCCCATATGGAAGCGAATGAAGCCACTTTCAAGGATCTTGCCGAAATCGCCGAGCAGATTTTTACGACCGTCGGCAAGTTCAGTGTCGGTAATTATCATGATGTCATGAAGAGATGCTGTGTCGAGTTGCGTGACCGGGCGACTGCGATGCTGGAAGAAGCCCTGTCCACAAAGAAAATCACCATGGAAGAGCTTTTCGACCGCACCTACGTCCCGGTCCCGGGCAGCGCGCCGCAGAAGTTCACCTCCTCCTTTGACCGGCTGTTCGACCAGATCATCTCACCGATCCAGGAACAGACCCTGGCAAAAGAGCACAACATTTCCTTTGCGATCTGCGTTGATGATCATGGCTACGTGCCCAGTCACAACCTGTGCTACTCGAAGCCTTTGACCGGAGATCCCGAAGTCGACAAACAAAACAACCGGACCAAGCGCATCTTCGATGACCGAACCGGGGGGCGCTCCGCCCGCAACCGGGAAGTGTACCTGCTGCAGACCTATATGCGGGACACGGGTGAAATCATGAATGATATCTCCACCCCGATTGTTATCCGCAACCGGCACTGGGGGGCTGTCAGAATCGGCTACCAGGTGCACTGCACTTAGAAACGTATCGGACGTGCGCAAGGAAACAATCGTCAGACGTTACATTCAATAGTAATCATCGAGGGGGAATTGTTCATGAAGATCGGATCAAGGCTTATTCTTGGATTTGCAGTCTGTCTGGTGTTTTTTGTGTTGTTGGGCGGGCTGGGGATTTATGAGTTGCAGGACATCTCTTCCAGAAGCAGCAAGGTTATCGACGTGAATCTGAAACTGGTTGAAAATGCCCTGGGTTTGCAGACAAACATCAACTTGCTGCGCCGTTACGAGAAGGATGCCTTCATCAATCTTGCCGATCCGGCCAAGGTAGACGAATACGTCAAAAAATGGGGCGAGGCTCGCGACAATGCCAGAAAGCGCCTGGATGTGCTGACCAAACTGGATCAGGACCCCAAGAGCAAGGAAGTCCTTGCGGGTATAAACGACTCCCTGGACAGCTACGAGACAGGCTTCAAAAGGGTTGCCGACCAGATAAAGAGCGGCTCTATCACCACTACCCAAGATGCCAACAAGGCCATCGGTGAGTTCAAGGAGGCCACCCACCAGTCCGAAAAACAGATCACCGACTATGCCGTCACCAGCGATGAACACATTGAAACGGTCAAAACCGGTCTGGATGCCGACGTTACACATGCCATATTCATTTCGCTGATCATCATCGCCTTCGCCTTCGTCATTGTCCTGACCATGGTTACCCTGCTGATCCGCTCCATCAAACGCCCCCTGACCCAGATCCAGGATCTGGTCAATGATATAGCCCAGGGCGAGGGAGACCTGACCAAGCGTCTGCATTACAGCGGTAATGACGAACTTGGCGCCATCTGCGGCAGTTTCAACCAGTTCATCGAAAAACTGCGCAACATTATCTCGCAGGTGGCCGAATCCGCCGTGCAGATCGCCTCCGCCTCCAACCAGCTGCACTCCACCGCCGAACAGATCGCCACCGGCGCGGAAGAAGTCGCATCCCAGACCTGCACGGTCGCCACTGCCAGTGAAGAGATGGCAGCCACCAGCAGCGACATAGCCCGAAATTGCAGCATGGCCGCCGAAAGCTCGCAACAGACCAGTGCTTCCGCAACCAGGGGGGGCACCGTGGTCCAGGAAACCATCGCAGGAATGGGCAGAATTGCCGAGCGGGTCAAGCGTTCAGCCGAAACCGTGGCAAATCTTGGTTTACGCTCTGAGCAGATTGGTGAAATTGTCGGAACGATCGAAGACATTGCCGACCAGACCAACCTGCTGGCGTTAAATGCTGCCATCGAGGCTGCCAGGGCAGGGGATCAGGGCAGGGGATTCGCTGTTGTTGCCGATGAAGTGCGGGCGCTGGCGGAAAGGACGACCAAGGCAACCAAGGAAATCTCCGTAATGATCAAGGCGATCCAGAATGAAACCAAAGCCGCTGTCCAGGCAATGGAGGAAGGCGTCTCGGAGGTGGAGAAGGGCGCTGAAAGTTCTGAAAAGTCCGGCCAGGCGCTTGAAGAAATCCTGACCCAGATCAATGAAGTGACCATGCAGATCAACCAGATTGCCACAGCAGCGGAAGAACAGACCGCTACCACCAGCGAGATCACTTCAAACGTACAGCAGGTAACCGATGTGGTGCAACAGACTGCACGTGGAGCCAGCGAAACGGCAACCGCCTCGGCCCAGTTGTCATCAAACGCACAGATGCTTCAGGAGCTGGTCGGCAGGTTCAAACTGGCATAAACAGCATAATTCGAGGGTTCTACAAGGGAGATTCATCATGTCAATTGAACGTGCGCCCGGCAAAGGAAACAGTTCGCAGAAACCGGAGCTTATCCAGCTGGTGAGTTTTCACCTGGACAACGAGGAGTATGGAGTCGAAGTTTTGAAGGTGCGAGAGATTATTCGCATGGTCAATATTACTCACATGCCCAACTCCCCTCCGTATGTGGAAGGCATCATCAACCTGCGCGGCAAAGTCATTCCGATCATCTCCATGCGGAAAAGATTCGGTCTCAAGGACGCCGAGAACAACAATCTGACACGAGTGGTCATCATAGATGTCGATGGTGAGTTGCTTGGATTTACCGTCGATGCGGTGTCAGAGGTGATACGGATCTCTTCGAGCGAGATTCAGCTCGCTCCTTCGGTTACTTCAAGCGGTATCGGGCAGGAGTATATCGCCGGTGTGATCAACCACGCCGAGCGGTTGCTCGTGTTGCTTAATCTGGATTTGATGTTCTCACGCGAGGAGAAAGAACTGATCGGCAGTTTATAGCATCCGCAAACCTTGCGGCTTTTTGTGATGCGTGAGAATGGAAAAGCCGCCACCCATTGTAAAACTCAGGATTAACTGGACAATGTGGAAAATATAAACGAATATATAACCAACTGAATCATAGTATGTTTCCTCCGAATGCGTACGTTTCCGGCTTACACGCAATACGAGAGACTGATGTGAGGGTGTATCAATGAGTCACGAAAAAGCCTGTCTACCGGAGAAGTACAGTGTCCTGCTGCTCATCGCTGATCAATTGTGCGGCGAAACAGTGGCAGCACACTGCAAGGATGCCCCCGTGAAGGTGGTCCTGGCCCTCACTGCCGCCGACGCCCTCGCAATAGTCGCAGGTAGTCGCCCGGACATGATCCTGATCGACGCCGACCTGAGCGGAGAGGATCCGGTCGGCCTGTACGCCGCATGCAAGGCCGACGGTGAACTCCGTGATGTGCCGCTTATCGTGCTCGTCTCCTCAACAGAAGACCGGGCCGCTTTCCTGCAGAACGGTTGCCAGGACTTCCTCAACAAACCTCTGGGGCATCATGCCCTGCATGAGAAGCTACACCAGTACCTTGCACTGCATGCACCGGGTGACGTGCGGGTTCCCTACCACACGCCGGTGATCATCAATGACAAGAACGATAAATATTTCGGCCTGTCGAAGGACATGAGTGAACATGGGATCTTTGTCGCCACCTACGACAGGATTCCTGAAAAAGAGGAAATACGGCTTTCATTCGCGCTGGCGAGGGAAGAGCCCCTGCCGATCGAGGTGAAAGGGCGGGTGGCCTGGATCAACAGCAAGCAATCTCCCGTCAGCAGCAACCTGCCCGAAGGGTTCGGGATGGAGTTCACCGGCATCAGCACCGAAGAGCATGCCGCCATCAAAGACTTCATTGCAGATACGACAACGAAGTGAACCCGGCTCTCCTGCCACACAGTGATGACTACCCCGGGTATCGGCCCGGTTTGGCAGGCAAAACCCGTTTGTCAGTCTGAAAACAATTGAAAATGAGCCGGCCTCCATCAAGGAAGCCGGCTCATTAGCGTAAAGGTTTCTTTTCTTGTCCAGCTTCTACAAACCGGAAGTAGATAAATCAATATAAGGTTAGCCAATACCCGACCCTGGAAGCAGGTTACTGTCTATTATTACAACTTATCTGTTGCCCTTCTTGTTCATGGCCGGTCCGTAGCTCTTGTCCATGCCCTGGATGTGATTGACCAACCAGTTTTTGAGAAAAATCATGATTTCCTGTCCCAGAGCTGTCCCGGCACGGTATTTCTGCTGAATCTCGACAATCTGGCTCACTAACGCTTCATGTGCTCGCTTCTGCTCATCAAATCCGCTGTAGCCTGACTCACGCATCAGCTTCTCTTCGTTGGTAAAGTGGGTTTGCGTGTAATCGATTAGTTCATTCAGAATAGAGCCGATGGCATCCTTGCTGCGGCCGGCACGCATGGCTGCGTACAGGTTGTTGATGATATCGATCAGCCGCTGATGCTCCTTATCCATCTGGGTAACACCGACGCTGTAGTTTTTGCTCCAGTTGATCAGCGTGCCGGTATCAGAAAGCTTGAACTGTCCAATCAGATTTCCCAATTCAACCGATAGCCTGGAAAGATGTTGGGCGGCATTGGAGGTTTTTCTGGCGCCTTCAACTGTGTTCTGGGTCTCCTCGGTAATACTATGAATATTGATGCTTATCTCACTGGTCGTCGCGGTTTGTTCTTCGGCTGCGGTCGCAATCTGCTGTACCTGCATATGCAGGGCATTTATCTCATCCTGAATGTTCCGCAACGCTTCGCCGGATCGGGTGGCTTCCTCGGTACCCTGTTCCACCTCGCTCACACCCTCTTCCATGGCTGTCACGGCCGTCTTGGTATCCTGCTGAATGGCCTTGATCATCTGTCCAATCTCGCGGGTGGCTTTGGTGGTGCGTTCGGCCAGGGCCCTGACCTCATCGGCAACGACAGCGAAGCCTCGCCCCTGCTCACCGGCCCGAGCAGCCTCAATGGCGGCATTCAGTGCCAGCAGATTGGTCTGGTCGGCAATATCCTCGATGGTACCGACTATGGCACCGATCTCGTCAGAGCGATGCCCCAAGGCTTCGACCGTTTTGGCGGAGGACTGCACCCGTTCGGCAATCCGGTGCATGACAGAAATCGATTTAGCCACTACCTGGCTGCCATGTTCCGCCGCCTGGTTGGCCCGTTCAGCCCCCTCGGCGGCCATCTGGCAATTCTGGGCTATATCTCCCGAAGTTGCCGACATCTCCTCGCTGGCAGTCGCCACGGTTATGGCCTGAATGGCCACCTTTTCGGCACCGTCAGCCATCTGAACGGCGTTGGCCTGCATTTCAACCGATGACTCCGCCACCTGGGAAGAAGAGACGGCCAGCGTGCCGATCATCTCACGCAGATTGTTGACCATTTTCTCGAAAGACTTTGCCAGTTGGCCGATTTCATCGTCTGAATCTACCTGAACATCCACTCCGAGATATCCCGCGGCAACCAGCTCAGCATCAGCGGAGAGACGCTTCAATGGCGCACTCATTGCGCGCGAGAAGAGCATGACGACGGCCACGCCGATCAGAACACAGGCAACGAGCAGCACAATAATCCAGACCATCGTAGAATTTGCAATTGCGAGCGCTTCGTTACTCACCTTCTGGGACAGCTCGATATTGATCTTCTCCAATCCCTCCAGTGCCGCCAGTGCAAGATTGAAGGTTTTGCTGGAGGCCCCCAGGATCAACTTAGAGGTATTCTCGGCACTGCCCCCCTGAAGCGCCAGCTCCTTAATTTTCGGGTATTCGGCAAGATAGGCGCCCCAGACTGACTTGAATTCGCCGAAGAGTTTCCTTTCCGCATCCGTGTCGATGATTTTCTCGTAGGCGGTCTGCTCCTTGGAGAGCTTTTCAACTGATTCTTCATTGCGCTTGATGTACTTCTCCTTGACATCCTTTTCAGTCGCCAGGAGCATCAGTGCCTCACCCCGGCGATGGTTGCCGACCAGGCTTTGGAACTGGGCAATCGAATGGATTCTCGGGATGTCGCTGCCCGCGGTCTGAACAACGATAGTAGTGAGTCTGCTGTTCTGGACAATCGCAAAAATGCCGATGAACGCCGTCAGTGCGATCACAATCATAAACGTCAGGACCATTTTGGTGCCGATTGAAAAGTTCCGAAACATGTCTTGCTCCTCCCAGTATTCTATTTAACCCTGTTTATGGGTTTCTAGGCCCTAAACTGCAATATTTTTTGAACTGTTGTAATTCAGTGAGTTACAAAATGCGTTGTGGCGAAATGTCATAAAACGGCGCAATGTAAGTAGCTGTTTTAGAAGGATTTCAAAATATCCGCAGTTTAGGGCTTAGAACCCCTACAAGAAGTCTTGTAAGTACCTAATTTAATTGGTGCGTCTGAGACAATTCGAAGGTACGACCTACGGATTCGTAGTCCATCGGTATTAATCTCAGAAAGCGTAACAGAGTATTATCAGCTAGTTGGTTCAACTATACGGAGCGATTACAGGGTAGTTCTGGTGGTTTTTTTGTCAGTGTTGATGTCTTCGCAAAAGCTCGAAAAACACTAATTTTTAGCCTCGTAACATACTGATGTTATTGGAGCGAAAAAACTGAAAAATGAGATTTTGCGAGCGCATCAGTATTCACATTCCTTTTAACACGCCCTGACAATCGGTCTGTTGCAGCATTCAGCTGATCCCAGGCATGCTCCAGATGCCCGGTTAACAAATGTGCATATTTCTAAGTTGTCTGATAGTCTTTATGCCCGAGCCATGAACCGATCTCTATCAATGAGCAACCATTTGCTGCCAGTCTTGACGCCATAAGGTAGTGGCTGGGGGAAGTCTGATCGTCGACAGGTACATAAACGCCGCCGTGGCTGGCTGCCCACTTGCGATAGAGTGTATCCTTCTGGAAAGTGATCCGGGCTTCAGCCTTGGCTATTTCAATAATGCTATTCCGTTGCTGAAAATAGAACCAGGCTAAAGAGCATGTCAGCAGAGCGGTCCAAACAACCGATATAATTAATGCATAACGTCGGATCCGGGTTACCTGGGTAAGCATATGCGCCACCTCGAGTGTCAGGCAGATATTGCTACATAAAAATAATAGGAGTTTATGTCGGAAAATCCTGTGGTTAACTTGTATCATTATAATAAGATAAGTCAAATAATACTTGGACTTGATGCGTACAGCAACTCCATTGACAGCAGTGCATAAGCGCGGTGAACTACGTCAATGCTACAGGGAAGGACAGGAGGATCAGTTGGGCACCCTCGGTCTGGTGATCAACAACATCGTGCTGTGGAACACGATTTATATCGACACGGCGCTCACGCAGCTTCGGCAGGAAGGATACATGGTGCGGGAAGAGGGATGCCGCAAGGTTGTCACCCTTCATCTTCGCAGTGGAAGTTGCTGATCCTGTCCTCCTCCTGTTCATCAAGTTTCCGCATTACGCCATAACTCCAACGTGTCCTTTCCCAAGGGTTGTGAGGTCAGTCCAAAGTGCTGACGATACATATCAGATTATCAAGAAGTACAGTTTCCGGGACACCGCCGAAGAACTGGAACGCCCGGATATGACAGTCAAGCCAAGTAGCGACATCCTGGTGCTCAACGAACCGGACAAAGCGGTGGCGACTGTAGGAAAGTGCCATAACAAACACCCATAATCGCTTACGCACACCGGAAAGGGTAAGGGTTGTTTAATCCGAAGTCAACTTGCGCCTGAGTGGCGGGATCGACTTCCATTGGACTCTAGGGTAGAGGTAAGGACGTTACACCGTGTCTTCCACACAAACTCGCTGTCATTACCACAGATTGTGCAGGCGAATGACTTCTTATGCAATGCCATCTCATACTCGCCAAAGCCGACTAAAACTTTCTGGAAAAAATCCTCCAACAGTTGCGGTAACAACATCAAAAACGCTTTCATGATTGATGAAAAATCGCTGCACTCCAAATCAACTCTGAATTGACAGTCAAACTCAATAGTGATATCTCTTCCTCGTGGGGAGTCTCCCATAGTGCCCTCCTCCTTGGATTTTGTTTTCGACGAAACATAAATACCATAGTGGAGGGCATTCTTTATACTGCAGGTCTCTGAAAATCTACGTTACCAAAACTTGTCACACACCTGAATAATAAGTTTATAACTTGAACATGATCACGTATACTCACGGCATTTAGAATATTCCTAAATTTTCTACCTGCTGTAAACACACAAAGGAGAACACCATGAACATCTTAAAAGTATGGATATCAGGATTTTTTTTAGCTCTCGCCCTGGCACCCTGCGCCGCATCCGCTATGGGGATCGAACTGTCTGTCGGAGTCTGGAACCAGAAACCGAACGGGGATATCTCGTATAAGGCCCAAACGGGACTGGATAATCTGAGCATCAGGGACAACCTGAAATACAGCGACGACACCAAGATTTTTGGTCGGGTCAAGATCGACACCCCGCTGCTCTTCCCCAGTGTCTACCTCATGGCGACACCGATGGAGTTCAAAAATACCGGAAGCAAGGGCACCATTTTCCATTTCGGAAATGCGACAATTGCCGCCAATACTCCCTTTACCTCGGAACTCAAACTCGACCACTATGACGTCGGCCTTTTCTACGGGATCCCGCTGCTGAAAACGGCGACTGTCGGAATTTTGAACGTGGACCTGGGGCTCGATGCACGGATTATCGATTTCAAGGCGAGGGTAACCGGCACGGACTCGACCTCGATCACCTTACAGACCGTTTCCGAATCGAAAACAGCGATCATCCCTCTGCCGATGTTGTACGTCGGCGCCCAGTTCAAACCGTTCAAATGGCTGGCTGTCGAGGGGGAAGCACGGGGTGTTCTCTACGACAAGAATCATTACTATGACCTGATCGGCCGGGTAAAGATCAAGCCCTTCGGTCCGGCCTTCGTTGCTGCCGGCTACCGGTACGAAAAGGTCAAAATCGACAGGAACGATGTCAAGGCCGAGGCCGAATTTGACGGGCCGTTCGGTGAAATCGGGGTTGAATTTTGATCGGATCCCCAATATTTGAGGTGCTTCTTCAAAGTATTTCCTGAATGACAATTTCCAGGTATTGTTCCACCGTTACCATGCCGGAGGCTGAAAAACCCTACCCTTCGATTCTGGAGTTTTTGAGCAAGAGGTTTCCGCAGGTTCGGTACAACCTCTGGGAACAACGGATTCTCGAAGGCAAAGTTCTTGATGACGGCCGGATTCCGATAACCGCTGATACCAGGTATATGCCTTCCAAAAGGTTATTCTATTTCAGGGAGGTGGAAAAGGAATGGATCATTCCGTTTGCCGAGAGCATCATCTTTCAGAATGATGAGCTGCTCGTTTCCTGCAAACCTCATTTTCTGCCGGTTATTCCCGGTGGCCCCTATGTTGCCGAATGTCTATTGAACCGTTTGCGCAAGAGAACCGGAAACGACGATCTCGTGCCGATCCACAGGATCGACCGCGAAACGGCGGGCATTGTGCTGTTTTCCGCCAACAGGAAAACCAGGGGCCTGTACAATGAACTTTTCATGCTGGGCAAGGTGGAAAAAACCTACCAGGCGCTTGCGGAATGTACCGTTACCCCGGAAAAATCGGAATGGAGTGTTGAAAACCGGATGATAAAGGGTGAGCCGTGGTTCAGAATGAAAACTGCCCCCGGAAAAGCGAATTCCCTTTCAATAATCAAGCTGGTGGATCTCAGAAATAAAATGGCGCGCTTTCAGTTGCACCCGTTAACCGGCAAAACACATCAACTGCGGCTGCATATGAGCGGCCTCGGGTTCAGGATCCTGAACGACAAGTATTATCCCGATCTACAGCCGGAAAAAGCAGATGACTTCGATAATCCGCTCCAGCTGATCGCCAAATCCATAAAATTCGTTGATCCGGTCACCGGTGAAACCATGGTGTTCACCTCGGAACGGGGGCTTCTCTGGTAGTACCTCATTATGAAACAGGCATTGATGCCCGGTGCATTTCGGTTAACAGCCCGCGTGAACAGAGGAAGTGACCATGCGAGAACAGAGGCATACCGATCAAAAAAACTTCCCGTTGACCATTCAAAGATTAGTAGCAGGGTTTGCAATAGTCCTCGGAGTCTGTGCGACCGCACTATCGGCTATTTATGAAATAGATAATCCCGCCGCCCAGATCAAGAACCCCGCCTCGAAGATGTATAATCCGGCTTCTAACGTTGATAATCCGTCATCAAAAATTTACAACCCGGCAGCTAACATGAATAATCCGAGTCCGGTCTCTCCTGTTACCCAGCCTGTGCCACAACCGGAAGAGACAAAATCGGCCAGCCGGCCCCAAAAAAGAAGCCTGCCGCCGCTGACCCGGCCCGCCATCCCTCAGAAGAGATACAACTATAAAACCGTTAAACAGTATCTGAAGGCTGCTAAAAAAGCATTTATTACGGATAACTACATGGAATTTTTAATGATCACGGAAGATGCTGTCAGGCGGATAGATGGCGGGACGCTTAAAGCTTCCAACAAGGAGAAGGTAAGGCTGAAAAAATATAAAACCTTCGGTTACGGACTCGTAGAATAGGTCAGGCCCACTTCTCAAAAATCGTATTTTCGGTAGATCTATTTCTGCCGAGATTCAAGCTGAAGCTGTACCCCAGCGCTCATCGAACCTGCGGAAGTATTCCTCACGACACCAGTTTTCTACACCCACCAGCGCCTGAAAGGCCTCGCGGAAGTCTGTCCGGCCGATCGCAAAGACCCCGTGACCGTAGACGATGGCCCGCCCCGGACCGGCGATGACCGGCGGGACGTTCTTGGCAATACCGCCTGCACCTATTTCGCCGGCGACTACCGGGGTGCCCCCCAGAATCCGCACCCTGGTGCAATCCCTCCAGCAGTCCTTGATCGTGCAGCCATCCTTGTCTTCGCAGAGCATGCTCATCACCACGGCAAAGCGCGGATGTCCGTGCAGGATGGCGCGGCAGCCGCTGGTTTCGAATATGCGGCGGTGGGCCACCAGCTCACTGGAGGCGGTGATGCCAACGGTGGAGCTGTTTTCAAAGGGAACCGGATCGATGCAGCCGGAAAGGTCGTCCAGGCTGGAGGCGGTTTGCGAGATGTAGAGCAGATCGCCGTTGGAATAGGATATGTTGCCGAAAAACGAATCCACCAGGCCGCGCTGTACGGTGTAGGAGCCGACTCGGCAGATCTCGGCAAGGATATCGGCTTTTTCGATGATCGAACCCGGCCTGAATTCCAGACCGTCAGAGCTCAGCGGCTGCAGCCATTGTTTGCAAAAGCGGCCAAAAGCCTCGGCCTCGCCCGGCAGGCGGAAACCGTCCGCGAGGACATCTTCCAGGTACTTGATGAAGGTGGAGTGAAAGACCGACGACCAGTTAATATAGGCCTGCTCAACGGTCAGGGTTCCGCTGGCGACGATGCCGACCCCTTCGACCACGATCCCCTTGCGGTTGCCAAGCAGGCGGGCAATGACCGCGCTGGCGTCCTGGCCCAGTTCAGAGGTACGCAGCAGGGGGATATCATGCAGAAAGGTGCGGGTTTCAGTATCGCGCGGAATGATTTCATGTTCGTCGGCCGCGGCCCTTCGCAGCAGGAATTCGGCAAAGGGCAGGGCGGGGCGGGCCGCGCAGAGCGCCAGGCAATTGAGCTTTGCCAGGGTGTCTGCCGCAAGCCGAGTATGGGAAGGTGCACCCGAGGAGATCATGACATCATCCTGAGCGGCAAAGGCGCTGGTTTCCAGATTGGTAGAACGATCAGACAGCAGTTTGTCGAGGTATTTTTGTATCTGGTCCAGCATCAGGGGACAGAGGAACGCATATTGGTAAAAAGGACCGATCCGTCGGCAAGGACCTGTTTGCGAAAGCTTGCCCGTGCACGGGAAGCGGCCAAGTGGGTTTTGGGCAGTTGCATGGTGTTGCCGGGCAAAAAGGCGGAGGTAACGTTGGTGCCGGCCTGCCACGCTTCGAAATGCAGGTGGGGCCCGGTGGAACGGCCGGTGCTGCCTGACAGTGCAATAACTGTGTCTCGGTCGACGGCCTGTCCCTGGGTTGCCTCCAGGCGGCTGTTGTGTCCGTAGAGGCTGACCATGCCGTTGTTATGTTCGACGATAACCGTATAGCCATATCCGGGCCGCATGCCGCTGTATACCACGACCCCCGGGGCTGCCGGCGTGACTGGTGTGCCTTCGGGTATAGCTATATCGATCCCGTTGTGGTGGCGAAGTTTTCCGTCGATGGGGTCGATACGCATGCCGACGCCGGAGGTGATCACGCCGCCAACCGGAGGCAGCTTCGGCTCAAATGCTCCGGATGGGGATTGTTCGGGCGGGTTAATGGAGGAGGCGACTGTTTTTGCGACGATTTCATCCAGGGAGATATTGTGGGTCTTCTGTGCTTTTGCGCTTTTCTGGCGTTTTGACGTTTTAATGACATCCTTGATAACTACCTTGGCATCTTTGTTCAAGGGGGCGTCGGTGAAGCTTTCAACGCCATCGACAGTTACAAAGCGGTAGATATCGGCATGACCTACAACAGGCAAGGCCAAGAGTAGAATCAGCCAGAGTGCGCGACAGGCGTTCTGTTTCCCGTGCAATATGTTTTCGGAACGTTTCAGCATGAATGGCCTTTGAGTCTCGAACTTCGAATACAAATTGTGCTGAATAGTTGAAACAACATCGTGAATACTACAGTATCTGTGCCAATTGTGCAATTCAATCATCCCGTCTGACAATGGCATTCACATATCCTGATGTAAGGACGTACACGAAAAACTTTTTCGCGCGGGCGCACAAAAAATATGCATCGCGGGTCATTGCTGCACATTATATTAGCAAATCGTTGTGCGTTGATGCGCAGTTGCTCGTAGCGCTATTTTTAACTGTCTATAATACCTACGTTTTTTTGTGTGGGTATTTTGGCAAACCATTTGCATTTCAATAGATTAAATAATCACCGCTTACCACTTGCATTTTGGTTGATAAACCCTATAATCGCCCCTGTCATTTTTAGAAAGGGAGGAGAACGGCGTGAAAAAAGTCGAAGCAGTCATCAAGCCATTCAAACTGGATGAGGTCAAGGAAGCTCTTAATGAAATCGGAGTCCAGGGTATCACCGTCAGCGAGGTAAAGGGTTTTGGCCGCCAGAAGGGGCACACGGAGCTTTATCGTGGTGCCGAGTACGTCGTCGATTTCATACCCAAGATCAAGCTGGAGATCATCGTGTCGGATGCCATCCTGCCCCAGGTTGTCGAGGCAATCGAAAAATCCGCCAAAACCGGGCGCATTGGAGATGGAAAGATATTTGTCACCGCTGTTGAAGCGGTCATAAGGATCAGAACCGGTGAAACCGGAGATGACGCCCTCTAATACTGTACGAAAAATATACCACCCGAAAGGAGAAGATTGATGACCCCGAAACAAGTTGTAGAATTTGCCAAAGAAAATGGCGCACTGATGGTAGATTTCAAATTTATGGACTTTGTAGGTATCTGGCAGCATTTTTCCGTGCCCATGAGTGAGTTTGGTGAAGATACCTTTGAAGAAGGCCAGGGATTTGATGGTTCTTCGATCCGCGGCTGGCAGCCGATTCATGCCTCCGATATGATCATTGTCCCTGATCCGAAAACTGCCAAGATAGATCCGTTTGTGGCAGTTCCGACCCTGTCACTGATCTGCAACATCTTCGACCCGATCACCAAGGAAGGCTACAGCCGCGATCCGCGCAATATCGCCATCAAAGCGGAATCGTACCTCAAATCAACCGGTATCGGCGACACCGCCTTCTTCGGTCCTGAGGCCGAATTCTTCATCTTTGACGATGTTCGTTACGACTCCAGTTCCAATCAGTCTTTCTATGCAGTAGATTCTGTTGAAGGTGCCTGGAATACCGGTCGTGAAGAGTTCCCCAACCTGGGCTACAAACCGCGCCACAAAGAGGGTTATTTCCCGGTTTCACCGACGGACTCACAGAACGACCTGCGTAACGAGATGGTTCTCGAACTTCAGAAGGTCGGAATCCGTGTTGAGTGCCAGCACCATGAAGTTGCCACCGGTGGTCAGGCCGAGATTGACATGCGTTTCAATTCTCTGGTGGATATGGCTGATGATCTGCAGTGGTTCAAATATGTCGTAAAAAATGTTGCCAATCGCAACGGCAAGACCGCAACCTTCATGCCCAAGCCGCTTTACGGCGACAACGGCTCCGGTATGCACTGCCACATGTCCATCTGGAAAGACGGCACCAACCTTTTCGCCGGTGACAAATACGGCGGACTTTCCCAGATGGCCCTCTACTACATCGGCGGTATCATCAAGCATGCCAAGTCACTCTGCGCCTTCACCAACCCGACCACCAACTCTTACAAGCGTCTGGTTCCGGGTTTTGAGGCACCGGTCAATATGGCTTATTCGGCACGTAACCGTTCGGCTGCTATCCGTATTCCGATGTTCTCCAGCAACCCTAAAGCCAAACGTGTCGAATATCGTACTCCCGATCCTTCCTGCAACGGTTACCTGGCTTTTGCTGCCATGTTGATGGCCGGTCTGGACGGCATCGAGAACAAGATTGATCCGGGTCAGCCGCTGGACAAAGATATCTACGGTCTGTCACCTGAAGAACTGAAGGACATTCCGTCCGCTCCAGGTACACTGGAAGAGGCTCTCAAATGTCTCGCCGATGATTACGAATTTCTGCTCAAGGGCGACGTATTTACACCGGATGTAATCGAGAAGTGGATCGAGTACAAAACCGAGGCCGAAGTCAATCCGGTCCGCATGCGTCCGGTACCGATGGAGTTTGAACTTTACTACGACATTTAAGAGCAATTGCATAATGTCTGTTCAAAAAGGCGGGAGAGAAATCTCCCGTCTTTTTTTATCATAAAACGGGCACGATACGTTGATTCGCAGGTTTTAATCGTTTTTCATTCGTGAGCCTCCGCTCATATCAAGAGAAAAGCTGAACAGGGCAGGGCGCTGTGATCGATAGATGGAAATCAATTGCTAAAAAACACATACACCCGACAGTGGGCAATTTGTGTCATTGAGTGCCGCCATCCTTGATTTTTAACCTCCAGATGAGCTAGTATGCGTGCATGAAAAAACTGACCCGACAATTACAGATAGGTTCCGTCCTCGTTGGCGGTGACGCCCCTTGCGCGGTGCAATCGATGTGTTCAACCGATACGCGGGACGTAGCGGCCACCCTAGCCCAGATTCGTGGACTTGCCGAAGGCGGCTGCGAGATCATCCGCTGCGCGGTACCTGACATGGATGCCGCCGTGGCCCTGGGGCAGATCAAGCGTGGAAGCCCGATTCCGGTCATTGCCGATATCCATTTCGACTACAAGCTGGCCCTGCAGGTCCTGGAAGGAGGCATCGACGGGCTGCGCCTTAACCCCGGAAACATTGGTGATACCTGGAAGGTGGCTGAAGTGGTCAAGAGTGCCGCCCAGCGCAAGGTACCGATCCGTATCGGCGTCAACGCCGGTTCACTGGAAAAGGAACTGCTCGAAAAATACGGCCATCCAACGGCCGAAGCCATGGTGGAATCCGCCCTGGGCCACGTTCGAATCCTGGAAGACCTGGGATACCGTGAAATAAAGATCTCCCTCAAGGCCTCGGATGTCATGAAGACTGTCTCCGCCTATCGCCTGCTGTCTGCAGCGGTCGATTATCCCCTGCATATCGGCATAACGGAAGCCGGCACTATCTTTTCCGGTACCATAAAATCCTCCGTTGGACTCGGAATCCTGCTGGCGGACGGCATCGGAGACACCCTGCGGGTCTCGTTGACCGCTGATCCGCTGGAGGAAGTCAGGGTAGGCTACGAAATTCTCAAAAGCCTGGGGCTGCGTCAGCGGGGGATCAATTTTGTGTCCTGCCCAACCTGCGGACGTTGCCAGATCAACCTGATCAAGGTCGCCGAAGAGGTTGAAAAGCGGCTGCAGGGGGTTGACAAGCGCATCACCGTGGCGGTCATGGGCTGCGCGGTCAACGGACCCGGTGAGGCCCGTGAGGCAGATGTTGGTATTGCCGGCGGAAAAGGGGAGGGGCTTGTTTTCCGGCATGGCGAGATTGTCCGTAAGGTCCCCGAAGACAAACTGGCGGATGCCCTGCTGGAAGAAATCGCAAAACTTTAGCTCATTACAACGTATATAGTAATCCAGTACGACAACTATCCTGAGGTGATAATGCTTTATTCCCGCTATTTTATTCCGACCCAGAAAGAAACCCCGGCCGATGCCGAAGTCATTTCTCATCAGTTGATGCTCCGTGCCGGCATGATCCGCAAGCTGTCAGCCGGTATCTACAGTTATCTGCCGCTGGGTCTGCGCTCGATCCGCACGTTCGAGAATATT
>JBBQXT010000035.1:0-22860 GCA_038209415.1 Geobacterales bacterium
TCGGCAGTTGCTGCATTGAAATATTAATACACCGTTGCGACGATAGTAACAGTGGCGTTCGCCGCTACACTTCTTGCATCGGAAGCCATCAGGCCAGCGTAACTTTTCCAATACGGCTTCACACTGCTGCTCAGTGCCGTACGTGTCGATAAATTCGCTTAAACTCAGGCCTGCCTGTAATTGGATGTTGTGCTTTTTCATGGTAAGTTCCCCCTATAGGTAGTTACCATGAGCATACGCCACACTTGAGACATAATAAGACATTTACGGCTGCAGCCGTGAATTAGAACGATTCAGGAATCACCTTGATTGAAACCACACATTTCTCCAGGAGAGTCTTGTTCTATTTTGGTAACAATAGGCTGCGTAACCGGTAATCCCCATTTTCATAAAGACTGAGGGCGCGTCCTTGTCAGATACAGACGCACCGTAGAAATCGTAAGCGAAAACATTGCTACAAATCAGAAGGGACAAGGCCAATGTTGCAAGCGCACTCAGTATTTTCATAGATCCCCCAATAGCTGCCCCGGAGGTATACGCTCCAGGCTTCTAATGAACAATGGAATTATGGGGGAGGGGTAGGAGTAGCAGGACAGCCGGAGGTTACACTAGGGGTTACACTCGAAGGAAAGGGGCTACAGTATAAGCTGTAACCCCTTGATTTATTGGCGCGCCCGGACCGATTCGAACGGCCGACCACCTGGTTCGAAGCCAGGTACTCTATCCAGCTGAGCTACGGGCGCATATAAGCAACTGTTAAACTCTATCCGATATTACTAAACCCACTAATGTCGATAATTTTGTAAACCGTTTTCTAGTGCGTTTTGTATCCTATTTTAACCTGAGAGTCAAAGTTTCCTTGGGGTTGCGTTATTGCTTTGGCGTCTGTTTCAAACACTCCATTATCAGGCTGATTGGATGTGTTCAGCATGAACTGAGCTATTTTTATTCCACTGCTGTTTCATGATGAAAAACATGAGTGCCTCAATTAACAGCCCCAGATATGTTCCACAGATTACGTCACTCAGAAAATGGTAATTGGTCGCGATAAGAAGAGCCCCTAAAACTGCCAGCGACAAGCAAAGTATTTTCTTGTGCCGCGGATAGAATCTCCAGATAGCTGCGGTCAGCGTTGTGAAAACGACCATATGTCCGGACGGAAATCCACTAAAGTGAGAACCGCTGTAAAACCAGTGGAAACCGTATTGTTGGGGATCTTGCAGCCAGACTCTTGTTTCAATCCTGCCGAAGACAATCTTGGATAAGGATTTACCTATATACGACACCGGCAACGTTATTGCCATAAACTTCAACAGAAACGTTTTTGTATCGTACAGGTGTTTAACTTTTCTGAAAAAATAGAGGATATAAGACACAGCGGAAATGAATATAACCACCATCAAGAGACTATCCGGCAGTCTGGAAGTCAAATTCGACCAGAACGTGCTGGCATAGAGTTGAGTTTGCACAAACAAGCTGATTGGCCTGTCGATATAGTAGACGCAAAAGACCGCTAGTACCGTTACCGGCAGGGAATAAAGCAACAGCATCACCAACTCGCTACGGTCTACACCCGATTGACCCCTTGAGAATACAGTATTCGCACTCATCTAGGCGGTATTCCTCAAACTCGTGATCTCTGCGACTATCTCTGCCCGCGTCAGAATACCCTTCTTCTCAAGTACGGTAATAAGCCCGATCATCTCATAGGCATGGTTAACAACCAACTCTTCCAGAGATACCGCATCTTCCTTCGTTACCTGCTCGGTCATGTTCGTTTCCATTGGTATGCCAGTTTGCCTTTACTCGAGAACTTTAAAATCCGTTACAAAATAATCGGTTTCACCAAAACAGCTGCTTGGGACACCTTTGTGCTGATCGTAATGCAGGGTAACCTTCTTGCCCATTGACATATTTAACCTTTGGGCGATGGTCTCGTCCCGCACACTGAACAGGAACTTTTCGGGGATTGCACCCGGAACAGGTATCATTTGCAATTCACCTTCCCATGTTTTGCAGATCCAGCCTTTATGAGAAAACTTCTGAACATATCCTGCGCGTTCTCCACTGGAAAAGCTCCAATTCAAGGTAATCCATGTATAACCGGCACATCCTCCGATTATCAGGATCACGATCATGCAACACCATAAAATTACTCTGGATTTACGTATTGCCATGCATGCTCCTCCATTTGAACGGATCTATTTGTGAACACTGTTCCCGGCGGGTTTGCCGTAGCGCTCGATAAACGACTGCACCTGGCGTGATGATTCACTGGTCTGGTCCAGGGTTAGATAACTGCGCCAGACAACAATCGCCCGGTCGATCTGGTTAAGGTCAAAGGCGAGTACGTAGCCGATATTGTAGAGGCTCTCCAGGTTGTACCGATCAACCGAACGGGCTTTTTCAAAATTTGCCAGGGCGCGGGTGAAATCACCCGTCTGGCGGTACATGGCGCCCTGATCATTGAGTATGTTGGTGTCGTCAGGCTTGATTACCAGAGCACGATCATAGGCTGCAATGGCCTGTGCGCTCATGTCGGCATCAAAATAGGCGTTTCCAAGCTCCCGCCAGGCGTCAAGGTCATTCGGCTGCTGCTCGGTCTTCTTCAGCGCTTCCGCGATCACGCGGCGCGCCTCTTCCGGAATCTGTTTTTCCTGGGTCTCTTCCGGTGCAGTGCCGCTGTCGGGCGTCTCTGTTTCATCCGTTTCGCTGACGGTATTTTCCTCCAGAGCGGGGCAGACCTGCCGGGCGGCCAGGTCCAGTACCGAACCGGGTATGATGGCCTCCGGCGGCCCGGCGGATTTCACCCGCGCCAAGCGTTTGCCGGACGGCCCCAAAATCTCGACTATACCCGCCACCGCACTCTGTTCACTGCAGTCAAGCTCGTAATATTCCAGGTGAAGTCGGTATGCCTTCTGTCCGTATTCTGCAGCAGCCTGTTTGCGCTGCAGTTCGTCAAGCGGTGTAAACCTGAGCCAGACCGCCAGTCTGCTCATGTTGGTCAATCGTACGGACCCGCTGTCAATGGCGACATCGTGACGGCCGGTGCGGGCCAGCGCTTGCCACTGTACGGCCAAGGCGCTAAGCGGCATGGCGCAGAATATTGCTGACACCAACAACATCGAGAAGAACACATGCTTCAGGACGATTCCTGATTTTGCAGTAGTCATAGAATGTCTCGTATTCGGAGGTGGAATTATTGAGAGACTATAGCACATGATTTGTTTTCTGACAGTACCCTTTGCGTGCTTTAAGTGTTGTCGGTGCTGGACAGCATTATTCGGCAGGCAGGAAAACGTAACGTGTCAGCATTACACAGATGGAAGACCTGGAGCGCCCTGGTCAGCGGGCCTCGTGTGCAAGGGCCGCGCAACCTGCAAAAGTATCCTGCCCAGGTCGGTCGGGTCGCCGGCCGGCGGGTAGCAGGTACCACGGGCGCACAGGGAAACCGAAGCTGATGAAGTGTCATCCGGCTCGTAGACGATGACCAGATTTGTGATATAGCTCGCTTTGACCTGCTGCAGCAGGTCGCGCATGGCGGTTGAGTACCGCCTGCCCCGGAAGGTAGCGAGAACCGGCTCGTTCTCCAGCATTGCCAGTGCCTGAAGCGCTCCCAGATGTGCGGCGGGGTGCCGGCGGGCATCATCCAGCGACGCGGCCAGCAGGGCGTGGGCATGATCCAGCAGGTCGGGGCGGTCGCAGGCGTGTGCCAGGCGGATGAAGCACTTGGCAGCCATGGAAAACGGTGACGGGAGAACGCCGTCATGCTCAAGGGAGGCCCGGATCGGCATCTGTTCGGCATCACAGCCTGTTTTGGAGAACTCGCCCGTGCCGTGGTCATAGAAGAGTCGCAGCATGTCGTCCGCCAAGTGCTGGGCCTTGTCCAGCCAGGCGCTATCGAGCGTCGCTTCGAAAAGCTCGATCAGACCGAAGGCCAGAAAGGCATAATCCTCCAGAAAAGCGGGGATCTCTGAAGGGGCGCCCATGAAACTGCGCAGGAGCCTGCCGTCTGGCCGGCGCATATGTTCCAGGATAAATGCCGCAGAACGTTCGGCGCGCCCGATGAAGTCCCGTACCCCGCTGATGGCGCCACCTCTGGCCAGGGCGGCAATCATCAGGCCGTTCCAGGAGGTGATAACCTTTTCGTCGCGCAAGGGGTGGATGCGGGTCGCGCGATGTTCCAGCAGACGTATGCAGCAGCGCTCCAGCAGTTCCTCCAGCTCTTCCCGGTCAAGGGCCTCCCTGGCGCAGAATTCCTCCACATCGACCGGAATGTTGAGGATCGTGCTGCCTTCGAAATTCCCGTAACTGCTGACATCGTAGAAACTGCAGAACAGGGGCGCATCTGCTCCGAGGATTTCATCGATCTCATCCTTGATCCAGACGTAAAACCGGCCTTCCTCACCTTCCGAGTCGGCGTCCAGCGCCGAGTAAAAGCCTCCCTGCGGTGAGGTCAGGTCATCGCCGGCAAAACGGTAGATCTCCAGGGCCATGTCCAGAAAGAGGGGATCGCCGTCGGCCTGGAATGCTTCCAGGGAGATCAACGCCAGCATGGCCTGATCGTAGAGCATCTTTTCAAAATGCGGGACCAGCCATTTCTGATCAACGGAATATCGATGCAGTCCGCCGCCCAGTTGATCCCAGATACCCCCGCGCCGCATCATGCGCAGGGTGTGCAGGGCCATTTCAAGGGCCTCAACGTTTCCGGCCGCCCCCTGTTCAATCAGCCAACTCAGGTTGATCGGCATGGGAAACTTGGGGGATGAGCCGAAGCCGCCCAGCTCGTCATCGTAGATGCCGGAGAGCTGCCGGAAGGCGTCCTGATTAAGCTCTTCCAGGTCGGTAGCTTCCTGCGGGATCGGCTGGGAGATGTTCTCCAGGGTATCCATGATGGCGCTGCAGTTGTTTTCGATCTTGTCGGGCTGCTGGCGCCAGAGCAGGGCGATATTTCCCAGAAGCCCCATCAGCCCCCGCACGCCCTGGCGGTCGTTTTTCGGCAGGTAGGTCATGGCAAAGAAGGGGCGTTTGTCCGGCGTCATGAAGATGTTCAGCGGCCAGCCTCCGCTGCCGGTCAGCACCTGGGAGACGGTCATGTAGAAATCGTCGATGTCCGGCCGCTCCTCGCGATCGACCTTGATGCAGACGAAGTGGCGGTTGAGCAGTGCGGCCACCTCGTCATCCTCGAACGATTCATGGGCCATGACGTGGCACCAGTGGCAGGTGGCGTAACCGATGGAGAGCAGGATCGGGCGACCTTCCCTGCGGGCTGTTTCAAAGGCCAGGTCGCCCCATTCATACCACTCCACCGGGTTTTCGGCGTGCTGCAGCAGGTAGGGGCTGCGGGCAAAGATCAGGCGGTTGAACCGTTCGCCGCCATCGGCGGGAAGGCTGCTCTTGTCCATGGCGATCAGTTCGCCCAGGTAAGCGCGGCTGTCAAGTTTCATGAGGTAAACCTCCTGATTTGATTTTTGCAGAAAGTTCATAGTGAAGCCAGCAGAAAGTTTGCAGATACAGAGGCCGTTTTGTTTCGATCAATTACCGCACTGTCCCAGTGAACCTTCCGGGCATGTGCGTCGATCAATCCAGGTTGCGCCACCCAGTCTGGCGCCGTCCAGCTTTGTCCCGGACAGCTTCGCGCCGCTCAGATTCGTAGCGCTCAGGTCGGCTCCGGTCAGTCGTGCGCCGCTCAAGTTGGCTCCGCCCAGATCAGACCCGTTCAGATTCGCTCCGCTCAGGTTGGTGTTGCTCAGGTTGGCTCCGCTCAGGTTGGCCTTGCTCAGATCGACGCCGCTCAGATCCAGCCGGTTCAGGTTGGCCTTGATCAGCGTGGCGCCGGCCAGCTTCAGTCCGGTCAGATTTCTGGCCCTGGTCAGATTGGTCCCGTCCAGATTGGCCCCACCCAGGTCTGCCCCGCTCAGGTCAGCCTCGTTCAGCTCCGTTCCGCTCAGGTTGGCATTGCGCAGATCTGTTCCAATGAAACGCACTTCGCTGGCGTTGGCCCTGCTCAAATCGGCATCGCCTAGGTTCAGTCCGCTCAGATCCATCCTGACCAGGTTGGCGCCCTGCAGCTTGACCCCGTTCAGACTCACGCCATCCAGTTCCGCACCGCGCAGGTCCGCCCCGCTCATAACTGCAAAGTTCAAGCCTGCCTTGCCCAGATTGGCCCCGATCAGGTTAGCGCCGCTCAGGTTGGCCAAGACCATCCGTGCGCCGCGCAGATTCGCCATGCCCAGATCCGTCCGGCTCAGGTTTGCGCCGCTCAGATCAGCCTCCGCGAGATTTGCTCCGGCCAGGTTGGCGCCGCTCAGGTTGGCGGCCTCCAGATTCGAGCCCGTGAGCACCGCACTGGCCAGGCTAATCCCGCGCAGGTCGGTTTCACTCAGGTCACAGCCGCTACAGCTCTTGACCGTCTTCAGCTGGGAGAGATGCGAGGCATTGAAAGCCCCGGCCGGGGCCCCCGCCAGACACAGCAGCAGCGATGCGGCCGATACCTTTCTCACCTGTTTTACAAGGAGCGGCATCATGATCCTTCTCCCAGCATGCGTGAAAAAAAATCCTCAGCCATGTTAACAGATTTATTCTCACTAGCTGCAGCATCGCTTGAAGTGTCGCTGAGCAGGTGGGCCGGAATCTCGGCCAGAAAACGGCTCGGCTTGCGCTCTTCGATGGAACCGTACTTGCGGCGGGTCAGGCAGCGTGAGATGGTCAGGTGCCGGCGGGCCCGGGTGATGCCGACATAACACAGCCGCCGCTCCTCGGCGCAGGTCGGATCCTCCTCGATGGAGCGCTTGTGCGGCAGCAGCTCCTCCTCCATCCCCACCAGGTAGACGTGGTCGAACTCCAGCCCCTTGCTGGAGTGCAACGACATCAGAGTCACCGCGTTGCGGCCATGCTCCTTGTCATCATCGGATTGCTGGTCATCCATCAGTGAGATGCGCTCCAGAAAGACCGACAGACCGGCCCGCAGATTCTGTTCCTCGAAGATCGCCAGGGAGTTGACAATCTGCTCGATATTTTCGATGCGCTTTTTGGCCTGGCTTACATCGTTCAGGGTGCGGTAGATCTCATCCTCGATGCGCAGACGGTTGAACAGCGCATTGGTCTGTGCACCCAGTCGCGAGCGGCAGTCAAATTCGGCGATGATGCCGGTCATCATGGCATGGAAGGCTGCCACGGTCTTGCGGGAAGATTCGGACATACCAGTGATTTCAGCCACCCGCTGCATGGCCTCGAAGAGCGGGATATCCTGCTCCATGGACCACTGGTTGAGGCGCAGCAGCGTCGTGTCGCCGATGCCCCGGCGGGGAAAGTTGATGATCCGCAGCAACGAGGCCTCGTCGCCGGGGTTGTCGATCACCCGCAAGTAGGCGATGGCGTCCTTGACCTCCTTGCGCTCGTAGAACTGCTGCCCGCCGACCACCACGTAGGGGATGCGCTCCATGCGCAGCTTCTCCTCGAAGGCCCGGCTCTGGGCATTGGAGCGGTACAGGATGGCGAAGTCAGACCAGGAGAGTTTTGCACTAAACTGTTCCAGCAGCATCCCTTCCACGATTTTGGCTGCCTCTTCCAGTTCACTGTCGGCCACGATCAGGTCGATCTCGCGCCCCTGGCCGCTGGCGGTCCAGAGCGCCTTGTCGGTGCGCACCGGATTATTCCTGATGACGCTGTTGGCCGCGTCCAGGATCGAACTGGTGGAGCGGTAGTTCTGTTCCAGCTTGATCACCTTGCAGTCTTGGTAGTCGTGCTCGAAGTTGAGGATGTTCTGCACCTCGGCCCCGCGCCAGCCGTAGATGGACTGGTCGTCGTCGCCCACCACGCAGATGTTTCCGTATTTCTTTGCCAAAAGAGAGATCATCAGGTACTGGGAGGCGTTGGTGTCCTGGTATTCATCGACCATGATATAGCGGAAACGTTCCTGCCAGTAGGCCAGAATGGCGGAGTTTACCTGTAGCAGACCGACCGAGAGCATGATGATGTCGTCAAAATCGATGGCGTTGAAGCTCTTGAGCAGCTCCTGGTAGCGTGGATAGACCTTGAATGTTGCCAGCTCCAGCGGGTTCGTGCCGGAAGGGGCGAAATCCCGGGGACCGATCAGGCGGTTCTTCAGACCGGAGATCTTCCAGAGGATCCGGTCCGGGTCGATTTGCTTGGGGTCGATGTCGCGGTCGCGCATGGCTTGGCGCAACACGCCTGCCTGGTCGGAGGTGGAGTAGATCGAGAAGTTGGGTTTGAAGCCCAGGACGCGGATGTCGCGGCGCAGGATGCGCACCCCCAGGGAATGGAAGGTGGAGACCACGATGCCGTCGGCCTGGCTTCCGGCCATGCCGCGCACCCGCTCGTTCATCTCTTTGGCGGCCTTGTTGGTGAAGGTCACCGCCAGGATATTCTCGGCCGGAACCCGTTTGTCTTTCAGCAAATGGACGATGCGGGTGGTGACGACCTGAGTCTTGCCGGAACCGGCGCCAGCCAGGATCAGTAGGGCGCCTTCGGTATGGTTGACCGCCTGCTGCTGCGGCGGATTAAGTTTTTTCATAGGGTAGTGGTGTACCACAAGCGGGGGAGGGGATGCAAATCTGTTTACTCCGAGATTCACGCACCGTATTTTTGATACAAACCGGCCTTACTTTGGATAATCAACAAGTAATCAGCATAGTAAGTATGGTAAATTACACATACAAAAATGGATGATTCCGGTTTTTTATGATTGAATCACTCCTGACAACAAGCCTCACTTCGAGTACATGCTTTTTCCGTAGGCCCATTTTTCGGTTTTCACTGGTTCTGTTACATATTCCAGCAGAGCCTGTTTATATGGTGCCTGCAAACCTTTTCTTTGACATTTCTCCAAGTTATGCTATGTAATCCAAGCTGATTTCAGAATCCGCTACCCGGATCAATAAAAACAGGCAAAGGTGACTTCGATGAAAAAGATGGTTATTGCTATCACTCTGGCATTCTTCGTTGGGTTGAGTTCCCATTCACAGGTCGTGGCCGCTGAAACCAAGGGAACTATTGATCCTTTAAGCGGCAAGCCCTGCTACAAGTGTCACGCCAGCAAGTTGAAAGCTCCTTTCGTTCATAGCGGAATGGCTGATAAGGAATGTACTCCCTGTCACAGTGTCAGCGGGGGCAATCATCAGAGTGATCATAGTCTGAATGGGGTCAAGGACAAGAGTTCAAAGATCTGTTACGAGTGTCACGAAAACCAGTCCAGTAAACAGAGTGTTCACCCGCCGATCATGGAAAACGACTGCCTCGGGTGCCATGCCCCCCACAAGTCAAACTTCAAGTACCAGCTGGGTATGCCGGTAGACAAGCTTTGTTTTGAGTGTCATGATCGTTCATTGGTAACGGAAAAGGAGACCACCAAAAACGGATTCCGCGACGGGACCAGCAACTTCCACTATCTCCATGCCGGCGAAAAGAACGCGATTCCCTGCCTGACCTGCCACGATGTACATGCCAGTTCCCAGCTCCACCTGATGCGTCTGAAAGGAACCAACGGCAAGGAAGCGGTAACAATTACCTACACAACCACTCCCAAGGGTGGAAACTGTACGGTCAGCTGCCATGATGCGCTGGGGTATGAGAGAAAATAGTCGGCTGCAACCCTCTGCGTGGGTTTTGTGGCAATAGTTTGATATACAGCCGCTTACGGACGTAAGCGGCTGTATTGTTATGCTGGTCTTGTTTCTGTATGGATTTTTCGATGCCATTTCAAGCAGGCTTGCAGCACCCTGAAAATGAATTTTCACGCTGCAGTACACGGATTACCGGAAATGATACTTACAATTGACCCTGAACATCCACAACCCTATCAGATCACCCGCGTTGCCCAGTGCCTGCGAGATGGCGGCATCATTGCCTATCCCACCGATACGACCTACGGTATCGGCTGCTCCATCTTCAACAAGAAGGGCATTGAGCGTATCTACCGCATGAAGGGGCGCGAGCGTAACAAACCCTTTTCGTTCATCTGTTCCTCTCTTTCAGAGGCAACCAAGTTTGCACGGGTGAGTAACGTGGCCTTCAAATACCTGAAGCGCTACCTTCCCGGACCCTATACTTTTGTCCTGGAGGCAACCCGGGAGGTGCCGGATCTGTTGTTGACCCGCCAGAAAACCGTCGGAATCAGGATTCCCGACAACCGCATCTGCATCGATCTGATACTGGCGCTGGGTAACCCGATTATCACCACCAGCGCCAATCTTTCCGGCGAAGAGCCGGTCGGTGACCCGCTCATTATCGACAACACATTCGGCAACCAGTTGGATTATGTCGTTGATGGAGCCATCCTGAACACGGATGTCAGTTCGGTCGTCAGTCTGGTTGGTGACATACCCAAGGTTTTGCGGGCCGGTCTCGGGGATGTATCATGGTGCGCACAATGACCAGCCACGAAGGTAATCACCATGCGTAAACGCACGGTACGCAACGGTATGCGCTTGGTGCTGGGGGCATTGACGGTAATAATCATTGTCAGCTTTTATCACGCCGGTATTGCAGATTTCCTGTCATGGACTGATGACGCCGAAACGCGCCTGTATCGGCTGGGCATCTTCTGGGCGGCGGCTTTGGGCGGCTATGGCGTCGTGCTGACGGCCTTCGGCCTGGTACTTCCCGGTAATCAGCGAGATGCGGGAGTTCGCGTCTTGCCGGCGTTTCTGATGATTGTTGGTATAGTTTCCCTTTTCCTGTATCTGCTGGCGGCTTCATTCGATGCGCCCCCGGATGCTCCCCGCGAGCGACTGCGCCCCGGAGAGACCATCACCATCTAATTCCAATTCCAGATCAAGGATGAAATCAAGGCGGCGAGGATTGAGGCGACGAAGGCGTAGAAATTACTACGTTGAGGAGCCGAAGACGAGCCAACGAAGATAGCGCCTTGATGTGGGATTGGTATAAGCAATCAGTTGCATACACCAGCGTGTATCCCGTATTATTCACATCCGGCGATACCCCTGTAAAGCCCATCAAGTTCGTGTAAAATAAAACATTAAACTTGACTTGTTTGGAAGTGAAATATATCGTCAGGCGATAGAAGCCTTACTAACAGGAGGTTACAGCCATGTCGGATACGAAACAGTCCATAGAAACACTTGCGCTTCATGCGGGCCACACCCCGGACCCGAGCAGCCTTTCCCGTGCGGTCCCTATTTATCAGACCACCTCGTACGTCTTCAAAAACTCCGAACACGCCGCCAATCTTTTTGGTCTCAAGGAGTTCGGTAATATCTACACCCGCCTGATGAACCCGACCACCGATGTTCTTGAGCAGCGTCTGGCCGCCCTGGATGGCGGGGTTGGCGCCCTGGCGGTTGCTTCCGGGCAGGCTGCCATTACCTATGCGGTGCTCAATATCGCCCAGGCCGGGCAGAATATTATTTCATCCAGTTACCTGTATGGCGGCACCTATAACTTGTTCCACTATACCCTGCCCAGGTTGGGGATTACCGTCAAATTTGTTGATCCATCCGATCCCGAAAACGTCCGCCGGGCGATAGACGACAACACCCGTCTTGTGTATACCGAATCGGTTGGCAATCCCAAAAACAACGTCGATGATTTTGAAGCGATCGGCAAGATTACCCGTGCGGCAGGTATCCCTTTTATCGTCGACAATACGGTGACGACACCCTACCTGTTCAAGCCGCTTGAACATGGCGCTGACATTGTGGTCTATTCGCTGACCAAGTTCATGGGCGGTCATGGCACAAGCATCGGTGGAGCGGTTGTCGATGGCGGCGCATTTCCTTGGAACAACGGTAAATTTCCGGAGTTCAGCGAGCCGGACCCTTCCTATCACGGTCTGCAATTCTGGGATGCGTTGGGGAATCTTTCCTACATACTGCGGATGAGGCTTTCGTTGCTGCGCGATATGGGCGCCTGTCTTTCGCCGTTTAATGCCTTTCAACTGCTGCAGGGAATTGAAACACTTCACGTCCGCATGCCGCGTCATGTTGATAACGCCCGGGCAGTGGCGACGTGGCTGGAAAAGCACCCCCTGGTCTCCTGGGTGAATTACCCCGGGCTGGCCAGCCACAAGGATCATGCAAGAGCTTTGAAATATCTTCCTAAGGGTGAGGGCGCCATTATCGGTTTTGGCATCAAGGGTGGTCTGGAGGCTGGCAAGAAATTCATCGATAACGTCAAGCTGCTTTCACATCTGGCTAACGTAGGCGATGCGAAGTCGCTGGTAATACATCCGGCCTCGACTACCCATCAGCAGCTTTCCGAGGAGGAACAGCAATCTTCCGGTGTAACCGCCGATTTTATCCGCCTGTCGGTCGGCATAGAGCAGATTGACGACATCATAGCTGACATTCAGCAGGCATTGGAAGCGTCCCAGAGATGATTTCCCTTGTTGGAATTGGCGTCTGACACAAAAAAAGGCCACATCATCAGATGTGGCCTTTTTTTGTGTCATGACGGTATTGCTTACTTTGCTGCAGGTGCTACTTCAGCAGGTTTGACTTCTTTTTTGACTTTTTTGGCTTTCTTTACTTTTTTGGCTGGTTTTGCAGGAGCAGCCTTGTCAGCTACGGGAGGATGGCCGGCCGGCATTGCCGGAGCTGCGGGTTCTGCTGCACAAACGATACCTGCGAAAGAAACGGCGACGAGGGTGGCTACGATGGAAGACAGTACTTTTTTCATGGTTGAATTCTCCTTTTGATGTGGTTGCTTCTGTTGAACTATATAGCATTTGTTGTGCCATAAATTGTTAATTTATAACCTGTTAATTTTATTATACTTATTGATTGTAACCCACTTTGAGCACGACTGCTGTTTACCTCATTTAGTAGGCTGATGTCTTAAATGAGGTGGAGACGGGTGGTTAATCAGTTGTGTGGGAAAAGAGCCGAGGCTGCTCAACGGCAGGTGCGTAGTGCGCCGCGGGCAACGTGTGACAGTTTTAACTGCTTTGCTCTTGACTCGCCTAAGCCCCTGTACTAACTTACTAGAAATTATTTCTTTGCGAGGAGCAGCCACATGCCCTACGATAAACTGACGGAAGGCCTGACCTTTGATGATGTACTCCTGGTTCCCGCCCATTCACTGATTCTGCCTCGCGATGCCAATCTGACAACCCGGATTTCCCGTAATATCCCCCTGAATATACCACTCGTCAGCGCTGCCATGGACACGGTAACCGAGGCGCGTACCGCAATCTGCATGGCTCGTGAAGGGGGCATCGGTATTATTCACAAGAACCTGACCATAGCGGAGCAGGCCTATGAAGTAGATAAGGTCAAAAAGAGTGAATCCGGCATGATTGTAGATCCGATCACCATGCGACCTACCCAAAAAATCAGCGAGGCGCTGGATATCATGTCACGCTACCGCATTTCAGGAGTTCCGGTAACCAAGGCCAACGGCAAGTTGGTAGGTATTCTGACCAATCGTGATCTGCGTTTCGAGACGGATTTCGATCTGCCGATTTCGGCCCGCATGACCAAGCGCAACCTGGTGACTGTCGAGGTGGGGACTACTCTGGAGCAGGCCAAGGAACACCTCAAGCATACCAGGGTGGAAAAACTTCTCGTTGTGGATGATGAAAGGTATCTCAAAGGTTTGATTACCATCAAGGATATTGAAAAAGTGAAAAAGTATCCCAACGCCTGCAAGGATAGCCTGGGTCGCCTGCGAGTTGGTGCGGCCGTCGGCCCTACCGACGATATGGAAGCGCGTATGGAGGCTCTGATCAAGGCCGGTGTGGATGTGATTGTCATCGATACGGCCCATGGCCACTCCCAGGGGGTTCTTGATGCCGTCAGCAGGGCAAAGGCCACCTTCCCGGGTGTGGAAATCATTGCCGGCAATATTGCTACCGCCGAGGCGGCAGAAGCGCTGATCAAGGCCGGTGTAGACGGCATAAAAGTCGGTATCGGGCCGGGATCCATCTGTACCACCCGGATTGTTGCCGGAGTGGGGGTGCCGCAGATCACCGCAATTCACGAATGTTCACGGGTCGCCCACAAATATGGAATTCCGGTTATCGCCGACGGCGGCATCAAGTATTCCGGCGACCTGCCCAAGGCGGTCACGGCCGGTGCTGACTGCATCATGATCGGTTCGCTGTTTGCCGGCACCGAGGAGTCGCCCGGTGACACCGTTCTGTACCAGGGCCGGACCTATAAGACCTATCGCGGCATGGGCTCGATAGGCGCCATGAAAGACGGCAGCAAGGATCGCTACTTCCAGTCCGAGGTCGGCGATGACGTCAAGCTGGTGCCGGAGGGGATCGAAGGAATGGTGCCGCTGCGCGGACCGCTCTCGGCCAATATCCATCAGCTGCTGGGCGGCCTGCGTTCAGGCATGGGCTATACCGGCTGCGGCACGCTTGAAGAGCTGCAGAACAAGGGTCGATTCATCCGCATTACCGGTGCCGGACTCAAAGAATCTCATGTACATGATGTCACGATTACTAAAGAAGCTCCCAACTATCGAGTGGGCAACTAAAATACACGATGTGAAATGCCCCGTGTAGAAATAGCGGGGCATTTCACATCGTGGTCTGTTTTTATGGAAAGGTATTCTCATGTCTGATATCCACAGTCAGAAAATTCTGATTCTTGATTTTGGTTCACAATACACTCAATTGATTGCCCGCCGGGTGCGTGAGGCACACGTATATTGTGAGCTGCACCCCTTCGATATGTCGATTGACGCCATACGCGCCCTCAAACCGTCAGGGATTATACTGTCCGGCGGCCCCAAATCGGTCTATGAACCGGAGGCGCCATCGGTGGTTGAAGAACTTTTCGAACTGGGAGTGCCGGTGCTTGGTATCTGCTACGGCATGCAGTTGATGAGCCGGCATTTCGGAGGGGAGGTCGTGGCGGCCGGCAAACGTGAATTCGGCCATGCCGAACTTCTGGCACAGGGTACCCCCGGGCTGTTGTTCGACAGTTTCTTTGTGGATGGCAAGAGTTCTGTCTGGATGAGCCACGGTGACCATGTTGCGCGTGTACCAGCCGGTTTTGAAGTCGTTGCCGGGACAGCCAACGCCCCGGTCTGTGCTATTCAGAATAGCGAGCGCAAGCTCTACGGAGTACAGTTTCACCCCGAAGTCAATCACACCCCGCGTGGTGAACTGCTGCTCGAGACCTTTGTGCGTAAGGTCTGTGGCTGTAGCGGCCAATGGACTCCGGGGCAGATTATCGAGGATGCCGTTACCCGTATCCGCAGTCAAGTCGGGTCGGACCAAGTCATCCTTGGGTTGTCGGGCGGTGTGGATTCCTCGGTTGCCGCCGCCTTGATCCAGCGCGCCATCGGCGATCAGTTGACCTGTGTTTTTGTCGATAACGGGTTGCTAAGATTGGGGGAAGGGGATCAGGTTATGGCAGCCTTCGCTCAGAATTTGGGGGTCAAAGTCATCCGGGTGGATGCCGAGCAGCGCTTCCTGACCGTCTTGGCCGGCGAAGCGGATCCTGAAAAAAAGCGTAAAATCATCGGCGGATTGTTTGTCGAGATTTTCGAAGAACAGTCGAAACTGATTACCAATGCAAACTGGCTGGCCCAGGGGACGATTTATCCCGACGTTATCGAATCAGCCGGTGCCAAGACCGGCAAAGCGCAAAACATCAAGAGTCACCACAATGTGGGAGGTCTGCCGGACTACATGAAGCTGAAACTGCTGGAACCGCTGCGTGAGCTGTTCAAGGATGAGGTCCGTGCCATCGGGGAAGAACTCGGTCTGCCGCACCAGATGGTCTGGAGGCATCCCTTTCCGGGCCCCGGTCTGGGTGTACGGATCCTCGGCGAAGTAAAAAAGGAGTACTGCGACATTCTGCGTCGGGCTGACGCCATCTATATCGAGGAACTGTATGCATCCGGGCACTATGACAAGATCAGCCAGGCCTTTGCCGTCTTCCTGCCGGTCAAGAGTGTCGGTGTCATGGGCGACGGCCGCACCTATGAATATGTGGTTGCTCTGCGGGCGGTGGAGACCAAGGATTTCATGACCGCCGGCTGGTACCCGATGCCGTATGAAGATCTGGCCCGTATCAGTGGCAGGATCATCAACGAGGTCAAGGGTATCAACCGTGTGGTTTACGACATCTCCAGCAAACCTCCGGCCACGATCGAGTGGGAATAGACGTAATTTTCTAGTCAATTTAACAAACACGGGAACTTACGCCTTGAGTAAGTTCCCGTTTTCTTTATGTGCAAAGCGCCGGAGTGTTGATAAGTGATTGTCAGAAAAGCTGGCCTGATTGCGCTGGATATCATGTTCCTGCGGAATTGTTATTGTAATAACGCCTCATTCCCGTTCTATTTTATCCATTTTTCTGCTATGTAAACACTCTATATTTCCAACCAACTGATCAGAATGGACGTGAATAAATGGATCAAGCGACACACAACAAGATTATCTCGTTCATTTGGGGGATTGCCGATGATGTTCTGCGAGACCTCTTTAAGCGCGGCAAGTACCCTGATGTCATTCTGCCGATGTGCGTGCTCCGACGCCTTGACTCTGTGTTGGAGCCGACCAAACAGGCGGTGCTGGATACCAAGAAGATGCTGGATGATGCCGGAATCACCGAACAGAAGGTTGCACTGTGCGGGGCTGCCGGGCAGGCATTTTACAATACCTCCCGCTTCACCCTGCGTGATCTCCGCTCCTGCAACAGCCAGCAGCAGCTCCGCCTGGATTTTGAAGCGTATCTGGACGGGTTTTCCCAGACCGTTCAGGACATCCTGGAAAACTTCAAGTTCCGTAATCAGATTCCTACTCTCTCCAAGGCAGATGCCATCGGCACTCTGATCGAAAAATTCCTGAATCCTGACATAAATTTGAGTCCTAACCCGGTGCTGAATAACGATGGCTCGGTCAAGCTGTCTGCCATGGATAACCATTCAATGGGAACCGTATTCGAGGAACTGGTCCGCAAGTTCAACGAAGATAATAACGAGGAAGCCGGAGAACACTGGACTCCGCGTGACGCCGTCAAGCTGATGGCCTATCTGATATTTCTTCCCATTGCCGACAAGATTCAGTCCGATCATATCAGCTTTATGACGCTGCTGCCGGTACCGGCGGGATGCTGACCCTGGCGGAAGAAACCCTGCTGGGGCTGACGTCTGCCCAAGGCAAGCAGGTCAAGACCTACCTGTTCGGTCAGGAGATAAATCCGGAGACCTACGCCATTTGCAAGGCCGATATGCTCATGAAGGGCGAAGGAGAAAACGCCGATCACATCGTTGGCGGTGCCGAATGGTCTACCCTGGCCCATGACGCCTTTCCGGCCAAAGAATTTGACTTCATGCTATCGAATCCGCCATACGGCAAGAGCTGGAAGAAGGACCTGGAGGATATGGGTGGCAAGGATGGCATGCGCGACCCCCGCTTCAAGATCAACCATGCCGACGATCCCGAATATTCGCTCGTTACCCGCTCCAGTGACGGGCAGTTGTTGTTCCTGGCCAACATGGTTTCCAAGATGAACCACAAGAGCCAACTGGGGAGCCGTATTGCCGAGGTCCACAACGGATCATCCCTGTTTACCGGTGATGCCGGACAAGGGGAAAGCAACATCCGCCGCTGGATCATCGAAAATGACTGGCTGGAGGCGATTGTCGCCCTGCCGCTCAATTTGTTCTACAACACCGGCATCGCCACCTACATCTGGGTGCTATCCAATCGCAAACCGGATCACCGCAAGGGTAAGGTGCAGCTGATCGACGCCAGTGCTTGGTTTAAGCCGCTACGCAAGAATCTGGGCAAAAAAAACTGCGAGCTGTCCGAGGATGACATCAAGCTGGTCTGCGACACCTACCTGGCTTTTGCAGAAACGGAGCAGTCCAAGCTATTCCCCAACCAGCATTTCGGCTACTGGAAGATTGTCATGGAACGCCCATTGCGGCTGCACAGCCAGTTGACGGTTTCGGCCATTGAGTCACTCCGCTTTGCCTCCGGCGACGAGGAGCTGCGCAGTCAGCTCTATGACGAGTTCGGCGACCCCCTGTTTGACGACTTCGACTGCGTCGCAAAGGCGGTTGAGAAATACCTGGCCGAATGGGGCAGCGGAGATGATGAAGGCGATGACGAAGAAGGCACCAAAAAAGGCCTGCCGGAAAAGAAAAAGAAGAAGCTGCTGGATAGCAATACCTGGAAGCGGGACGCCCGGCTGGTCGAGACGGCAACCGCCCTGCGTGAGGCAATTGGTGGTGACCTGTTCGAAGATCACAACCTGTTCCGCGCTGCCGTGGATGATGCACTGAAGAAGCAGGGGCGCAAGCTGCCTGCCGCCGAGTTGAAGCAGATCCTGAAGGCGGTCAGTTGGCGGGTGGAGACAGCTCCGCCGGTGGTCGCGAAGATCCATAAGCCGGGAAAGGCCACACTCGATCCGCTGCGGGGCTTGTATGAGGTTACTGTCGGCGGAAAACCCTGTGTGGTCGAGTACGAACCGGATACTGACCTGCGTGACACCGAACAGGTGCCGCTGCTGGAGGAGGGTGGTGTCGAGGCGTTTATTCGTCGCGAAGTTTTGCCCTATACCCCGGATGCCTGGCTTGACGAAACCAAGACAAAGATCGGCTACGAGATCAGCTTTACCCGGCATTTCTACAAGCCGCAACCGCTACGGACTCTGGAGGAGATTCGGGCCGATATTCTGGCGGTTGAGCAGGAGGCTGAAGGGTTGCTGGATGATCTGCTATTGGGCTCAGGACAAGACAAATCGGTCTCACGCGAAGCCGCGAAGAGCGCGAAGAGAACCAAAACAACATAAAGTTTTCAGTTTGTCTCCGCACTGGGGAGACAAACTGGATGGTTTTTCGTAAAAATTTCAATTGTCTCATCACTGCTGAGACAATGATCTTCTCTGATGTACTTGAGATAACATTATTTTTGTTTAGATTTTTTCGTGTCTTCGCGTGAGTCCGATTTTAAGGGGTTCTTAAATGAATGTTGAGGAAATTTCCGCTCAGGTAGTAGATGCGGCCTATCATCTCCATCATGATCTCGGTCCCGGATTGCTGGAGTCTGTTTATGAAGTTGTACTGGCGAGACTTCTGGAACAGAGAGGCTTGAAAGTTGAACGACAGAAGCCGGTGCCAATCACTTTTGCCGGTCTTTACTTTGATGAGGGATTCCGAGCAGATTTGATTGTTGAAGGGATGCTGGTTGTTGAACTCAAGTCCGTTGAAAATATGCTCCCTGTTCATGGAAAGCAGCTTTTGACTTATCTGCGCCTACTCAACCTGCCGCTCGGTCTTTTAATCAATTTCGGTTCCGCGACATTCAAGGACGGCATAAAACGGATTGTCAACAATCATTCCGATTTCGCGTCTTCGCGTCTTCGTGTGAATACTTGTTTTGATTCTGATTGTCTCACGCGGAGCCGCGAAGAACGCGAAGGAAAACCTGAATGATTACAGAATTGAAGCAGGTTGATTTTTCAATAAATTTTGGTTTTAATCTTTTTTTCGCGTCTTCGCGTCTTCGCGTGAATAACGTTTCAGATTCCTTTTTTCTCACGTGAAGCCGCGAAGAACGCGAAGGAAACCTTAAATGATCGCTGATCTTAAACCATATCCGGAGTATCAGGAGTCTGGGTTGCCGTGGGTGGGACAGATGCCGGGACATTGGACGCTGGCTCCTAATCGTGCAATGCTCCGACGGCGTAAAGTGTTGGTCGGGAAGCGACATTCAGACTTCAAATTATTATCTCTCACAAAAGGCGGCGTGATAGTTAGAGACATTACGACCGGTAAGGGGAAATTCTCTTCTGACATGGGTACCAGTCAGGAGGTACGAAAAGGTGACCTAGTTTTTTGTCTGTTTGATGTACCTGAAACCCCGCGCACCGTGGGATTGTCTCGCTACGACGGCATGATTACTGGTGTGTACACCGTGTTCGAGTGTTCAGACACTCTTCTTGCCGCTTATTTGGATAGTTACTATAGAGCAATGGACGACCGTAAACTCCTAAGTCCACTTTACTCAGGTCTCAGAAATACCATTCCGCCTCCACGTTTTCTTGGAACAAAGACACCACTCCCACCACCAGATGAACAAGCCGCCATCGTTCGTTTCCTCAACCACACCAACCAACGCATCGAACGCACTATTCGGGCAAAGCGGAAGGTTATCGCACTGCTGAACGAACAGAAGCAGGTCATCATCCACCGTGCCGTCACCCGTGGCCTTGATTCGAATGTCCGCCTGAAACCGTCGGGTATTTCGTGGCTTGGGGAGATACCGGAGCATTGGGATTTGGTAGCAGCGAAACAAGTATCTCAAGTGTTCATCCCACAACGAGACAAGCCTGATCTGAATGAAACAAATGGATACCCTTGGATTACTCCTGTTAATGTTGGGGATGAGTTATTGAAGTCGATAAATCTTTATGTGTCAGAATATGCTCTGAGTTCAGCAGGTTCTCGCGTTGTTCCAGCAGGAACCGTTATTGCATCATGTGTCGGGCGATTTGGTATAGCTTCAATCTCTAAAGTTTCAGTTGTGATTAACCAACAGTTACAAGCATATATTCCAACCACTGCTATATCAGCAAAATATCTCAGACATTGCGTCCAAATTGCAAAGCCATACTTTGAAATGGAGGGTAATTCTACAACTCTGGCTTATGTTAATCGTCAAGGGTTTGGGCGAATGCCATTGTCCCTACCTCCACGACAAGAACAAGATTGGATTGAACTGTATTTAGATAAAGAACTGAACGCTAATGATATGATAATCTCCCGCACCGAGCGAGAAATCGACCTGCTCCGCGAATACCGCACCCGCCTGATCGCCGATGTGGTGACCGGCAAGCTGGATGTGCGTGAGGCGGCGGCACGGCTGCCGGATGAGATTGAAGAACTTGAATCTTTTGACGAAATTGATGATAGTGTTGAAATTGAAGATCCGGATACTGTTGTTGAGTAACAAAAAAACCTGTTCTGGAATAATCACTGGTTGTATGGGAGGTCTTTATGGCAGCTATCAGCTTGAAACAGCAACAATACGGAGAACTGATCTCTCCTGAAACCATTGATGGCGTTGCAAAGGCTATTGTCGAAAATTTCCATCCGGAAAAGATAATTCTTTTCGGCTCCTACGCTTCAGGCACTCCTACACCGGAAAGCGACCTTGATTTTCTGGTGGTGATGGAATCAGATCAACCCAGATATAGGCGGTCTGTGCCGATATGCATGATGTTTACTCCCGTGCCGTGTGCAATGGACATTCTGGTTTATACGCCGGATGAAGTAAAAAAATGGAATGGAGCGACTAATCATATTGTGACGGAAGCGTATTCAAACGGGAGGATACTGTATGACCATAGACCATGAATTTGCATTGGAGTGGTTACGAAAGGCCAAAACAGACCTCTACTCGGCCCGTCTTCTGCTGACCGGGGAGAATCTTTTTGATGCGGCTTGTTTCCACTCCCAACAGTTGGCGGAAAAATCCATCAAGGCGCTGCTTACCGATCACTCAATACAGTTCAAAAAGATACATGAGCTGAATATCCTCCTTAATCTTCTCAATGATCCTGATTTCGAGCCATTCAGACAGCATGCCGTTATATTGAACTCGTACGCAGTTGAGATGCGTTATCCGGGTGATTACATTGAACCGGAGCAGGAAGAAGCAGAAGAAGCTCTGCGTATGGCTATCGAGATTTATGAACTTGCAAAGAAGAAGCTTGGACTCTGATATCTCTGAAATGAAAGAGCCAGTATGACAACAGACACCACTGAATGCGGCCTCGAAGACCTGATCTGTATTGCCATGACCGGTAGGGCATCTATTGTGCCGTTGCCGGTCGAGGGCATTCAATCTCCGCCGGAATCCTACGGCGGCAGCGGCTGGCTGCTGGGCGACGCTCGTGATTATGACCGGGAGTATTGCGTTGATCTGGCGTACCTGCGAGCTTTTCTAAAGGCTACGCAACCTGAAATTGCCCAAGCCCTGGAGCTGGATAGTGACACCCCGGTGCGCCGCCGTTTCCTAGCCCGGTTGGAGAAGGAGTGTGGCAATCGCGGTGTTATCGGCCTGCTGCGTAATGGCCTGAAACACGAAAAATATGCAATCGACCTCTTCTACGGCACCCCGTCCCCCGGCAACGACAAGGCCGCTCTCCAATACGCCGCCAACCGCTTCAGCCTCACCCGCCAGCTCCGCTACAGCCGAGACGAAACCCGCAGGGCGCTGGATCTGGGGCTGTTCATCAACGGCCTGCCCATTGCCACCTTTGAGCTGAAGAACAGCCTTACCAAGCAGACAGTCGAAGACGCCGTGGAGCAGTATCGGCGCGACCGCAACCCGCGCGAACGGCTGTTCGAGTTCGGCCGCTGTGTGGTGCACTTCGCGGTTGACGATGCTGAGGTGCGCATGTGCACCCAATTGAAGGGCAAGGCCTCGTGGTTCCTGCCGTTCAACAAGGGCCACGACGATGGGGCAGGCAACCCGCCCAATCCCGACGGCCTGAAGACCGACTACCTCTGGAAAGAGATGCTGACGCCGGCAGGCCTGACCGACATCCTGGAGAACTACGCCCAGATCGTCGAGGTCAAGCACCCGAAGACCGGCAAGAAAAAGCGCAGCCAGGTCTTCCCGCGTTATCACCAACTGGGCGTGGTGCGGCAGGCCCTGGCCGACGTGCGTGTGCAGGGCGCTGGCCAGCGCTACCTGATCCAGCATTCGGCCGGTAGCGGCAAATCGAACTCCATCGCCTGGTTGGCGCACCAGCTCATCAGCGTCAAGGTCGATGGCAAAGAGGTCTTCGATTCGGTCATCGTCATCACCGACCGCCGAATCCTTGACGACCAGATCCAGAAGACCATTCGGCAGTTCATGCAGGTGGGCGCCACGGTGGGCCATGCCGAGCACTCGGGCGATCT
>JBBQXT010000036.1:0-22549 GCA_038209415.1 Geobacterales bacterium
GTTCCGCTGTACAGAATGTGGTGCAGACCACCCGTATATTTATCGCAAGAGCACCGGCAATAGCAGTTCTGTTAAGGTTTTCCAGTGCAGCTCCTGTCGAAAGCAGGTTACGCTGAACGAAGGAACCATTTTTCAATCTACGAAACTGCCTCTGACGAAGTGGTTTCAGGCAATGCTTCTTATGACTCAGAGCAAAAACAACATTTCAGCTCTGAAACTCAGAAGACTTCTCGGAGTCAGCTATCCTGCTGCCTGGAGGGTTAAACGGGATAAGGTATTGGGGTGCTAGCAAACCAACAAACAACGTCCCGTTTGGTGTCCCCCAATCTGCTAGGTCCGCTGCTCGGCATTCATGACCCGCGCACCGACGGTCGCATCCACTTCGTAGGCGGCATCCGCGGCAATGAGGAACTGGTCAGGCTGGTGGATTCGGGCGAGTACGCCGTAGCCTTCTCACTATACCCGACCTCCATTCGCGAACTGATCGAACTGGCCGACCAGGACCAGATCATGCCGCCCAAATCCACCTGGTTCGAACCCAAACTGCGCAGCGGCCTGTTCGTCCGCCTGTTGAGCTAGAACCTTGTAACATCATTATGTTCTGATATCATGTAGGCTGGTTCAAGCGCAGCGGAACCGGCTTTGTTGCCGTAACTACCAGTGTTGCCGTATCCGCTGCGCTTGATACGGCCTGCGAAGAATCAGATGTTACCTGGTACTTGAATCGGCTGCCCCATGAAACCTCAACGCCCCGTATTCCTGATGGAAGCGGGGCGTTTTTTTTTGATTTTATATGCGGTTATCCTATGTGCCTGGTTCAGCTTCGTAGTATGGAGTATCAGAAGATGAAGCCGTAAAAGCATAAAAGTTCGTATTAATAGCATGTTGTAAGCGTTTGGCCACAAAATAAAGTTGGCAAAAATTTGGGGTTTTTTTTTTAACTTAAACCTATAAATTAGATAGTTATGTGTAAATTTCTGCCGGCAGAAAATTTGGATTTTTCAGCGTTCCGGTGGGTCGGAATCAGGGTGGATAGCGTGGGATTTTAGACCGGACGGGGCGCAATCAATGGCGGCAGCACCGGGATAATTATGAGGTAGAGGGATGAATGTTGTAGTTTCATAATTCATCCTTCAAAATTCATAATTGGATTGTTTATGCCTTGCGGGTCGTGTAGAAGATTAGATTGTGTTTGGATAGTGGTGATTTTCAGATAACAATAGGTGCGCCGGTTGATATGGGGTTTGTGGAGGATGTGGACAGGAGTTGTACAGAGTTGAGACAGGACACCAAACGTCGTCTGATCAATAACGAACTGTTTTTTAACAAGTTACGTCGTCTTTGCCGGATAACATTCAAAAAGGCATGTTGAGCGGGTCTGGTCAAATACTATCTATGCACTAAAATAAAGGACTACGAAAATGATATTAACCAGCAACGATACTGCATGGGCTGTAATGATAGTGGCATTGGTAATTTCATGTGCATTCGGAGCACTGCTGACATGGATAACAATCAAGGCCCAACACGCTAAAAATATCGAAGAAATCCAAGATGCAGTCAAAAATATTTTGGTGCGCTTAGTCTTTTGGATAAGTAATTAATTGGCCGGAGGAATACTGATATTAGAATTCATATCACCGGTGCCTATTACTCGCAGGGAAGTTTTTATTATAGTTTGGTGCGTATGCATTATGTTCCTCACTTTAATATTCAAGCTACTGAAATCAATGATGCGTTTTACTTCCTTGTTCGGAAAGCAACTTCAATTAATCGACACACAAAGAGACCATACAGGGCGGATATTGAACATCCTTGAAGAACACGTACAACCCGAAAAAACCACTGCAACAAAGCGGAAAAATCGCATAACTAGGTAAATACACCTGCCCAAAAGACGGTAGGTGATTTCGCGCCCCGTTGGTCGCAAGATAATGGCCACGGCAATTCAACTAATCGAAGTTGTTTTGGACACCCTTTTCTTCAACAGGTGATCGTATGACAGTAATTGCAAGCTTCGCTATTAATGGCTGCCCAGTAATGGTAGGCGACTTGCTGATTTCAGGTGAAGAAGACTCAACCAGAACATGCCACCTCCCAACTGTTGGTGAAGTAAAAAACATTTTTCCAGAAGGTAGTGGATTTGTTCCAGTGGGAGTTGCTCAGAAGATTTTTATAGTAGATGACAATTTTGCAATAGCATGGGCAGGTTCCGTAATCCAGGCAAAAACAGCGATTGTTACAATTGTCGACATGAACAACGCAGTAAAGTTTACTGCAGATTCTCTGTGGGAGTTTCTACAAGCAATAGAACTGGACCCTGATTACAGAGATTTAAGCTTAATATGTATGATAGGAGACGGAAACAAAATACACAGATGCAGCATAAGGGCTAAATATTTTAGGTCAGACGAACTTGGTGAAGTCTTTGTAGCTGGAACAGGTTCAGAGGCAACACTTAACTACCTAAAGCAGGTTGTGAAACAAAAAAATAATTTCGATGAAGACCCCCTTACTTCAGCTATTAGTTTATCAGTTAACATTTTTGGTCTTTTGATTTCAGATGAGATGGCTATGCCAAATGAATCTGGAATGCACAGCTTACAAAACTATTTTGGCGGTGGTTATGAGATAGCTACTTATATTGACCATAAAGTGACAAAAGTAGCTGATATAATACATAGTTATTGGATGGCAAAGGTAGAGGATGGTATTGTAAATCTGGAGATCTTTCCGTTTCGTATGTATAAATATTATTATATTGAATCTACCTTGTACATCTTTTGTGCAACCTTTGTTCTGAAAAATTTCGGTGAAGATGATATGCCAGAAGTTGATATAAAAAAAGAGATGCACGTTGTACAATCTATAGTTTCAAATTACGTCACCCGGGTAATTGATGCTGAGCCGCAATTGACTGCAAAGTGGAATGTCATTTACGTGCAGCTCACCAAACGAGATGGTAGCGTTCAGGTCCTCTCCAGGCTGGATTATCGGCCAGACGGAGAATCTCTAATCAAGATTAATAAAGAAGGAATTGAGTTCGACAAAAACATGCTGGACGACCTGATGAAACGTCTTTACCAACACGTATAGATGGTGCCTCAAGAGTTTTAGGATGACAAGGCGACGCCCAACAAAGGGCGTCAGCAGTCAAGCTGCTGCGCCTCACTACCGTTGACAGTCTGCATTAGGCCATTTGTATATTTCCAGAATCATCCGGTTCCGGAAGATCCTGAACCGGCTCTTCCAGACTGATCCTGCCCAGTTTCCCGGCCCGCAACTCCCTCAGAAACGCCTCGGCGGCCCGGTGCATATCGATACCGCCGCCGCCGATCAGGCAGCCCAGACAGCGACCGATGGCTGCGATCAGATCGGTGGCATTGTCCGGCAGCTCACCCAGCTTGTACCGTTTTCTGAGCAGTTCCGGGTAACGCTGCATCATGAATTCCCCGGCAAAAAATCCTACCGTGGTGTAATCCATGGCGTTGGCTCCGATGGCGCCGCTGACCGCCAGCCGGTAGGCCCCATCCTGGTCACTCATGTCCGGCCAGAGGACACCCGGAGTATCCGAGAGGACGACACCGTTCCTGAGGTCAATCTGCTGGGTTGTTGTCGTAATGGCCGGCTTGTCGCCCACCTTGGCCATGCTGCGGCCGGCCAGGGTGTTGATCAGGGTCGACTTGCCCACGTTGGGGATGCCGACCACCATGACCCGCACCGGAAAACCGGGTTTGCCGCGCTTGGGCGCCAGCAGCTGGCAGAGCTTGATCAACTGCTTGGTCTCGGAATGCTGTTTGGATGACATCGGCAGGGCCCGCACACCGGCCTGCTGTTCAAATTTCTTCACCCAGGCTTTGGTAACAGCCGCGTCTGCCAGATCATGCTTGTTGAGCACCTTGATCCAGGGCTTGGTGCGACGAATCTCCTCAAGTCGGTGATTGGAGCTGGAGGCCGGCAGACGGGCGTCCAGTACCTCGATCACCACGTCAACCCGCTTGATCAGGTCGCCGATCTGCTCCAGGGCCTTGCCCATATGTCCGGGATACCATCGGATGGTCATAACTATCTCTTTCTCTGTATGAATTCAGTGTTCCTGCATCACAAACGCACTGTACCACAGACCCTTTTCGGAAGGGGTTATAATTTCATGACAGGTCTCCGGCAACAGCCAAAGGCGCCAGAACAGGCTGAATATCCTTGAATACAAAGCGGTTATTGGCTAATCTGGACACACTCTGCACTGCCTGTGTCTCGATAACTGTACAAGGCCACACATGCTGAAACGTGCCGTTCAGATCATCAAAGAGGCCGAGGTATTCGTCATCACGGCCGGTGCCGGCATGGGTGTCGATTCCGGCCTGCCGGACTTCCGCGGCGACCATGGCTTCTGGCAGGCCTATCCGCCCTATGCCCGCCTGGGTCTTTCCTTTAGCGAGTGTGCCAACCCGGCGCATTTCCAGCGCGACCCGGCCTTCGGCTGGGGTTTCTACGGCCACCGCACCAACCTCTACCGGGCCGCTATCCCTCACGCGGGCTTCTACATTATAAAAAAGTGGATTGAACGGAACAAGGCCAATTACTTCGTGGTGACCTCCAATGTGGACGGCCAGTTCCAGAAGGCCGGCTTTGATGAAGAACGCATCCTGGAGGTGCACGGCTCCATCCACTGGCTGCAGTGCCAGACACCCTGCAACGACAGCATCTGGTTCAACGACGAAGTCGTCCCGGTGGACGAGACCAGCATGCGCGCCCGCCACATCCCGCGCTGCCCGGCGTGCGGAGAGGTCAGCCGTCCCAACATCCTCATGTTCGGCGACCGGTCCTAGCTGCCGGACCGCACCCGCATCCAGGAACAAGGTTTTGACACCTTCCTGTCCGCGAACGCAGACCGCCGGGTGGCTGTGATCGAGATGGGCGCCGGCAGCGCCATCCCCACCATCCGCGCCACCTCGGAGCGCATCGGCTGGAACCTGCCCAAGGCCACGGTCATCCGCATCAACCCCCGCGAAGCGGACATAAAAGCGCCCCACATATCGATGCCATGCGGGGCGCTGGAGGGGCTGCGTAAAATCGATGCACTGCGTGTGTAACAGTCCTGCATTACTCAAATTTCGGCTGAATATACATCTTCACTGGTTCCAACAGGGTATAATTCAAGCGGGGCGACAAGCCGCCGCCCCGCCATTCAGGCGACTTTACTGCCGGCAAGCGGTTCTCGTCAGCTGTAGGCCCGGATTTGCCAGTCGTTGAACCTTCTGCCTTGGCACTGAAAGACTCTTTTTGCCATACAGGTACCAATACACTGCAACTGCAGCCGAGACTGCCAGAAAGATGGCCCCTGCCGTACCGGCAGCCAAGAGAAACACATTAATATTTTGCATTTTTATCTCCTTTTGCATTGTTTTTCAGGTGATCTTGTTCATTTCCAGACAGATAGTTGTGCGTTGTACACGACTCCTTCCTGTCCCGGCCTGACACGTGAACAAAAAAAAGCCGGGACCGAATATCTGGGATATTTCGGTAACCCGGCTGTCTCAGTGAGACCCTGTAGGCTTTCCGCCCCATCCTCGCGGATGGTTGAGTATTATCGTTACCACCAGGGGAGGCTGCATGACAATTAGCCCGTCAGACGCCATCCCATGTTAGTTGTTCAATTCAGCAGCTTGATGCCTGCCACTACATCACGATTTTTCCTGCCTCCTTTCCCGGCACATGCCATCGAGTTACGTGTCAATCAGATTGGCATTGCCGCAGTCTGCGAAATAAAAAAGCCGGGTTACCGAATATCTGTGGATATTTCGGCAACCCGGCTGTCTCTATGAGACCCTGTAGGCTTTCCGCCCCATCCTCGCGGATGGTTGAGTATTATCGTCTATCAATCAATAATTATGGGAAGATATTCTGGTGATTTTATACGTTATCTTGTACAGCATGTCAAAAAAAATTATTTTCATTTACATGTTTATATGTAAAATACTCTTACATTCATGGTAGTTGGATGAATACTGCGACGTTGCAAGAGCTGAAAATTCCGCATTGACGCCGCCAGGGCGAAAAAACCGTTTCCCGCTACATTTTCATCGCTTCGTCCATGACCTTGTAGGCACAAAACTCCCCACACATGGTGCAGGCGCCATGATCCGACACCGGTGAGTCGGCCCGGAACTGGCGCGCCTTGTCCGGATCCAGCGCCAAGGCGAACTGACCTTCCCAATCCAGCTTTTTCCTGCACCTGGCCATGGCGATATCCTTGTCCATGGCGCCTTTGACACCCTTGGCGATATCGCCGGCATGGGCGGCGATGCGCGCGGCGATCACACCGTCGCGCACATCCTGCACATCCGGCAGGCGCAGGTGTTCGGAAGGGGTGACGTAACAGAGAAAGTCGGCCCCGGCTGCGGCGGCCATCGCCCCGCCGATGGCGCAGGTGATGTGGTCGTAGCCCGGTGCGATGTCCGTGACCAATGGTCCCAGCACGTAGAACGGCGCGCCGTGACAGAGCCGTTTCTGCAATTGAATGTTGGTCTGAATCTGGTTGAGCGGCACGTGTCCCGGCCCCTCGATCATGACCTGCACCCCGGCATCCTGGGCGCGCTGGGTCAGTTCACCCAACAGGATCAGCTCGTGGATCTGGGCCCGGTCGGTGGCGTCAGCCAGGCAGCCGGGGCGAAAGCCGTCACCCAGGGAAAGGGTCATGTCGTATTCCTTGGTGATCTCCAGCAGTTTGTCAAAATGTTCGAAGAGCGGGTTCTCCTGGTTGTTGTAGCGCATCCATTCGATGGTAAAGGCCCCGCCGCGCGAGACCACATCCATGATCCGGCCCTCGTTCTTCATCCGCTCCACGGTTCCGAGCGTCACCCCACAGTGCACGGTGATGAAGTCCACCCCGTCCTCGGCGTGCTTGACAATACCGGCAAAGATGTCGTCCACGGTCATGTCCACGATGGCCTTCTTCTTGACCCGCACCGCATCCAGGGCCGCCTGGTAAAGCGGAACGCTGCCGATGCAGGCGCTGGTTTCGGCGATGATGGCCCTTCTGATCTCATCCACCGGGCCGCCGGTGGAAAGGTCCATGATGGCGTCGGCGCCGTATTTCACAGCTACGCGGGCCTTCTCCAGCTCCTTCTGCATGTCGGTGTCATCCGACGAGGAGCCGATGTTGGCGTTGACCTTGGTCCGCAGACCGGCCCCGACCGGCAGTGGTATGCCGTTGGTGTGCCTGATGTTGTGGCAGATGACGATGTTCCCGGCGGCCAGACCGTCGCGGATAAACTCGGGGGTGACGCCTTCCGCAACGGCTGCCTGCTTCATTTGTTCCGTGATCATGCCCCGGCGGGCGGCTTCTAACTGTGTCATACGTGCCTATTCCTTTATTTTTTCTATGGCTGCCAGATAGTGATTGACCGGGCTATGCCCCTTGCCCAGCGGCCGGGCAGACCGGATTGCAGAAGTGATGAACCTCTTGGCTTTTTCCACGGCAGCCCGGAGCGGTTCACCCTGAGCCAGGTACGTGGCGATGGCAGAGGCGTAGGTGCAGCCGGTGCCGTGGGTGTTGCTGGTGAAGACCCGTTCGGCTGTGAAGTGATGACACTCGCTGCCGTCAAAGAGGACATCGACCGCATCCGGACCGGTGAGATGCCCCCCCTTGATCAGCACGTTGGCGGCACCCATGTTGTATAGCTGGCGGGCGGCCTGTTCCATGTCGGCGGTTGTGCGGATCTGGCTCCCCAGCAGCCGCTCCGCTTCCGGCAGATTGGGTGTCAGCAGATAGGCCAGCGGTAGCAGCTGTTCGATGAAAACATAGGCCGCATCGCGCTCCATCAGCGCAGCACCGCCTTTTGCAACCATCACCGGATCGATCACCAGCGGGATCATGGCCGAGCGTTCCACCAGGTTTTCGGCCAGGGCCGAGATGATGGCCGGGGTATGCAGCATGCCGGTCTTGATCACATCCACCGGAATATCGGCCAGCACGGTCTCCAGCTGTTCAATGACAAAGGAGGGCGGCAGGCCGTGGATCGAGGAAATCTCGCGGGTATTCTGCGCGGTGAGCGCCGTCAGCACGCTGCAGGCGTAACCGCCCAGCAGGGTAATTGTCTTGATATCAGCCTGGATACCGGCTCCGCCGCCCGAATCACTGCCGGCCACTGTCAGAACCGAACCGCGCGGAAACGGACGGTTGCGATTGAAGAGCAACTTCAGTTCGGCCGCTGCAATATCCGGCCGGGAGCTGGAAAGCACCGAAGATATGACCGCCACGGCATCCGCCCCGGCGTCGATGACGCGACAGGCGTTGGAGGTGGTGATGCCGCCGATGGCGACGATCGGCAACCTGACCCGCTTGCGGATGGCGGCCAGCCCGGCGGTACCGGCAATGTGCGTGACGTTCTTGCTGCCGGTCGGATACATGGCGCCGAAGCCGATATAGTCGGCACCCTCCTGCTCGGCCTGCAGGGCCTCTTCCAGATTATGGGTGGATTTGCCGATGATCCGGTCCGGTCCGAGCAATTCGCGGGCTACGCTGATGCTGCCGTCATCTTGACCCAGGTGGACACCGTCGGCATCCAGATCCACAGCCATCTGCACATCATCATTGACGATAAAGGCCACACCGTAGCTGCGGCAGAGCTGTTTCAGTTCGCTCCCCTCATACAGGCAGGCCTCGCGCCCCTTGTCCTTGGCGCGATACTGCAGTACCGAGGCACCGCCGCGCAGGGCCAGCCGTACCCGTTCCACCAGGTTGTCCCCCTGATCGGTGATCAGGTAGACGCCGGAGACCGGAGGCGTTTGCAGTGCGGAATTATCGACGACCAGACGGATTGTTCTTTTATTGCCCATGGCTAATCCTGTCCGAAAAATAAAAAACCGCCCTGACTTGGTGAACATCAGGCGGCTGGATTCATAGCTGAAAATCTCGCGAGCCGCTTTCCTACGCCGGTGCAAACCGGATCAGGTTCAAAGGGTCTGATTCAAATGAATCATCTCAGTTCTGGCGAACTCCCCCAGGGCCTTACATCGCGCCTACCGTAGTGGATATTGCCGGTTCTGTCAATGTCTATGACGTTCAAACGACTTCCGGCAGCATCCGTTTCGCTTTACAGTGCTGGTTCAGCGTGATAATAATCTTTGCCGCCGACAGTTGACGAAACCGTACGCAAGGAGCCCAGCAAACGTGTACGACAGCCGCCCCACATTCGCCGAGATCGACCTGACCGCTCTTCGCCACAATTTCCAGGTCATCCGCTCCTCCGTGCCACTCAGCACCGAGATCCTGGCGGTGGTCAAGGCTGACGCCTACGGTCACGGATTCATGGATATCAGCCGGGAACTGGAAACCCTGGGGGTGAACGCCTTCGGTGTCGCCTTCCTGGCCGAAGGTATCCAGCTCCGCAAGAGCGGCATCGACAAACCGATCCTGCTTTTGGGTGGCGTCTATCCCGGCCAGGAGCGCAAATGCATCGGCTTCAACCTGTCCACCGTCGTCTTCAACCTGGAACAGGCCCAGGCTCTCAATCAGGCGGCCGGGAAACTCTTCCGCAAAGCCCAGGTGCACCTCAAGATCGATACCGGCATGGGCCGCCTGGGCATTCCATATACCGATGTACCCGCATTCCTGCAGGAGCTGAAACAACTGCCCCATATCGCCCTGGAGGGGCTCATCTCCCACTTCGCCAGCGCCGACGAACTGGACGAGTCGGGCATCCGCTTTACAGTGCTCCAGACAGAGCGCTTCGAACGGGTGCTGGCCGAAACCCGCGCCGCCGGCTTCGCCCCGCGCTATATCCACATAGCCAACAGCGCCGGCGCCCTGCTCAAGGACATACCCGGTTGCAATCTGGTCCGTCCCGGCATCACCCTCTACGGCGCCCTGCCCTCGCCGGGCTTCCGGGGCCGGCTCGACCTGCAGCCAGTCATGAGCCTGAAAAGCCGCATCGCCATGCTGAAATGGGTCGAAGCGGGCACCACCATCAGCTACGCCCGCCGTTTCACCGCCGCGGACAGGACCCTGATTGCCAGCGTCCCGGTAGGCTACGCCGACGGCTATCCCCGCGCCCTTACCAACAAGGCCGAGGTGCTGGTCAGGGGGCAACGGGCGAGAGTCACCGGCACGGTCTGCATGGACTGGATCATGCTGGATGTGACGCAGATAGCCGGCGTAACGGTTGGTGACGAAGTCATCCTGATGGGGACGGACGGCGCGGGGAACAGCATACTGGCCGAGGAGCTGGCCGCCGTCGCCGGAACCATACCCTACGAGATCTTTTGCGGCATCAGCAAGCGGGTGCCGAGAGTGTATCTGAAATAGGAGAGAAATTGCATCCCATGATCAAACTGACACAGATGGTAAAAGCAGCCGGTTGAGCCGCCAAACTGGGCCCGGCGGGCCTGGCGAAAGCCCTGGACGGGCTTTGGACATACCGTGACGCAAATCTGCTTGTAGGCCCGGAAACATCCGATGATGCCGGGATCTACAGGATTTCGCCGGAGTGCTCCCTGGTGGAGACAGCCGATATCATCACCCCCCTGGTGGATGACCCCTTCACCTTTGGCCGCATAGCCGCCGCCAATGCCGTGTCGGATGTCTATGCCATGGGTGCGCGTCCCGTCACCGCCATGAACCTGGTCTTTTTCCCGGCCTGCTCGCTGCCGGGCGAGGTCCTGCGGGAGATCCTGGCCGGTGGCCAGAGTATCCTGCAGGAAGCGGGTGTCTGTCTGGTGGGCGGTCACACCGGGGAGGACGACGAGCTGAAATACGGCCTGGCCGTACCCGGCCGGATCGCACCCGACGCCATCATCCGCAACTCCACCGCCCGTCCCGGAGACGTGTTGATCCTGACCAAACCACTGGGAACCGGTATTGTTTCGACGGCCATCAAGGGTGAGCTGGCGCCGGCGGCAGTGATCGAAGAGGCCGTGCGCTGGATGACAATCCTCAACCGCGCCGCAGCCGAGCTGATGCGGGAATGCCGCGCCAGCGCCGCCACCGACGTGACCGGTTTCGGGCTGATCGGCCACGCCAGCGAGATGGCCCGCGGCGCCGGCGTGACGTTCCAGCTGGAGCTGGCTGTTATTCCGCTTATGCCGGGCCTGGCTGAACTGGCAGCCGAGGGCATGCTGCCGGTCGGCTGTTACCGCAACCGTGACCACTATCTGCCCGGGGTCTCCGTCAATACTCCGGACGATGACGCCCTGCTGCCGCTCTTCGACCCCCAGACTTCGGGGGGGCTGCTGATCGCCCTGGCGCCCGAGGATGCCGACCGTTTCATGACCCTGTCGGAGCAGCGCGGAATCTTTGCCGTCCGGATCGGATCGGTTCTGCCCAGACAGCAGTATCTGATTGAGGTTAGGTAGCTTCTCTGTTTCCCATCCAGCAGAGGAGTCCAAAGGACCCCATGACCTACAACGAGGCCGAAACCAGATTTTACTTGATTGATCCCGTTCTTCGCGAAAAGGGATACAACCAGTACTGGAAACTCAAGCTCGAAACACCTGCGCCAGTCGAACCGACCGGTAACAATGGGCGACGGCGGACCGGAGTGGGACGAACCGACTATCTGCTCTGCATCCAGGCCGGCGAGATGCCCCAGCCGCTCCCGGTAGGAGTGATCGAGGCCAAGGCCGAGACGGAAGACCCGCTCAAAGGGATGCAGCAGGCCAAGGGCTATGCCGTTTGCGCCCGCTTTCATGTCCAATATGTGTTTGCCACCAACGGCCATCGTTACGGCGAATTCGACAAGATCAACCAAATGCCGGACGGCCCGTTCCCTTTCCCGGATTTCCCCACGCACGATGACCTGACCTCACGCTATGCTGTCGATACCGGTATCGATGTCACGAAACCAGAGGCGGCCATGCTGTTCATGGCCGACAGCGCATCATTCAAACCGCGCTATTTCCAGGATGCCGCCATTCGCGCCGCCTTTGAGAAGATTCTACTCTGCGAACAGCATGGTAATGAACCGCGTATCCTGCTCTCGCTGGCCACCGGAGCTGGCAAGACCGTTATAGCCGCCAATCTTCTCTGGCGGCTGCACGAAGCCGGACGACTCACCAAGCCTGCGCTTTTTCTCTGTGACCGTGATGAACTGCGTCAACAGGCGTACAACAAGCTCTCCAAGGCCTTTCCCAAAGGAAGTGTGCGGATCGTACAAACCGAAAAAGGCGAAAACGCCGCCCGGAATGCCAAGATTCATATCGCCACCTATCAGACCCTCGGACTGGATAGTGAGGATGAAGGTTACGCCAGCTTTCTCAGCGAACACTATTCGGAGAACGCCTTCAGCATTATCATCATCGATGAATGCCACCGTTCGGCCTGGGGTCACTAGTCCGAAGTCCTGCGGCGCAACCCGAGCCGGGCTGGCGCTGGCCAAGGACCCGGTAGGCAAGGTACCGGAGCGGTATAAGCCGGTTTTTAGCGGTACGGTTTTCTACAACCCCATGCGTATTCTGATCGGCTCGATTGCGATGGTGGATGAAGACGACACCCCCGGCATCACCAGCCCCGACTACGTGGCGCTAAGAGGAAAGCCCGGCAAAGTGTATTCACGCTGGTTCTACTACTGGTTGCACTCTCCGTATGGTGTTCGCTGCATCGCCTCGCTCGCTCGCGGAGCGGTGCGGGAACGTATGCTGTTTAACCGACTGGCTGAAGGTGAAGTCGAATTGCCACCCTATGAAGTGCAGGTTGCTGCAAGCAAGGCGCTTGTTCAGATCAGGCCCATGAAATCTGTTATTGAAGCCCGACTGAACGAAATCAAGCTGCTTCCATCCCGACTTCTGGCGCAGGCGTTCGATATGACTGATTCAGGAGAATCACAATGACGGAAAAACAGATCACGGAACTGCATCACGCCACCTTTGAAAGTATCCGCAAACTTGATGAATCAGGCAACGAGTTTTGGCTGGCCCGGCAACTGTCACGTGTCTTGGAATACTCAGAATATCGACACTTTCTGCCGGTTATCGAACGAGCGAGAGAAGCCTGCCGCAACAGTGCCCGACTGCCCGCAGACCATTTCGAGGATATCCTCGATATGGTCGAAATCGGTTCGGGTGCCAAGCGGGAAATCGCCGATGTGCGCCTTTCCCGTTACGCTTGCTATCTGATTTTGCAGAACGGAGACCCTTCCAAACCGGTGATAGCGATCGGGCAAACCTACTTCGCCATCCAGACTCGTCGTCAGGAACTAGCCGATGATAAGCAATTCGCACGCCTCTCCGAAGAAGAAAAGCGCCTCGCCATTCGCAACGAGCTGGCCCAACACAACAAGTATCTGGCAGCGGCAGCAAAGGAAAAGGGCGTGGAAACCGGGCTTGATTATGCCATTTTTCAGGATCACGGTTATCGTGGCCTCTATGGCGGGCTTGCGGCCAAGGATATTCATGCCCGCAAGGGTTTGAAGAAAAGCCAGAAGATTCTCGATCATATGGGGAGTACCGAACTGGCGGCCAATCTGTTTCGAGCTACCCAGGCCGAAGAAAAGTTGAAGCGCGACCCGGTACATGGCAAGCAACGCGCCAATCAGACGCACTTTAAAGTCGGCCAGAAGGTTCGCCAGACGATCAAGGAGCTGGGCGGGACCATGCCTGAAAACCTGCCAAATCCCGAGCAGGGCATCAAGCAGATTGAAAGTGCGAAGAATAAGCTGGAGCGAAAAAAGTGACGAAAAAGCCGAAAACAATCGCATCAACCCAATCTCTCTCGTCCTTTGTCAAAGCCATCTGCGACATCATGCGCCGTTCCAACTGCGCCAGCGCCTTGCAGTACGTGCCCGAGCTGACCTGGATTCTCTTTCTGCGGATTCTCGACGCCCAGGAAGAGAAACAGCGCGAGGCAGCCAAAGCGGTGGGTAAAGCCTTTACCTCGGCGTTCAAGTCACCGTTTCGCTGGCAGGATTGGGCAGCACCGCCCCCCAAGAATGATACCGAAGCCCTGAAACACCCGAGAACACGGGACGGAAAGCTGTACGGCTGGAAACGGGCCGAATTGACCGCCGGTAAAGTCGGCGATTTTTTTACATTCATCAACAAGGAACTGCTCCCTTCCATGCACAGCCTGGACGTGCTGCCCGACGGGCGCCCCAATCCCTCGGCCACCCCCAAACAGCGGGTGCTGGGGCGGATCATGACCTCCGTGGAGCGAACGCGGGTGGATGATGAGGCCAATCTGTGCGACATCCTTGACAAGGTTCACCAGATCAGTATCGACCACATCGATGACCAGCATTTCTTTACATTGTCGCAAGTGTATGAAGACCTGCTGCTCAAGATGGGGGAGAAGAACTCTGACGGCGGCCAGTTCTTTACCCCGCGTGAGGTGATCCGCGCCATGGTGCGTACAATCGACCCGCAACCGGGAGATACGGTCTATGACCCCTGTTGCGGCACGGGCGGCTTTTTGGCGCAGACCTATGAACTGCTGGCACAGAAGCTGGGGGATGCTCCGGCTTCAATCGAACTGTTCCAACTCAAGAATGAGACTTTTTTTGGCCGGGAAAAAGAGAACCTTGTTTTTCCGATCGCCCTGGCCAACCTGGTGTTACATGGCATTGACCAGCCCAACCTCTGGCACGGCAATACGCTGACCGGAGCGCCGACCTACGATGCCCTCTTCGAAAGTGCGCCTGCCACCTTTGATGTGATCCTGACCAACCCGCCTTTTGGTGGCAAGGAAGGCAAGGCCGCACAGAAGAACTACAGTTTTGAGACCGGTTCGACCCAAGTGCTGTTTTTGCAGCATGTACTGTCGGAGATGTCCCCCAAAGGGCGGTGCGGCATTGTACTGGACGAGGGTTTGCTGTTCCGTACCAATGAAAGCGCCTTCGTGGAAACCAAGCGCAAGCTGCTGAACGAGTGCGATCTGTGGTGCATCGTCAGTCTGCCGGGCGGGGTCTTTTCCACCGCTGGCGCCGGAGTAAAGACTAATCTGCTCTTCTTCACTAAAGGCAAAAAGACCGAGAGCATCTGGTATTACGACCTTTCACACATCAAGATGGGCAAGAAGTCACCCATGACCCTGGCGCACTTTGGCTGGGGCAGCAAGGGTGAAGTGCTTGATGATGCTGCGCTGCCTGCCACGCTGGTTGTGGACTGGCGCGAGCAGGAAGGAAATGCCGACAAACCCTTTCCCAGTTTCGCCAGGATGCTCAACAAGCGCGGTACCGCAGAAGGAGAAAGCGACTACTCCTGGGCGGTGGATTATAAAGCACGGCGAGCCAAGGCTCGCAAAGAGATGATGCCACTTCTGGAGGAAGTGGAACGACAGAAAGCCGAGACGGTCAGCCTGAAAGAGAAACTGTCGGCATTACGAAAATCCGGTGCAGCTGAAAAAAAGGTTACAGCCTGTCGCGATGCACTTGCTGCTGCCGAAAAGGCGACCCGCGAGGCGCAGTCCAAGGCCGATGCAATTGATGCAGCGGTCTATGACCTGAAGGCCGTTAATCCGAATGTCAGAGCAGAAGTCGATCAACGGGCACCGGCTGAGATAATCGAGGCGATTGCGACTCAAGGACGGACCATAGACCTTGCTTTGGCGAAATTAAAAGCATTATTACAGGTTGGGCGTTAATCATGTATGCCCTGGCCATTGATCTTGGCACCACCACCCTGGCAGCATCGCTGATCGAACGAGCCGGCGGCAGGCGCCTGGCCATGACCGGCAGCCTGAACCCTCAGCGCAACTTCGGCGCCGATGTGGTCTCTCGCCTGGATGCGGCCGTCCGCACCGAAGAAACTCTGCACGAGATATCCCGGCTGATTCGCGACGAGTTGTGGCGGCTGGCCTGCGAATTGTGCACGACCAGCGCAATCCTCTGGGAGCACATACAACAGATCGCCATAGCCGGCAACCCCGCCATGCAGCATATCCTGCTGGGTCTGCCGGTCACATCACTGGCCTTTCCGCCCTATCGCCCGCAATATACGCAGGGAACACGCCTGACAGCCGCAGATCTGGGATGGGGGGGGACAGCGCAAGTCTACGTTTTCCCCATGCCGGGCGGTTTCGTGGGGGGCGACACGGTGGCCTTTCTGTACGGGCAGCTCGATCAGGGGGCCGATGATTCGCCGACCCTGTTCCTGGACATGGGCACCAACGGCGAGATGGCCCTGCTGGCGGGCGATACGATTTGGGCCACCTCGGCCGCAGCTGGACCGGCCTTCGAGGGGGGCAATCTTGCCTGCGGCATGGCCGCCCTGCCGGGGGCGATCAGTTCCGTGAGCATAAAGGATGAGCGGGTCGGTATCCAGGTGATCGGCAACGCATCTCCAGTCGGAATCTGCGGTTCGGCGGCCATCGAGGCGGTTACGGAGCTGCTGGAGAATGGTGTGGTCGAACCAGGCGGGCGCCTGCGGGACAGCGCTGAGATCGCCTCCAATCTGGCTAATCGCGTGATCGTCCGGAATGGCGAGAATGTTTTCGTCCTGCACCGCGACGCCCGATCACTAATCTACCTCAGTCAGGCCGATATCCGCCAGATCCAGCTGGCCAAGAGCGCCATCCGGGCCGGGATGGAGGTCCTGGCGCAGCGCTCGCGTATACAGCTGCAGGCCTTGAAAAATGTGGTGCTGACCGGTTCCTTCGGAGCGGTTTTGCACCCTGAATGGCTTAAATCCATTGGAATTTTTGATAAAAGCATGCTACACATTACCCGCTTTACGCCCGAAGGGGCTCTGAGCGGGGCGGAAAAGGCTTTGGCAGCCGGCGACGGTTTTGCCGCGACAGAGGCGACCGCAAGCCGCTTCAGGGTCATACCGCTTTCGGGTACGCCGCTCTTCGAAGAGCTCTTCATGCGGCATATGGACTTCCCCCGCTGATGACATCCACTCTCTAACAGAACATCCGCGACAAGGAGCAAGAACAATGGCAAAAATCACCAGAGCGCTGATCAGCGTTTCTGACAAGAGCGGAGTTGTTGAATTTTCCAAAGCGCTGGCGAGTTACGGCGTGGAGATCCTCTCCACCGGCGGCACCGCAAAACTGCTGCGCGAGGCCGGTCTGACCGTCAAGGACGTCTCGGAATTCACCGGTTTCCCCGAGATGCTGGACGGCCGGGTAAAAACCCTGCACCCCAAGGTGCACGGGGGCCTGCTGGGCATGCGTTCCAACCCGGAGCATGTGGCCAAGATGCTGGAACACGGCATACAGAATATCGATATGGTGATCGTCAACCTCTACCCTTTCGAGTCCACGGTGGCCAGGCAAGGCTGTCACCTGGCGGATGCCATCGAGAACATCGATATCGGTGGACCGACCATGCTGCGCTCGGCAGCCAAGAACTATCCCGATGTGACGGTGCTGGTTGATGCCGCAGACTACACTGTTGTTCTGGATGAGATGAAGGCCAGCGGCGGGGCTGTCTCCGCCACAACCAATTTCGGCCTGGCGGTCAAGGTCTTCCAGCATACCGCCGCCTACGACGGGGCCATCTCCAACTATCTCGGCGCACGACTGGGAGAGGGGGTTGCCGACTATCCGGCCACCTTCACCCTCCAGGTCAAGAAGGCCCAAGACCTGCGCTACGGTGAAAACCCCCAGCAGACGGCGGCTTTCTATGTGGAAAAAGATGTTGCTGAACCTTGTGTTTCCACCGCTGTCCAGCTGCAGGGCAAGGAGCTTTCCTTCAACAACATCATCGACCTGGATGCGGCCATCGAGACGGTTAAAGAGTTTGAAAAATCAGCGGCGGTCATCATCAAGCACACCAATCCCTGCGGGGTGGCCCTGGCGGACACGCCGCTCGGCGCCTACCTGAAGGCCCGCGAGTGCGACCCGGTCTCGGCCTTCGGCGGCATCGTCGGCTTTAACCGTCAGGTGGATGCCGAGACGGCCCGGGAGCTTACCTCGACCTTCCTGGAAGCGGTGATTGCCCCTGGCTACAGCGATGAGGCCTTGGATATCTTCACCGCCAAAAAGAACGTACGCGTCATGCAGGTACCGCTCCTGGCAGATTACAAAGCCAGCGGCTGTGACCTGAAGAAGGTCACCGGCGGCCTGCTGGTGCAGGGACGCGACCTGGGCATGGTTCGGGCAGCCGATTGCAGGGTTGTCACCGAACGCACCCCCAGCGCATCCGAATACGAAGCACTGGATTTCGCCTGGCGGGTCTGCAAGCATGTCAAGTCAAATGCCATCGTCTTCACCAGCCGCGACCAGACCGTCGGTATCGGCGCCGGGCAGATGTCGCGGGTCGATTCCTCCCGCATCGCGGTTCAGAAATCCTTGCTGCCCATCAAGGGCACGGTGCTGGCATCGGATGCCTTTTTCCCCTTCCGGGATGGTGTCGATGCGGCGGCCGAAGCCGGGGTGAGCGCTATTATCCAGCCGGGCGGCAGCGTGCGTGACGAAGAGGTCATAAGAGCGGCCAACGAGCACGGCATCGCCATGGTGTTCACCGGCATGCGGCACTTCCGTCACTAAGGAGCGCCCATTTCCCGCGATCTCGGCGTCAGATTTCGCGACTGTTTGTGCGGCGTACCTTGGGGTACGCCTCCGCACATTCGTTCATCTTCCTTGACCTCACGAAAAATAGTGCGGTCTCTATCCGCAGAGAGGTGTTGAAATGAAAATCCTGGTAGTCGGCGGAGGTGGTCGTGAACACGCCCTGGTGTGGAAAATTACCCAATCACCCCTGGTGGACAAAATCTACTGTGCCCCGGGCAATCCCGGTAGCGCAGAGCTGTCGGAAAATGTTGACATCGCGGTCGATCAGCTCGACAGGCTGCTGGCCTTTGCCCTTGAGAACAACATCGACCTGACAGTGGTCGGACCCGAACAGCCGCTTTCACTCGGCATTGTCGATCTGTTCGAACAGCATGGCCTCAAGGTCTTCGGACCGAACAAAAACGCCGCCATCATCGAGGCCAGCAAGGCCTTTTCAAAAGACCTGATGCAGAAATACGGGGTTCCCACCGCGGCCTACGGGGTGTTCAGCGATGTTGTCGCTGCAGAAGCGTTCATCAATCAGACCGGTGCACCGATTGTCGTCAAGGCCGATGGACTTGCGGCCGGCAAGGGAGTCATCATCGCCCAGACCCGTGCCGAGGCCCTGGAGGCGGTACGCGACATGCTCAGCGGCAATGCCTTCGGCAGCGCCGGATCACGAGTGGTGATCGAGGAGTTTCTGACCGGTGAGGAAGCCTCCTTTCTGGTGATTACAGACGGTAAAAACGTCATCCCGCTGGCCAGCGCCCAGGACCACAAGGCGATCTTTGACAACGACCTGGGGCCGAATACCGGCGGCATGGGCGCCTATTCACCGGCACCGGTGGTAACCCCGGCTATCCACGAGCTGGCCATGCGGGAGGTGATCCGCAGAACAGTTGACGGCATGGCGGCCGAGGGCCGACCCTATCGGGGGGTGCTCTACGCAGGGTTGATGGTCAAGGACGGCCGGGTCAAGACCCTGGAGTTCAATGCCCGTTTCGGAGATCCGGAGTGCCAGCCGCTGCTGATGCGCATGAAATCGGATATCGTACCGATCCTGATGGCCGTGGCCGATGGCGACCTTGGTGCGCTTGCGATCGAGTGGTACGACAAGGCCGCTGTCTGCGTCGTCATGGCTTCCGAGGGCTACCCTGGCGATATCCGCAAGGGTGATGCGATCTCCGGGCTGGAGCAGGCCGCAACGCTGGAGGATGTCTACGTCTTTCATGCCGGGACAGCTGCTGAAAATGGCGTCTGTGTCACCAACGGGGGCAGGGTTCTGGGGGTAACGGCCCGGGGGGATTCCGTGCAGCAAGCCATCGATACCGCCTACCGGGCGGTTGAATATATCAGTTGGAAGGGTGTGCAGTTCCGCACGGATATCGGCAGAAAAGCGCTGGAGCGGACATAATTTTCATGGTGATACCAATTTCAAATCAAGGATTAAATCAAGGCAGCGAGGACTGAAGCGACGAAACGTACAACGTTTGTACGTTGAGGAGTTGAAGACGAGCCAACGACGATAGCGCCTTGATTTGAAATCGGAATAAGGAGAGGTTTATATGATTGATTCGCCAAAAGTTTTGATCATGATGGGCAGTGATACAGACCTGCCGACCATGCAGGGGGCTGCCGATGTTCTGTCAAAATTCGGGGTGCCCTGGGAAATGCGTATTTCGTCAGCCCACCGCTGCCCGCAAAGGACGGCTGAACTGGCCTCCGGAGCGGCTGCACGGGGAATCAGGATAATTATCGCGGGGGCCGGCATGGCTGCGCATCTGGCCGGTGTCGTGGCAGCGGAGACCACCTTGCCGGTGATTGGAGTGCCCGTGCCGGGGGGAGCCTTGAATGGTCTTGACGCCCTCTATTCCACGGTTCAGATGCCGGGAGGCATACCGGTGGCAACCATGGCAATCGGCAAAGCCGGAGCAAAGAATGCCGGTATCTTTGCCGTGCAGGTTCTGGCGCTGATGGACCCGCTCCTGGCAACGTCACTCGGCGCGTATCGCCTTGAAATGGCTCAAGAAGTTGAACGTAAGGACGCTGCCATCCAACCTGCCTAACCTATGTAGTATACATTATTTTTCTTGACAGCAGGCTTGGCTGTGTAGTATCTGAGACTCAAACTTTTTTAGGGAGGTAGTACACATGAAGAAGGTTATTGTTGCTCTGATTGCTGTTGTTGCATTCGCCGGAACCGCTTTTTCCGCTGATGTAATCGAATTGAAAAGAGGCGTGAAATTCAACCACAAGGCACATCAGGAAATGCTGAAAGACTGCAAGAAGTGCCACGCCAAAGCCGAAGGTGGTAAAATTGAGGGTTTTGGTAAAGAGTGGGCTCACAAGAATTGCAAAGGCTGTCACGCAGAAGGTAAAAAAGGGCCCACGTCCTGCAAGGAATGCCACAAGCAGTAATAGTTTTTGCATGATGCAGACCGAGAGGGATAACAATTTTTGATTGTTATCCCTTTTTCTTTATCAGGTTTTTATGCAGATGAAAAAACTATGTACTCTTGACCGCGAATTGGTCTATAGTTCTTAAGATTAGCGCCGATCTGTCCTGAATCCCGGCCGCATACCAAACACATCATCGGAGTGAATCTTGGCAACCACTGAACGCAACTTCGCCCAAACCGTGTGGGATTTTTTCTGTTCCCTCAAGCTCACAATTTCCCTGCTCATCTCCATGGCACTCACCTCAATCATCGGCACAATCCTCCCCCAGGGACCGCTCCCCCCTGAGTATGTTGCCAGCATCAGCGCCATGAAGCTGCAGATCTACGGGAAACTCGGCTTCTTCGACATGTACCATTCCTGGTGGTTCATCGCCCTGCTGTACATATTCAGCCTCAATCTGATCTGCTGCTCCATCAAACGGCTGCCGCATGTGTTCAAATTCATCAGCGACCCGATGCTGGTGCTGGGCGAAACCATGCGCAATTCCTTCTCCCAGAAAAAGGAAATCACCTTCTCCGCTTCGCCTGAGAGTGCAAAAGTGCAGCTTGCCGAATTCCTCGGCAAAGAGTTTGGCACAGCGGTCATCACCGAACACAGCGGAGACTTTCACCTGTTCGCCCAGAAGACCGCCTGGAGCCGCCTGGGTGTCTATGCCGTTCACTTAAGTATCCTGGTTATCTTTGTTGGCGCCATCATCGGCTCCCTGTTCGGCTTCAAGGGTTACACCAATATTTCAGAAGGGTCCGGCGTCAGCAGCATAGAAGGCCGAAACGGCAGCCCGATGCCGCTGGGCTTTGAGGTCTTCTGCGATAAATTTACCCTGACACTGTACAACACCGGTGCCCCGAAGGAATTCAGAAGTGACCTGACTATCCTGGAAAACGGGAAACCGGTGCCGGGTTACTCACGGATAAAGGTCATTGTGAATAAGCCGCTGACCTACAAGGGCATCACCTTTTACCAGTCCAGTTATGGACAGGCCAGTGAAGGCAGCGATCACTTCTTCAGCATGCAGCCCCGCTCCGGCGGCGCCGCAGACAAGTTCGCCATCCGCGAAGGAGCAGCAACCACCCTGAAGGACGGCAGCTCGTTCAAACTCCTTGAATCCAGCCAGGAAGTGCGCCAGTTCATGCCGGGATTCAGCGGACCGGCGGCACGCGTCGAGGTCACCTTCAAAGGCAAGGCGCCCCAGACGTTTATTGTTCTCAAAAACTACCCCGAGATGAATGCCCAGCGTGGAGATGACCTGATTTTCAACTATGAAGGCACTAATGCCCGCATGTTCACCGGACTTCAGGTTGCCAAGGACCCGGGAGTGGAGATTGTCTGGCTGGGATGTACCTTGATGGTTATCGGTATTTTCGTAGCGTTTTTCATGTCACACAAACGGGTCTGGATCATTGTATCCAAGGGCCACGCCCGCATGTACGGCAATGCCAACAAAAACCAAGCGGCCTTTGGAATGCAGTTCGATGAATTGGCCGACAAACTCACCAGCCTGAAAATCTAGCGGAGGTTTCCACCATCATGACCAGCTCGCTTCTGTTTAACGTCACCACCTTTGCCTATCTTGTCTCCATGCTGCTGTTTTTCACATTCATGGCTAGCCGCGCCAAGGCCATCGGCACCGCCGCCATCGCCGTGGCATACTTCGGCCTGCTG
>JBBQXT010000037.1:0-22501 GCA_038209415.1 Geobacterales bacterium
TTCAGGAGACGCTCTTCCTCGGCGGCCACGTCCACCAGCCCCTTGAGCGGCACATAGATCTGTACGTCGCCGGCCACCTGGATCGAGGCATCCTCCGGTTTTTCGATACCCTGACCGATGGCCAGGTCAGAGATCCGCACCAGGCCGAGGATCGAACCTTCGTTGTGTTTCATCAGACGGAGGCTTTCCTGGCTGCCGCAGGAGAGGATTACGGCGATCTCCCTGCCCGGCGGCACTTCCATCTCGCCGCGTATGTTGCGGATGCCGCTGACGACCGCCATGACCTTTTCCATATCGGCGGCGGCCTCGGGGAATGAAAGGTGTTCGCAATATTCGGGGTAGGGTGCGTACATGATGGTTTCCGTTTCCCGTTTCCCGTTTCCCGTTTCCCGGTTTTTTGGCAGGGCCTGCCAGATCTCCTCGGTGATAAAGGGCATGAAGGGGTGCAGCAGGCGCAGCAGGTTCTCCAGGGTGTACCAGAGCACAGAGCGGGTGGTCTGCTTGCGCTCGGGATCGTCGCCGTAGAGATCCTTCTTGGACAGCTCCAGATACCAGTCGCAGAACTCGCTCCAGGTGAACTGGTACAGCCCCATGGCGGCTTCGTTATAACGGTACTCCTCCAGGGCCTTGCCGGTGTCGCGGGCGGTTTCGTTCAGACGATGCAGGATCCAGCGGTCCCCTTGGGAGAGGGGCAGTCCTTCGATTTTCGTGGTAGCCGGATCGAAACCCTCCAGGTTCATCAGGGTGAAGCGGGCTGCATTCCAAACCTTGTTGCAGAAGTTGCGATAGCCGGCGATGCGCTCCTCGGCCAGCTTGATGTCGCGTCCCTGGGCGGCGAAGGCCGCCAGGGTGAAGCGGAAGGCATCGGTGCCGTACTGTTCGATGATCGTCAGCGGGTCGATGACATTGCCCTTGGACTTGCTCATCTTCTGGCCCTGGGCATCGCGCACCAGGGCGTGGATGTAAACGTCGGTGAAGGGTACCTCGTCCATGAAGTGCAGCCCCATCATCATCATGCGGGCCACCCAGAAGAAGAGGATGTCGAAGCCGGTAATCAGGCAGGAGGTGGGGTAGAAGGTTTTTAATTCAGCGGTTTGATCCGGCCAGCCCATGGTGGAGAAGGGCCACAGGGCCGAGGAGAACCAGGTGTCCAGCACGTCGGTCTCCTGGCGGAGCTCGTCACTGCCGCATTTGGCGCAGCTGGTCGGGGTCTCCATGGCCACGGTGATCTCTCCGCAGTGGTCGCAGAACCAGGCCGGGATGCGATGCCCCCACCAGATCTGGCGCGAGATGCACCAGTCGCGGATGTTTTCCATCCAGTCATAGTAGGTGTTTTCCCACTGTTTGGGCAGGATGCGGGTTCTGCCGTCCTTGACCGCCTGCAGGGCGCGCTCGGCCAGCGGGGCGACTTTTACGTACCACTGCAGCGACAGGTAGGGTTCCACCACGGTCTTGCAGCGATAGCAGCCTCCCACCGACATGCCGTGGTCGTTGATCCGCTCCAGCAGGCCGGCTTCTTCCAGCTCCGCAACGATGCGTGTGCGGGCGGCAAAACGGTCCAGCCCCTCGTACTGGTGGCCGGCGGCGTTGATGACGCCGGATTCATCGAAGATGTTGATCCTGTCCAGATTGTGGCGCAGGCCGACTTCGAAGTCGTTGAAATCGTGGGCCGGTGTGATCTTGACCACGCCGGTGCCGAACTCGCGATCGACGTACTCATCGGCCACCACGGGGATTTCCCTGTTTAACAGCGGCAGGATTACCTTCTTGCCGATCAGGGCTTGGTAACGCTCGTCCTCCGGATGGACCGCCACGGCGCTGTCCCCCAGCATGGTCTCGGGGCGGGTGGTGGCAACCACCACGTATTTCCCCGGCTCGCCGGCCACCGGGTAGCGGATGTGCCAGAGGTGCCCCTTCTTCTCCTCGTGTTCCACCTCGATGTCCGACAGGGCGGTGTGGCAGCGCGGGCACCAGTTGATCAAACGGTTGTCGCGGTAGATCAGGCCGTCCTGGTACAGCTTGACGAAGACGGTGCGGACCGCCTTGGAGAGGCCCTCGTCCATGGTGAAACGTTCGCGCTCCCAGTCGCAGGATGCTCCCAGGCGTTTCAGCTGTCCGATGATCTGGCCGCCCGATTCAGCCTTCCATTTCCAGACACGCTCGATAAAGGCTTCACGCCCCAGCTCATGACGATCCTTGCCTTCGGCGGCCAGCTGGCGTTCGACCACGTTCTGGGTGGCGATGCCGGCATGGTCGGTGCCCGGCATCCAGAGTACATTGTAGCCCTGCATGCGCTTCCAGCGGCAGAGTATATCCTGCAGGGTATTGTTGAGGGCATGCCCCATATGCAGTGCACCGGTGACATTGGGGGGCGGGATGACAATGGAATAGGCCGGCTTGTCTGAAGTCGCGGCAGCGCGGAAATAACCCTTGTCCTCCCATTCGGCGTACCAGCGTTTCTCCACATCGTGGGGTTCGTATCCCTTGGCGAGTTCTCTACTCATAGTGTTCAGTATGCCTTTTCCCGTAGGTTGTGTAAGTGAGACACTATAAAAAAAACAGGGGGATAATGCAACATCCCCCTGCAAAAAAACGTATTTAACTGTTCTGTTACTTGAATATCTCGGCAAAAAATACCTTCATAGCCTCCCAGGAGCGCTTGTCAGCTTTCTCGTTGTAGGCGGCACCCTTGCTGTTGTCATTACCGGCGGCGCGGTTGGTAAAACTGTGTACCGCCCCACCGTAGCTGGTAAACTGCCAGTCCACGTGCGCTTTTCGCATTTCGTCCTGAAAAGCTGCCACCTCATCGGCCTTGACAAAGGGGTCATCGGCGCCGTGCAGGGCCAGCACCGTGCCCTTGATATTTACGGCATCCCGTGGTGTAGGTGTTGACAGGCCACCATGGAAACTGACGGTCCCTTGTACGTCGGCGCCGTCACGGGCCAGTTCCAGCACTGCTGTACCGCCAAAACAGTAGCCAATGGCGGCGATGCGTTGCTGGTCAACGAATTTCTGCTTTTTGAGCGTTTCAAGCCCGGCCCTTGCCCTGGCGCGTAGCAGGGCACGGTCATTTTTGTAGATTGTCGCGATCTTGGCTGCTTCGTCTTGTGCGGCCGGGCGAATCCCCTTGCCGTAGATGTCGGCCGCAAACGCGACATAACCAAGCTTGGCCAGCATCTCGGCCCGCTGTTTCATGTGATCGTTGATGCCGGTCCATTCATGCACGACCAGTATACCCGGACGTTTTGATGTGTTGGCGTCATCCCAGGCCAGATAACCTTCCAGCACGGTATCACCCTGCTTGTATTCAATAATTCTGGTTTTAACCGCTGCCTCGGCGCTCACGGCCACGAAGAGCAATGTCACTAATAGGAGCAGACGTTTCATGACGACCTCCCATGCATGCTGACGAATTTAGAATAAGGGTGCTTCTGGGTGAATTATATCATGCACTACAGGAAGTGGGCTACGGCAAACTGACTCGGCAAACTACGGGGCGCTGATCTCCAGGAAGTTTCTGAGGATGTCCATGCCGCCTTCGGTAAGGATCGATTCGGGATGGAACTGTACTCCCCAGATCGGCAGTTCACGATGACGCATGCCCATGATTTCTCCATTTTCAACCCAGGCGGTAACCTCCAGACATTCCGGCAGACTGCTGCGCTCCACCACCAGCGAGTGGTAGCGAGTGGCCGGAAACGGATTGGGCAGGCCGGCGTAAAGCTCTTTGTCATTGTGATGAATGGGTGAGGTCTTGCCATGCATCAGCGAGACGCTGCGCACGACCGTGCCGCCGAATGCCGCACCTATCGCTTGATGACCGAGACATACTCCGAGGATGGGGATCTGGCCGGCAAAGTGTTTGATGGCAGCGACGGATATGCCGGCCTCTTCCGGCGAGCAGGGACCGGGGGAAATCACCAGTCGGGCCGGCTGCAGGGTCTCGATCTCAGCAAGGGTGATCCTGTCGTTGCGATGAACCTGCACGTCTTCACCAAGCTGGCTGAAATACTGGACAATGTTATAGGTAAAGGAATCGTAGTTATCGATCATCAGCAGCATGGTTGGAGTTGCCCTCTTATATCTGTTGTCGCGTGTTGATTCTGTCAGCAAAGCAGACGATTCGACAATATATTCGTTTTATCGGTGAATCTCAAGAATAGATTATTGAATTGCTGGTATCGACCAGGAGAGGAAGGTGGACTGGTGTGGCTGTAAACTGCGGATGGGTATGTAACAAAACGGGGGAGGTCGCATGACCTCCCCCCTGATGTATCACAAGAAGGACAAATTATCAGTGATCGACGGCCTTGGCCATGCCGAGACCGGTATTCTGGCGGACATAGACCTCGTCGAACATATCCTCGGAGCGTTTGTTCGGGAACAGGAGCGCCCCGAAAATTGCTGCCAGGAAGCCGAGCGGGATGGAGATGATGCCCGGGTTCTTCAGTGTGAAGAGCGGCTTATCAAGACCCATCATGGATGTTCCGTCTTTCTGTGCGTCAACTTGCGCCTTGGCAAGAGCTTTTGAGTCTTTTTCAGACAGAATCACTCCCGGAGGCAGAGCCGCCTGCTTTTTCTCCATAGCAGCAACGACTTTTTTGGCACCGGCGGCTACCACCTTGGGATAGGTCATGTTGGGGGAAACCATAACCAGGCCGATGGAGGCTATAGTGCCGACCAGCAGTCCGGAGATGACGCCGGCAGTGTTGAACTTGCGCCAGAACAGAGACAGCACAACGACCGGCAGGTTGCCGGAAGCTGCCACAGCGAAGGCCAGAGCCACCAGGTGGGCAACGTTGGCTTTTTCGGCCAGAAGTCCGATGACTATACCGACGGCGCCAACGACCAGCGAGGTGATGCGGGCAGCCATGACCTGCTCGTGCTGGTCAGCATGGCCGTCCTTGATGACGTTAACATAGATGTCGTGGGCGATGGCGGCCGAGGCAGCCAGAACCAGACCGGAAACGACCGCCAGGATGGTGGCGAAGGCAACCGAACAGAGGAAGGCCAGGAATAGATCACCAACGATCGGGGCGATGTCGGCGCCCAGTTGCTGGGCCAGCATCAAGGTAGCCATGTTGCCGCCCGGGTCAACCGAGATGATGCCCTGTGGGGTCAGGTTGATGGCAGCTCCGAAGCCGAGCAGGGTGGTCAGGACGTAGAAGGTACCGATGATGAACATGGCGATGATAACGGACTTGCGTGCGGCCTGGGCGGTCGGCACGGTGAAGAAGCGCATCAGGATGTGCGGCATCCCGGCGGTACCCAGAACCAGGGCCATACCGAGGGAGATCTGGTCCAGCGGGGACTTCAAGAACAGACCAGGTTCAAGGAAACGTTGGCCTGCGTCGACTCCGGTGAGCAGATCCGCACCCGTTTTTCCATCTTTCAGAAGCAGGCCGGTGACGTGGCTCTGGATATCCGGGCTGTTGACGATGGTGTCAAAGAAGTAGATCGGGTTGAATCCGGCTTTGGCCAGAACCAGCACCGACAGCAGTGCGGCGCCGCTCATGAGCAGGCCGGCCTTGATGATCTGAACCCAAGTGGTGGCGGTCATGCCGCCGAAGACAACGTAGCCGACCATCAGGATACCGACGCCGACGATGGCGGTTTTGTAGGGTACGCCGACCAGCAGCGCCATTAGTTTGCCTGCGCCGACCATCTGGGCGGTCAGGTAGAAGGTGGATACGGCCACGGTTGAGATGGCTGCAAGAGCCCGGACCGGTTTGGGATCGGTGCGGAAGGAGAGGATGTCACCCAGGGTGTACTTGCCGGCGTTGCGGCAGGGTTCGGCCACGATCAGCAGCACGGTGATGTAGGCCACCAGCCAGCCGACCGAGTACATGAATCCGTCATACCCGTACAGAGAGATCAGGCCGGAAATTCCCAGAAAGGATGCGGCCGACATGTAGTCGCCAGCAATGGCCCAGCCGTTCTGTGTGCCGGTGATGCCGCCGCCGGCGGCGTAGAAGTCGGCGGCGGTCTTGGTCTGCCGGGCGGCCCAGACGACGACTGCCATGGTGATGCCGATGATGACGGCGAACATGGAGAGAGTGACGACCTTATTGGCTTTTAGCTCTCTTTTCTTGGCCAGTGGCGGTGCGACGGCTGCGGGTGCCGTGGTGGCGGCTCCCGTGACTGCCACGGCAGGTGCGCCCGGAGTTGCAGCTGTGGCTGATGCAGCAGGATCTGCGCCTGCGGCGGGGGCAGCGCTTTTCGGCTCTTCAGCAAAGGCGGCTGCGGCAACGGTGAGGGCTAAACTGGCGGCGATGATGATATTTTTGAAAGTCATGTCGTATCCTCCTTTTCTAAAGATGAAGTTCGTCGATAAGTTCTTTGGTCAAACGGTCAAAGTCCTTGTTGGCCACATGAGCATAGTACAGGGCCAGTGCCCAGGAAACAAAAAACTGGGAGAGGGCGAATACATAGCCGAAGTTGATGACACCGATCATCTTGATCTTGAACAGACCAGGTGCATAGGCTGCTCCGATGGGGAGCAGGAAGTAGTACACGCTGGAGAATATCCACCAGCCGAAAAGAAATGCTTGCTTCTTGTGGTGGAGTTCAACAAATTTGGGGTTTTTTGCGATTGCTGCCCAGTCATACTGTTTTTCTGCCATGAGTTACTCCTTTCATTTTGTTTTTGGATTAACTGCTGTTACTAACTCCTTTCCCAGAGTTTTACACAAACTGTTCAGTCGGTATGTATCCGAATTTCTTGGAAATGAGGGCGGCCCCCTCAATGAGTGACGGTACGATCTCATTCTCAATACGTTCCTTCAGCATCCTGAATGATGGCGCAAGCACGGTGAGCGCTCCGATAACCTTGCCGGCGTAATCTTTTACCACTACCGCCACGCTGCTGATTCCTTCACCGAGTCCGCCGCAATCGATAGCTACACCACCATTTGAACGGATTTCAAGGAGTTCGGAAGCGAGCTGCTGCGGGTCAGGACCATTTTTTGATTTGCTGGATTTCTTCTGTGAGAGCCCGTCGGCCAATTCTCTCGTTTCGAGTGCCTTGATAACCTTGCCGGCGGCATTGGTGAAGAAAGGGAATCTTCTCCCGACCAGAGGCATGGCCTTGATTTGCTGCTCACAATCGACCATATCAAGGAACAGGACTTCGTCGCCCCTGATGACGGCCATGTACACCGCTTCATGATGCTTTCTGGCAAGCTCCTCCATTATGGGATGCGCCAGATTGAGCACGCTGGAGTGTCGCAGCATTTTTTGTGCAAGTGAAACCGAATTGAAACCGAGCTGGTAATCACCGCGTTTGATATCTCGTTCTACCAATCCTTTTTCACAGAGCGTTGCCAGGAGTCGAAATGTCTTGTTGCGCGTCATGGCGACTTTGGCAGCCAGGTGCGGCAGATCGGATGGGTCTGGCTGGTCTGACAAAATCTCCAGCATTTCTATTGCCTTAGATACTGATTGGACGGTGTAGACCGCATCCCCATCAATATTTCTCATAGGTGCCTCATATGAAATCCGTGCTGCTATTTGATTGAGTACAAAAAAATATATAAAAATGTTTTTAATAACAATGAAATATGTATAACAAGTTTTTATTTTGTGTGCAAGCGATATTATCAGAAAAGTAAATACGGGTATAACTGCCAGTTAATAAAGCATAAAATAAAATATCAGACAGATGATAATACGAAAAATCCGATTCTGGAGAGCCTGGAACCGGATAATCGGGATGGATGAGTATTCTCACTATTAATCGGTTGGTTAGGGGTGATTGGTTCGCAGGTCAGGCGCCAGACCATCGGCACGGGAATTATGGAATTGTGTATGGTGTTGAAATTATGGTACGAGAGGAAGGAATCGTTGACGCATACGGGATGATGAAACAGCGGTATAATAAAAAGTAGAAATTAAAAGGGTCAGACCTACGCAATAGTATAAATTAAAAGGGTCAGACCTACGCAATTGACAGTTTCAGCCTTTTCTTTATTTCTAACAGTAAAGCTTTGAGCCTTTCCTCACTTTCAGCCTTCTGTTCAAATCGCTTGCTTGCACGCGTTACCCCGGATTCGGTCAAATGGAACAACTCTCCTATCGGTTTCAGTTTTTCGCCGCTATAGCGATGACACAAATAGATTCCGGCCTTTGTTGTCTCCCGGTCATTTCCGGTAAAAGCCTTCTTTACAGCCTCCATGATTTCTTGTAACGATGGCTTGACCTTAAGCTCCCGCATGGCTGGAAGGTCGCGGTCCGCTTTCTTGCTTCCAAGATGTTGTTCCTGAATTTCGCAGACAAATTCCGGACTACCCAGAATAGTGGAGGCAACTGTTTCCAGCAATGGACTTACATACTCACGCTGGATCAGGTCATGTACAAATTGCCGATAATTTTTCCGGGCATTCGGAACGCTCTTTCCAAAATATCCAAGGATGAAGTCGGTTGTAAGCCAAGTTGGCGCTCCTTCTCCGATGTAATACCGATAGCTCGTCCAGGGACAATCCTCCGCGGTATTATTCAAGCCCCTTCTCAGCCAGTTCAATCGCCTTCATGACCGCCATGCCCTTGTTGACGGTTTCCTGCCATTCCGCAGCCGGGTCGGAGTCGGCCACGATCCCCGCTCCCGCCTGAAGGTGAACCTTGCCGTCCTTGATCACCAGGGTACGGATGGTGATGGCCAGATCCATGTTGCCGGAGAAGGAGAAATAGCCCACTGCACCGCCGTATACTTCACGGCGGACTGGCTCAAGCTCCTCAATGATCTGCATGGCCCGGACCTTGGGTGCGCCGGAAAGCGTCCCGGCCGGAAAGGTCGCCCGCACCAGGTCAAAGGCATCCCGGTCGGCGCTGAGTTCTCCCTGCACGTTGGAGACGATGTGCATGACGTGGGAGTAGCGTTCGATGATCATCAGTTCCGAAACTTTAACCGACCCGGTTGTACAGACCCGCCCCAGGTCATTTCTCCCCAGATCCACCAGCATGACGTGCTCGGCCCGCTCCTTGGGATCGGCCAGCAGTTCATCCGCCAGTCGGGCATCCTCTTTGGGCGTGTTCCCACGGGGACGGGTGCCGGCGATGGGGCGCAACTCGACTTGGCGGCCCTCCTTGCGGACCATGACCTCCGGGGAGGCGCCGGCAATGACCGTGTCGTCCAGCCGCAGAAAAAACATGTAGGGGGACGGGTTGAGGGTGCGCAGTACGCGATAGATGTCGAGTGGGTCGGCGGAGAGCTCGCCGCTGAAGCGTTGGGAGAGTACGACCTGGATGATGTCGCCGGAGCGGACATATTCCTTGGCCTTTTCAACGGCGGTTTCAAAGTCCACCCGTGATACGTTGGATTTAAATTTGACCTGCCTGCCGGTGTCCGGCACAGCTGCTGCCGGTAACGGTGTCCGCAGTCGGCCTATCATCGCGTCAATCTTTTCCGTGGCCTGACGGTAGGCTGCATCCGGTGCAATGGAGCCGTCCAGGTGGGCGTTGGAAACAACCTTGATCTTTTGACGCATGCTATCGAAAATTATGATGGTATCGGTGACCAGGAAATAGGAATCATAGGCGTCCAGCAGTGCCGGGTTGTCAGTTGGCAATTGTTCGAAGTGACGTACCATGTCGTAGCCCAGATAACCGACAGCACCACCGAAGAAACGCGGCAACCCTTCAACCTCAACCGGAGTAAAGCGGGCCAGGATGTCGCGGATTGTAGTCAGGGGGTCGGCAACGGTCACTGTTGTCATAGTGCCGTTTTCGATAATCTCGACGGTGGAACCTTTTGAACGCACGATCAGCGAGGGACTGGAGCCGAGGAAGCTGTAACGGCCCCACTTTTCACCCCCTTCGATACTTTCGAGAAGGAAAGAAAAACGACCGTCATCAAGTTTCTTAAAGGCAGTGACCGGCGTATCCATGTCAGCCATGATCTCGCGATAAACCGGAATCAGATTGCCCTGGCGGGAGAGGTCTTTAAAAGTGGTGATGTCGGGGAAGTACATGTGCTGGCTCCGGGTGCGATGTGCGGCGAGAATGGAAAAAACTAGCACACCTGCCTGAAACTAGTCAAGTCAAGCGGGTTTTGCGGGCCGAGCAATTTGTCGTAAGCCGTGAATATTGGACTTGACATCATTACAATTGGTATGTTTTAGTACCTCCATGAAATCCAACAGCTTCTTCAGCGCTTTTTACTTTTATTTCTGGTTCGGCTTTATCAAGCCGTCTGCCCGGGTAGAGGTGTAAGCGCACTGAAGCGACCACATCACACACCACAAAGTCGGGGCAGACGGAAGTCTACCCTGACTTTTTTGTTGCCGCGCCATGTCTAGCGGCCAGGGTCGGGGGAAACCTTCCGGCCTTTTTTTGTGGTAAAGGAGCAGAACATGATTATCGTCATGAAGGCAGGTGCGGCAAAGAAAGACAGGGATGAGGTGCTGAGGTGCATCCGGGAGCTGGGCTACATGCCACATGTGATTCACGGAACGACACGGGATGTGATTGGAGCGGTCGGGGGCGAGTTGGGCAAGACCGTGCTGCAGACGCTGGAGTCGCTGCATGGGGTAGAAAACGTGGTCCCGATTCTGCAGCCCTATAAACTGGCTTCCAAAGAGGTCAAAAAAGAGGCGAGCATGGTGCGTATCAGTGACGAAGTCGTGATCGGTGGTAGTCAGGTGATCGTCATGGCCGGCCCCTGCTCGGTGGAGAGCGAACAGCAGATCATCGAATCAGCGCTGGCCGTCAAGAAGGCCGGAGCCCGTATTCTGCGCGGTGGCGCCTTCAAACCGCGGACTTCACCGTATTCCTTCCAGGGTCTGGAGGAGGATGGTCTGAAGCTGCTAGCCAAGGCCCGGGAGCTGACCGGGCTGCCGTTCGTGACCGAGGTCATCGACCCGGAAACGGCGGAGCTGGTCGCCGGTTACGCCGATATCCTCCAGATCGGTGCCCGCAACTCCCAGAACTTCGCCCTGCTGAAGAAGGTGGGCCAGCTGAAGAAGCCGGTACTGCTCAAACGGGGCATGTCCATGACGATTCAGGAATTTTTGATGAGCGCCGAGTACATCATGAGCGAGGGCAATCAGGATGTCATCCTCTGCGAACGGGGTATCCGCACCTTCGAGACCGCCACGCGCAACACACTCGACCTTTCAGCGATTCCGGTCCTGAAGGGGAAAACCCATCTGCCGGTGATCATCGACCCGTCCCACGGGACCGGCAACCACCACTATGTGGCTCCCATGTGTTATGCGTCGGTTGCTGCCGGTGCCGACGGTCTGATCGTGGAGGTGCATCCCGACCCGGAACATGCCTCAAGTGACGGGCAGCAATCGCTCAAACCGGCCAAATTTGCAGCTATGATGGAAAAATTGAGGTTGTTTGTGGAGGCTGACGGAAGGACTTTATAAATCTGAAATAGTATTTGAAACACATCGGGAAGGCTTATTTTCAGGTTGCGTGGCCGCTTCAATTGCACTACCATGCATGAAATTTATCAAACCTTACTCCTCGGAGGGCCGCCCAATGCGTGTTCTGTCAGTTGTTGCATCTTTCCTGTTGTTGATCTCTCTGTTCCAGTCGGTTGCGTCGGCTGGCTCTGAAAAAGTCCCCGACATCCTCGAACAATCCATGTCCGATACCCTGGACTTGTGGCGTGAAGGCCGCTATGAGCAGCTTTACGAACATCTGGCGCATCGCGGCAAGACATCCAGGGAGCAGTTTGTTATCAAGATGCGTGATTCCACTACCCGACCGGCCTGCTGTTTCCAGAAGCTGGAAAATTTCAAAGTGCTGAACGAAAAGCGCACGGAGGCGACCGTTTATGCTAGGGTGGGTCTGGAGGGAACACCCAATACAGCAGAATCAAGCACACGGGAGTTCAAACTGACCCACGAGGAAAATATCTGGAAGATGCAGCTGGCGGATGTTCTTTCAATTGCCGGTACCACCGGCAAGAAAAAAAAACACAGCACTCACAGGAAAAACTCACCTTACAAATAAATCAGATCCCGCGGAGACTATGAGCATGGAATTGTTACAGCAGACACCGTTGTGCAGTCGTCATCGTGACCTGAAAGCCCTCATGGCCCCCTTTGGCGGCTGGGATATGCCGATCCAGTATGAAGGAATCATCGCAGAGCATGCCTGGTGCCGCAGCAAGGCGGCGCTCTTTGATATCTGCCACATGGGCGAGTTCATCTTCCAGGGGGATTTCGAGGCCGGTGGCCTTGAAGATGTCCTCACTTTTTCGATAAAGACTATTCCGCTTGGGCGATCGCGCTACGGTTTTCTGCTTAATGAGCGGGGTGGCATCATCGACGATCTGATCGTATTCCGCCTGGCAGAGGACAAAGTCATGATCGTGGTCAATGCGGCTACCGCCGATAATGATTTTGCCGTCATCAGCGGCCGTCTGCGGGGAGGATCGTTCACCAATATCACTGCTGCCACCGGGAAACTGGATATCCAGGGGCCGCTGGCCCGCGAGGTGTTGGTCGCTGCATGCGGCGAACAGATCGCCGCACTGCCCTACTTCAAATTCATCACCATGCAGATCCTGGGCTGCGATGCGATTGTCAGCCGCACCGGCTATACCGGTGAACTGGGTTACGAAATTTTTCTGCCTGCGGGAAAAACCGCCCAACTGTGGGACCTGCTGTTGCAGGATGAACGGGTCAAGCCTGCCGGACTGGGTGCGCGGGATGTGCTGCGCCTAGAGGTGGGCTACTCGCTCTACGGCAGTGATATCGATGAAGGTACGACGCCGCTGGAGGCCGGGTTGGAAGGGTTTGTCAATTTCGGCAAGAATTTTGTCGGCAAGCAGGCCTTGCTGGAGCAGAAAGAGCAGGGCCTGTCACGTCAGAAAGTTGCTTTTCAGGTTTCCGGCCGCCGTTCGCCACGCCATCATTATGAAATAGTCTCCGGCCAGGAGCAGGTCGGCAGTGTCACTAGTGGGGTCTTTTCCCCGATGCTCGCCTGCGGTATCGGCATCGGCTTTGTCACGACAGGCCAGTATCCGCCCGGGACCCCGCTCACGATTCGCCATGAGCGGATCAGCATGGAGGCCATGGTCTGCGAGCTGCCTTTCTTCAAGGGAGGTTCACTGCGCTCCTGATCCCAGCGGAGCGGTGCAGGCACTTCAAAATCATCAGGCCCTTGCATGGCTGCCGCCTGCAAGGGCCTGTCTGTTTTCATTCCTGTAGAGGAATCAGTCTACCGGTCTGGTTTGCAGGCAGTCTCGTCAATAGGTCATGCTGGCAGCATTCAGGATCCCGATGGCTACAGAGAAGAACGCCAGCAGTGTGGCAGCGGCGGTGTGGTTGTTTTCGATCTCACGCACATACCCTGAAGCTCTTCGGTGGCACCCTCAAGCTCGTCGATTCCGATTGTCGTGAAAGAGTAACAGGCAATTTCATCCCCGTAGATTTAGCCATCGATGGTGAGGTAGCCCATGCCGTATGATTCGACCTTCTCCTGCCAGTCGAAGCGGGGTGGTGTGACAATCCGTTCCATGGTCAGCTGCCGCCGGAGGAGTGGAAACCGCCTAGACTGCCGAAGTCACCCAGACTGCCGAAGTCACCCAGACTGCCGAAGTTGCCGCACGAAACACTCATGGTCCGGATGGAACGGCCGCCCTGTTCGCCGCTGAAAACAGTGCCCGAGCGAAACATCGGGCCGAAGAAATAATGGGCGTTGGAGCGGTAATTGGAGTTGCTGGGAGGATCTCTTCACAGCTCTTAGGATTGTTATTCCAGTCATCGAGACAATCCTGCTTGTTGGTGTAGACGTGGCGCTGCTCTTTTTTGCTGCGCCCGGCCACCGTGAGTGTGCCGATCAGGACAAGCATAATCTTGAGTGTGCATCTGCGGCGCATAAGCGTACCTACCTTACTGGCTGAATGTTGTGCCGTCAGGTGGGTTGGCATTCGAAAAATGTGCACTAATCTAATTGACTGAAGCTAATCATGGGTGATAGCTTCTCATATCCTGGATAGTCAGGCAGAGGTTCATATTCATTGGGGGCACGCATGAGTGCGAAACGGGTCGTGATAGTCGGGATGGGCTTCGGCGGACTGAGTGCGGCAAAGGCCCTGGCCGGAAGCGGTCTGGAGGTCGTGATGGTGGACCGGCACAACTACCACCTTTTTCAGCCGCTGCTGTACCAGGTGGCCACGGCAGGCCTTGAACAGGAATCCATTGCATATCCGGTGCGGGCACTGGCACGGTCATGGAAAGGGTCATGCTTCCGTTTAGGAGAAGTCAGCGGTGTTGACTTCTCCGGCAGACGCCTGCTTCTTGAAGATGGAGAACTGACTTACGATTATCTGGTCTTGGCTACCGGGAGCCGCACAAATTTTTTCGGCCTGCCGGGTGTCGAACGGCATGCCTTTGATCTCAAGAATCTTTCCCAGGCAGAAGACCTGCGCAATCATATCCTGCTACTTTTCGAGAAGGCCACCCGGGAGCCTGATCCGCTTCGTCGCAAGGCGCTGCTGACCTTTGTCATCGTCGGCGGAGGGCCGACCGGCGTGGAGTTTGCCGGTGCACTGCGGGAGCTGTCACAGCATGTGCTTTCCCGTGACTACCCGGAACTCACGGCCGGAGAGGTCCAGATCATACTCGTGGAGGCGGCTGACTCGCTGCTGACCGCCATGCCGCCCGAACTGGGCGGATATGCAGCCAGGAAGCTGCGGGCGATGGGGGTCGAGATACTGCTAAAAACCCGCGTAACCGGAGCAGATGCCGGGCATGTGACCTTCCACGACGGCTTCGTCATAAATTCCCATACACTGTTCTGGTCAGCAGGCGTGGCAGCCGCCGAGCTGGCCGACCGACTGGGGCTTGCCCAGGGGAGCGGCGGCCGGATTGCGGCGCTGCCGGATCTCAGCATAGATAGGCATCCTGAGGCGTTTGTAATCGGTGACATGGCCTGTCTGGACCAAGGGGGCGGGCCGCTGCCGATGATGGCTCCGGTCGCCAGCCAGCAGGGGCACTATGTTGCCCGGGCCATTCTCTGTCGTGAACAGGGTGAGAGCCTGCCTCCCTTCAAGTATCTGGACAAGGGGTCTATGGCAACCATCGGGCGAAGTTCGGCCGTAGCGGTTACCCATGGCTTCAAATTCTCTGGCTACCTGGCCTGGCTGATCTGGCTGGTCCTCCATCTCTATTATCTGATCGGATTCCGCAACCGCCTGCTAGTGTTGGTGAACTGGTCATTTTATTATTTTTTCCATGAACGTCAGGTGCGCCTTATAACCGGTGCAGACTCCCAGCCGAAGTAATCTAGCGGAAAGTGCGCTTCGTTCTCTTGACTTTCACGCCCGATTTCCCGTAATGTAGCTGAAATTCACAGGCAATAACTCTCTGAAAGAAGCGGCGCTTGAAAGCAATTGTCGTCATCCCCACCTACAATGAACGGGACAATATTGTCCGTCTGGCCACAGAGGTGCTCTTGCAGCATCCCTCCATCCAGATTCTTTTTGTTGATGACAACTCCCCTGACGGTACCGGTGCCATAGCTGATGAACTGGCGGCACACAATGAGCGTATCCAGGTCATCCATCGTTCCGGTAAACTGGGCCTGGGATCGGCGTATTGCGACGGCTTCAGGGCTGCGCTTGGAATGGGGGCCGACTTCCTGATCGAGATGGATGCCGATTTCTCCCATGACCCGACGGTCTTGCCGGTGTTTCTGAAAACCATCCAAGGCTGTGATCTGGTGATCGGCTCACGTTACCTGAATGGAGTCAGCGTTGTCAACTGGCCGATCCGGCGTTTGATGCTCAGCGTCTTTGCCAGTCTGTATACCCGGATGATAACCGGTCTGCCGGTCATGGACTGTACCAGCGGTTTCAAATGCTTCCGCCGTTCGACGATCGAGGCCATTGATCTTGATACGGTCGGTTCGGATGGCTATTCGTTCCAGATTGAAATGAACTACCGCTGCATGGAAAAAGGGCTCAAGATTGTCGAGGTTCCGATCATATTCATCGAGCGTCATGCTGGCAGCTCCAAAATGTCAAAGAAGATTGTCCGGGAAGCGGTTTTCCTGGTCTGGAAACTCAAACTGGGTACGCTCATCAGGCGCATCTTACTAAGATAGAAGTTGTTTTCTATGGTTTATCAGAAAACAACTTCGTTAACGCACTTACCCCGTTTAGCGGGGCAGGTAAAAGGATAGGTCAGTGTCTGACGGAATCTGGTCCATGATTACCCTTATCGGCCTTATCGGCTGGATTGCTTCCGCAATCGTATTCCTTTTCAAGGTCTTTCCGGGGCGAGGCCGGTTCGAGGCGCGACCCGCCCGCATCTGGGGGGCAGCACTGCTTGTTTCATATGGCGTCTGGGTCGTGGGGTTGCTGAATGCCTGACAACAGTGTTATTTCGTTCCAGCGGCCTTTGCAACAGGGCGACTTTTATTCCGCATCGTTTCATTCCAGCCGGACATGCTATTGATTCTGGTTTAAAGAGCGTATATTACAACACCCTGTTTTAATAATGAAAATCTGAACCACGGGCACTTTGTCCGTGGTTTTTGTGTTTTATTTTTTGGGTTATTGTGGTAACAGTCTTTACTTATGTCACTTTATACCTGCAAGCTGGGCGCATCAGACGGCAAAATCATTTTTCGTGAGTTCGAGGCGCTGGAACCGGCCATGCTTCAGAAGAGCCTCGAAGATCAGGGTTTTTTTGTCTTTGAGGTCAAGCGCAAGCCGTTTCAGTTTCTGTTCGACAAAGGGGGCAAGCGGCGCAGTATAGATAACCGCACGATGCTCACCTTCAATCAGGAACTGCTGGTGCTGATCAAGGCCGGCATGCCGATCATGCAGGTGCTTGACGCCATCCTCGAACGGCATGACAGCGGCACCTTTGCCGAGATTTTGCGCCAGGTGCGTGAAGACGTGAAGGGGGGAGCGGCGCTCTCCTCTGCCATGGAAAGGCATGGCCAATCCTTTCCGCACCTGTATGTCGCCTCGATCAGGGCCGGCGAACGGACCGGCGACCTGCCCCGCACCATCAGGCGCTACATTCAGTACCTCAAGCGTGTGGACGGCATCCGCAAAAAAGTGGTGGCTGCGATGTTCTATCCTGCGATTTTGGTAATTGTTGCCTTTATTGCTATAACCCTGCTGCTGCTGTATGTCGTGCCTACCTTTTCCCAGGTCTATACCGATGCCGGCTCACAGTTGCCGCTGCCCACGCGCATTCTGATTGAGACTACGTCAGTGATGAAGAGATTTGCACCCTTAGCCGTTCTGCTCGGCATCGCTGCCGCAGCAGCCTATCGCACCTGGGTTGGAACTGAATCGGGCCGCTATATCGTCGATCGGTTTAAATTGACTGTTCCCTTTGCCGGGGATGCGTTCACAAAATATTCGGTGGCTGGCTTCGCCCGCACGCTGGCGACCGTGCTCGGCAGCGGTATTCCGATCATAGAGTCGCTGCGCATGTCCATCGGGACACTTAACAACAAATATATGGAGAAGCGGCTTTTTGAAGCGGTCCGCTTCATTGAAGAGGGCGGTCGCCTCTCCACCGCCCTGGAGCGGATCAATATCATGCCGCCGCTGGCCCTGCGTATGCTGGGGGTAGGGGAGACAACCGGTTCTCTTGAAGATATGCTGGTGGATATTTCCGATTATCTGGAAGATGAACTTGAGGAACGGATGCGAATCCTGACCACCGCCATTGAGCCGGCCATCATGGTCATCATGGGTGTTGTCATCGGTGCCATCATCATAGCCATGTACCTACCCATTTTTAGAATGGGTAGTACTATCAACTAGGGAACCTGATGAAATCCTACAAACGCAAAAATATCGGTACGATCCTTATTGAGCGCGGCAGTCTTGACCCGCAAAAACTGCCGATCATCCTGGAACAGCTTGCATCAACCAGACAGCGCTTCGGGGAGATTTGCGTCCATGAAGGGTTTATTGACGGCGAGCAGCTGGCAATGGCACTGTCCGAACAGTTCAACATGCAGTATGTTGAACTGAAGGATTTCAGGATGAACGAGGAGGTACTCAACACCCTGCCGCCGGAGGCTATCTACCGCTTCCGGTTTGTCCCGCTGGAGATGACGCAGGAAGCTCTGGTCGTGGCTATTTCCGACCCGTCCGACGTGATCAATCTGGATGAACTGGAACTGCTGATCGACCGTCCGCTGCTGATCCGCATTGCTTCCGAGTCAGCCATTGCAGGCGTGCTCAAAGCCGGGGAGGGCGCCCGGCGTGTGCTGCGCGATGTGTCCGAGGATTTCATGCTCCAGCTGGTCAAGGAAACCGACCGGGGCGAAGAGGTGCTTTCGGCCGAGACCATTACCGATGACACCAGTCCGATCATCAAGCTGGTTAATACCACCCTGCTGGATGCACTCAACCGACGCGCCAGCGATATCCACATAGAAACCGGCCACGACGGGTTAGTCATCAAGTACCGTATCGACGGCGTCCTGTATGTGGCCAATGACCCGATCGACCTGCATTTTCAGGCTCCGATCATATCCCGCCTCAAGGTCATGAGCGAACTGGATATCTCCGAGCGGCGCATACCCCAGGACGGCCGTTTCAAGATTCGTTTTGCTACCAAGTCCATCGATTTCCGTGTTTCCATCATGCCGAGTTCCTTTGGCGAAGATGCCGTCATACGCATACTTGACAAGGAAAGTATTGCCAACGACATGAAGGGTCTTTCGCTGGAAAATCTGGGAATCAGCGAGCGCGAGATCAAACGCCTGCGCAAAAAGATCCGCGAACCGTACGGCATGGTGCTGGTTACCGGGCCGACCGGCTCGGGCAAGACCACGACCCTCTATGCCGCCCTGACCGAGATCCAAACCGGCGAGGACAAGATTATCACCATCGAGGATCCGGTCGAATACATGTTGCGCGGTGTGCTGCAGATCCCGGTCAACGAGAAAAAGGGGCTGACTTTTGCGAAGGGTCTGCGCTCGATCCTGCGCCATGACCCCGACAAGATCATGATCGGCGAGATCCGCGATTCGGAGACCGCCCAGATTGCCGTGCAGTCAGCCTTGACCGGTCATCTGGTCTTCACCACGGTTCATGCCAACAATGTCTTCGATGTAATCGGCCGATTCATCCACATGGGCATAGATCCCTACAACTTTGTCTCCAGCCTGAACTGCGTCCTGGCCCAGCGGCTTGTGCGCCGGGTGTGCCGCAAGTGTCGCCAGCCCGTTCAGCATTCGGACGACGTCCTCCGGGAGGGCGGTGTGGACCCGGAGCTGGTGCGCGGTGTGACCATCTACGAAGCAAAAGGGTGCGAAGAGTGCAACAATACCGGGTATCGCGGTCGCTCGGCCATCGTGGAACTTCTGGAACTGAATGACCATCTCCGCGATCTGATCATCGGCAAGGCGACCGCCACCCAGCTCAAGCTGGCAGCCCGCGAGGCGGGGGTGGTGTTTCTGCGTGATTCGGCCTTGGAAAAATTGATTGAAGGAGATACAACACTCAAGGAAATCAACCGCGTCACTTTTGTTGAGTGACAGGAACGGAACGAGCATGCTGTTATCCCGAAAATCACTTGGAGTAGAGATAAGCCCTTCAGGCGTAGCGTTTGCCCTGCTGGGTGGATCTGTGGCCGCTCCGCAACTGGAGCGGGTGGCATATGCGCCTTTGGCGCCCGGCAGTCTGCGTGTTTCTCTGCGCGAAGCCAATATCCTCGATCCACAGGCTTTCTGCGAATCGGTTCGCAGCGCCCATAACCTGCTGCTCTACAAGGGCACACGTCTGTCGGTTTCCCTGCCGGATGCGGTTGGCCGGATCATGATGCTGGACGTGGAGGGGCGCTTCAAAAGCCGTGCGGAAGGACTGGATATCATCCGCTGGAAACTGAAGAAGAGTCTCCCCTTCGAAATTGCTGACACCCATCTTGATTACCAGCAGTTGTGTGTGCGCGAAAACGGCGACATGGCCCTGATGGTGGCGCTGGTCTCCCGCGTGGTCATCAGCCAGTACGAAGAACAGCTTATGGCCGCCGGCTTCACTCCGTCGCGGATCGATTTCAACTCGTTCAACCTCTACCGCGCCTTTGAAAATCGCCTGGCGCCGCAGGATGACGTGGCGCTGATCTCGTTTTACGAAAGTACCCTGAGTATCATGATCTTTTCCGCCGGTGTTCTCGAATTTCAGCGGGTCAAGGACCTGCCCGGGTCTACCGGAGTCGACAGCCGGGTCTTCATGGAGATAAACAGCTCACTCAAGGTGTATCGAGACCGTTTTCCCGAGCGGACGGTTCAACACGTCTCCTGCATCGCTCCGCCTGATGTGGCGCGGGACTTCTGCGGCATGCTGGCTGAAGCGACCGGATTTGAGCCGGCACTGCTGGAACTCAAATCAGTTGTGAAACCTTCCGATTCTGCCCCGGCTGATCAGGAAGCGCTCTTTGTGTTCACCACTGCTGTCGGCGCAGCCCTGAGGAGCTTGTAATGCGTTTTACCATCAATATTGCCACCAGAACGCATATCGACCCCAAACTGGTAAACCGTTCCGGCTATCTGATCCTGGCCCTGCTGCTGTGTCTGCTGGCCTGGAACATCAATCGCGCCTCCTGGAGCCTGGGCGAACTGCGGCAATTGAAGGCGGATAACGCCTCCTATGAGAAACGCCTGAACAGCCGGCCGACCGGCGTGTCAGAACAGGACTTTATCCGCCTGCTGGCCGGCATCAAATTCTACAATGAAATCATTGGCCGCAAGGCGTTTAACTGGCTGGGTCTGTTGGAAAAATTCGAGGCCGCCACACCCGAAGGCATCGCATTGACCGTGCTGGCGCCGGACAGGAAAACCGGTTTGATAAAGATAGAGGGGCATGCCAGGAGTTTTGCACTGGTCAGATCGTATCTGGATAAGCTGGAGGACTCCAAGTCATTTACCTCCATTTTGCTGCTCTCTCATTCGGAAGTGGCAGCGGGTGAGAAGGCCAGGGGTGTTCAATTTACCATCTCGTGCAAGGCGGCCCAGCAATGAACCAGGTCCTTCTGGAATTGATCCAGCAAAAAAAACGTACACTGATTACGGCAGCGCTGCTGCTACTGCTCAATATCGGCCTGTATGCGGTCGTCACCGGTTATCTTGAGCCAGGTGTTATCACCGCGCGGACCACCTGGAATGATCTGCGCCAACGGATTGCCGTGGCCGGCAGAGCCGATGTTGCCTCGGTTTACCGCCGGGGGACTGATGATCTGAAAAAGCTTATGACACGAATCCCCGCCAAGCGTCAGTTTCCCCGGGTACTCGGAGATATCCTGGATGCAGCCGCCTCCAGCGCTGTTGCGACCGGTGCCGTCAGCTATAAGCCTGAGGCTGTAAAGGGCCAGGACCTGCTGGCTTACGGCGTCTCCATGACGGTCAGCGGCAGTTATGCTGCCGTCAAGAGCTTTCTGGCCGATCTGCAGAAGAACAGCGAAATGATCGTTATTGAAAGCGTGAACCTGTCCAAAACGGATCTCTATGAAGAGAATGTAGTCATGGACCTCCGCCTGACAATCTATCTGCAGGGAAAGGAGGGCGCATGAACCGCAAAAAACTGGCGCTCTTCATCCTGCTGATTGTGCTTGTACTGGCGGTGGTCTGGAGTTTTCTGTCTGTCCCGCGACAGAAAACGGTCAGTACGCTGAAGTATGCCCCCGGCCAGACCCGGCTGGCAGCCAAAAACGTGGTTACAGAGCCGGCCGCAACACCGGCCGGCCGTATCCCGGCGCCGGCTGCAACGGGAGACGAGCGCTTTCTACGCCTGGATTTGCTGGAGCGGGAGCAACCCGGGTTCAAGGGCTATCGGCGCAATATCTTCAAGCCGATCTTTATTGATGAGGTCAAGGCCATGATGCGCAGGGCGGCCGCACCCAAACCGTTGCCGATTCCGCCGGTGGCTGTTCAGGCCCCGGTAGTGGTTCCGCCGCCGCCGATCATACAGCCGGAAACACTCCAGACCACCTTGGCCCGCTTCGTTTTCCTGGGCTATCTGAAAAAAGACAATCGCAAGACCATCTTTCTGTCTAAGGATAAGGATATTATCCTGGTCAGAAAAGGCGACAAATTTGCAGGAAAATACGAGGCCCGCTCGGTTACTGATCAGGCTTTGACAATCCTGTCCACCGATACCGGCGAAGAGATCATCATCCCGCTGATAGAAAACCAGCCACTGTTTGCGACTGGTAAATAGCATGAACCCTCCAGAGGAGACGCTACGAATGCGCTACCTGACTCATCTCATTATATTCAGCCTGCTGCTGTCCTTGTTTGCATTATCCGGCTGTTCCGCCGGTCGCCGTGCATTCAGCAAGGGCGAACAGCTCGAGGCCGCCGGCAACTATGAAGACGCCATGTACAGCTATGCCGATGCCTTCCGTAATGAACCTGATGTCGGAGATTACCGCTCACGTTTTTTTAAGGCCCGTGAAAAAGCCGCCGAGCTGCGCTACAAAAAAGGTCTCGACCAGTATGAACACGGGGATTACGTTGGAGCCTTGGCAGAGTTCCAGACCGCTTATGGACTGGACCCTACCCAGGAGCGTTT